>NZ_JACDRR010000010.1:0-341906 GCF_013449375.1 Pectobacterium sp. CFBP8739 | reverse complement strand
CGCGTGTGCGGGGAACACTATCTCTAAGCTGCAACACGAGATGGACGCGACGGTTTATCCCCGCGTGTGCGGGGAACACATTTCTATGTTTTTAAATCAGCGGGCGCGTGACGGTTTATCCCCGCGTGTGCGGGGAACACGGCACCACGTAAACCAGCCCGCCGCGAGCGGGCGGTTTATCCCCGCGTGTGCGGGGAACACTGCGTCATTTAATGTGTCTGATGGTGCCAGTGCGGTTTATCCCCGCGTGTGCGGGGAACACCCTCTCATAACCCTAGCATTTGGGGCGATAACCGGTTTATCCCCGCGTGTGCGGGGAACACTACTCGACCGATGACAGTAACGATGACGGTCGCGGTTTATCCCCGCGTGTGCGGGGAACACTTGTCGGTGTCGAACTGGAACCAGTCAGCGGGCGGTTTATCCCCGCGTGTGCGGGGAACACGTGCCTCCATCGCTGGGAAAGAAGTGATCGCTCGGTTTATCCCCGCGTGTGCGGGGAACACTTATTCCTAATGCTGTTTGTGAATCGCGGGTTCGGTTTATCCCCGCGTGTGCGGGGAACACCGCCGGATGATCTCGCCACACATAGCCGATCTCGGTTTATCCCCGCGTGTGCGGGGAACACCGAACCCTGAGCATCGATATTCACCTGCGCTACGGTTTATCCCCGCGTGTGCGGGGAACACGTAGAGGTGGCATGCCCACGGTTCAAGCCGATCCGGTTTATCCCCGCGTGTGCGGGGAACACTTATCCGCAATCAATAACCGGGACGGTAAATCGGGTTTATCCCCGCGTGTGCGGGGAACACTGCGGCATTGTCATCGGAACGCCTTTAGCGTGCGGTTTATCCCCGCGTGTGCGGGGAACACGTGGTCAATCAGGAATAGGCGGAAGTCGGTCTCGGTTTATCCCCGCGTGTGCGGGGAACACCCGTTCCTGTATCGTCAAAGGTGATTTTGCCGCGGTTTATCCCCGCGTGTGCGGGGAACACGCAAGATTAGTTACGTTGCTCACCGCGCGCCTCCGGTTTATCCCCGCGTGTGCGGGGAACACATGCTATCGGGTTCCTTGAGCCAGCCCATAATGCGGTTTATCCCCGCGTGTGCGGGGAACACGGAAATGACCATCTCCGACACGAAAAAGGATTACGGTTTATCCCCGCGTGTGCGGGGAACACTGCCGTGGATATCAGTTCGAAATCGGCAAGACCGGTTTATCCCCGCGTGTGCGGGGAACACCTCGCTATACGGTGGTCAGCCGTGTTACCGCACGGTTTATCCCCGCGTGTGCGGGGAACACGACGCAGTAGCCAATTCTGCATCGGTAGGGGACGGTTTATCCCCGCGTGTGCGGGGAACACTATCGAAACAGCGCCGACTATGAAGAAGCCTGCGGTTTATCCCCGCGTGTGCGGGGAACACGTACGCATAAGAGCCGACTTTTTTTAACTCGGCGGTTTATCCCCGCGTGTGCGGGGAACACGCGCCAGTGTCGATGTAGTTTAGATTCCAAACCGGTTTATCCCCGCGTGTGCGGGGAACACAGACATTCGGCTTAATCTCATCTGCTCTATTTCGGTTTATCCCCGCGTGTGCGGGGAACACGTATATCACATACCCAACTCTATTAATGTTTGCGGTTTATCCCCGCGTGTGCGGGGAACACTGTCAGATTGCACCCGATTTCACGCGCCCAGCCGGTTTATCCCCGCGTGTGCGGGGAACACAACCATTGCCGGATCTGGCTGCTGTTCCTGTGCGGTTTATCCCCGCGTGTGCGGGGAACACCTTATGTGTCGTACTTTTTCTAGAAAGATAGGCGGTTTATCCCCGCGTGTGCGGGGAACACTATCGACGTTAAAGCCCCTGTGAGTCCATCCACGGTTTATCCCCGCGTGTGCGGGGAACACGTTCGGCTCAGGCCGACGTTAGACCAACGAACCGGTTTATCCCCGCGTGTGCGGGGAACACGTCATCAGGTTATCGAACGCGGCATTAATGCGCGGTTTATCCCCGCGTGTGCGGGGAACACTCTGTTCCTTTGAAAACTTAAGCATATTAACCCGGTTTATCCCCGCGTGTGCGGGGAACACGCTTACAAATCGCATCGTCGCACACCCCCGCCCGGTTTATCCCCGCGTGTGCGGGGAACACATTGTGTCCATGCTGGTGTTGTACGCGTCGGCCGGTTTATCCCCGCGTGTGCGGGGAACACTCAGCAAGAAGGGGTGAGTATTACGACCACGCCGGTTTATCCCCGCGTGTGCGGGGAACACTTCCTTGGCTTCTTAGTTTTCCTTCCTCGATAGCGGTTTATCCCCGCGTGTGCGGGGAACACAGCAATGGCTGAATTAAGAGCGGGAAGGCTGGCGGTTTATCCCCGCGTGTGCGGGGAACACCGCACTCCATCAATTCCGGTTCAAGATATTGGCGGTTTATCCCCGCGTGTGCGGGGAACACAGACACTTCTCGCGCAATAATATCCAGCGCATCGGTTTATCCCCGCGTGTGCGGGGAACACGCTGTGGCGTTAGCGGAATCCTCAAGGTACGACGGTTTATCCCCGCGTGTGCGGGGAACACGTGCGGGTTCCACGCATGACAGCAGAAAAACCGCGGTTTATCCCCGCGTGTGCGGGGAACACTTTCATGAAATGCCATTAGTTTTTCTCCATTTCGGTTTATCCCCGCGTGTGCGGGGAACACTCTAAGTATAGAGACTTGTTTTATAAAATTTTTTCCAGCATAAAGAATCCTACCGATTTTCCCACACCGGTATATATCTATAACTCATTGATTATCAATAGATAAAAAAAGACAAATCGCGTTCCACTCTATTCTACCAAATTACGATAATTTTCTTTTAGAATTCAATAGGCTAACACGGTGAAAGCACGCGGTGTGCTTCTATATCTGACAGGTGTTGAGAATATCCTGAGACACTCCCACTGGTTTTAAAACGAATAACGCTGGATGTTGTTGTTACCAATCTGGTCAGAACCTAACAAATAAAGTAGGGTTCTAATTTATTGCGCCAGATTTGTGAGAATTCCCAATGCCTGTACCGGATTTTTATGGCGAGCTTCCTGCTCGCCATTCAAGTGTTATTTACTGCGGCGTTCGCGTACCGCAGACGCTAACTGACGCAGCAGGGATTCCGTATCTTCCCAACCAATACACGCATCGGTCACGCTGCGTCCATAAACCAGCGGTTCACCACTTTCCAGACTCTGGTTACCTTCAACCAGATGGCTTTCCACCATCACGCCCATAATCGCTTTGTCGCCCTGAGCGATCTGCCCACTGACGTCAGTACAGACATCCATCTGCTTTTTAAACTGTTTGCTGCTGTTAGCATGGCTGAAATCGATCATGACCTGCGGTGTCAGACCCGCTTTTTCCAGACCAATTTTTACGTCTTTCACGTGCTCAGCGCTGTAGTTTGGCGTTTTTCCGCCGCGCAAAATGATGTGGCAATCGTTGTTACCGCTGGTGTTCACGATAGCCGAATGTCCCCATTTGGTCACAGACAGGAAGCAGTGCGGTGCGCTAGCGGCGTTAATCGCGTCAATCGCAACCTTGATGGTACCGTCGGTGCCATTTTTAAAACCAACAGGACATGACAGGCCAGAGGCCAATTCACGGTGTACTTGAGATTCTGTTGTACGGGCACCGATTGCACCCCAGCTCATCAAATCCGCCAGGTATTGCGGGGTGATCATATCTAGGAATTCACCCGCCGCCGGCAAACCGGTATCATTAATTTCCAGCAACAGCTGGCGCGCAATGCGCAAGCCATCATTGATCTGGAAGCTGTTGTCCATGCGCGGATCGTTGATGAGCCCTTTCCAGCCAATTGTGGTACGGGGTTTTTCAAAATAAACCCGCATCACGATTTCCAGATCGGCGCTCAGCTCATCACGCAGTGTTAGCAGACGCGCAGCGTACTCTTTTGCCGCTTTTGTATCGTGAATCGAACAAGGACCAATCACCACCAGCAGGCGATCATCATTGCCGTTAAGTATTTTATGGATGGCAGTACGTGCGAACGATACCGTTTCCGCTGCCTTCTCCGTGGCTGGAAACTTTTCTAACAAAGCAACCGGCGGCAAAAGTTCATTAATCTCTTTAATTCTTAAATCATCATTTTGGTAATTCATAAATAAATCCATCGGTTCCGAAACGGTATGTTAACCCATCCAATACGCGCCATCCCGCCCGTGCAGGTAGCCTGATAAACGGGATGTTTCATATTGAAGATTGATTATTATATGTCAAGCTGGTGTTATCAGGACGCTGAAATCAACGGGATTTACGCGATCAAATGCTCTCAGATGTCCTATCCGTCCTATTTTCACCAGAAAATACCTCAACCGACAGTTCGGTGAAACACAAGATAGGTTTTCTCTACGGGTTTCAGTAAAGTGGAATAAAACCGCAACTCAGGGTGATCTATGGCACATAACCACAGCCACACGGAATCAGGTAACAGTAAACGTCTGCTGGCCGCATTTATCATTACCGCCACGTTTATGGTGGCAGAAGTCATTGGTGGCCTACTATCCGGCTCCCTCGCTCTGCTTGCAGATGCAGGTCATATGCTGACAGACGCCGCCGCGCTGTTTGTCGCACTTGTCGCCGTGCGTTTCGCGCAACGTAAACCCAATGCGCGCCATACCTTCGGCTATTTACGGCTCACGACCCTCGCCGCGTTTGTAAACGCACTAATGCTAATACTGATTACCGCCTTCATCTTCTGGGAAGCTATCCAGCGTTTCTATGAGCCTCAGCCCGTTGCAGGCATCCCCATGTTGCTTGTCGCCGTTGCCGGATTGCTAGCAAACATCGTGGCGTTTTGGCTATTACACCACGGCGGCGGAGAGAAAAATATTAACGTCCGTGCGGCAGCCCTGCACGTATTGGGCGATCTGCTCGGCTCTGTCGGCGCGATTGTCGCAGCCATTATTATCCTTTATACCAACTGGACGCCTATCGATCCAATTCTCTCTGTTTTAGTGTCATGTCTGGTGCTGCGCAGTGCCTGGGCGTTATTGAAAGAGAGCATTCACGAACTGTTGGAAGGCACTCCCACCCAACTTAGCGTTGAGGTTTTGCAGAAAGATCTGACGCTGAATATTCCCGAAGTCAGAAATATTCATCATGTTCATTTATGGCAGGTTGGCGAAAAGCCGATGATGACGTTGCATGCGCAGGTGGTTCCCCCGCACGATCACGATGCGCTATTAAGACGTATTCAGGAATATTTACTGAAAAACTACCAGATTGGACATGCGACGGTGCAGATGGAATATCAACGCTGTGATGATGACCACTGCGATTTCCACCATCATGAAAGCCATCATTCGACAAACCATGAGGTAGAGGGTCACCACCACAAGCATTAAAGTTGGATTACGCGCCTTGTGAAACGGTACTGACGCGGTTTTCCTGTGCGCTCTTAATCCATAGCCAGGAACCATTCAGGGCGATCAGCGTCAGGATCGCGTACTCCACCGCCATCGCATAGACGCCCTGATAAGCAAAAATCACCACGCTTATCACATCAATCACTACCCACAGCAGCCAGTTTTCGACGTATTTACGCGTCATCAGGATCATCGCTACGATCGACAACACCATCATGGTGGAATCCCAGAACGGGAACGCATCCGGCTGGAGGGTCGGCACTTGTACTGCCAGCCCCAGTCCCTGCATACCAGAAACAGCAATGCGCGTCAGCACAGCGAATACCGCATCAATGTAGAACGTCATCAAGCCAATCGCGACAATACAGGCCACCGACCAGCCAATCAGCTTCTGCATCGGCAGCCAGCGGATACGTAGCTCCACTTCCTGCGAATCCGTCTTGCGCGTCCAAGCATACCAACCATAAATATTGGCGGCAAAGAAGAAGATTTGCAGCAACAGGCTGGCGTAAAGCTGAATCTGAAAAAAGATCACGGCAAACAGCGTGACGTTAATCAACCCAAACAGGTAGTTGATGGTTTTTTCCTGACTCGCGAACCAAATACACAACAGGCCAAACAGCGTACCCATCGCCTCAATCCAGGAAAGATCGTATCCCCCTTCCCCCAAAGGAATATGAATTAAAATATTACTGGTACTAAAAAAATCCATCTCACCACCCTGTCTCATTATGTAAAAAAATGCTATCAAGATGCCCAAGATCTCCGTCAGGCATTCCCTTTCACGCGCAATTTTAGTGAAGCAGCAAAATCCAGCATGCGATTCAGAGGGATTAACGCGCCTTCTCGCAGGGCTGCATCAACATGAATCTCATGTGCGTCACCGCCCTGCTCCAGACCATTAGCAATCGCCTCTAGCCCGTTCATCGCCATCCACGGACAGTGGGCGCAACTGCGACAGGTTGCCCCTTCGCCCGCGGTGGGCGCTTCTAGCAATGTTTTCTCTGGGCAGGCCTGCTGCATCTTGTAGAAAATACCGCGGTCAGTCGCCACAATCAGTTCGCGCTGCGGTAGCGTTTTCGCCGCCTGAATCAGCTGACTGGTCGACCCAACGGCGTCAGCCATCTCTACCACACTCTGCGGCGATTCTGGATGAACCAAAATGGCCGCATTCGGGTACAGAATCTTCATGCGCTTCAGCGCCTGCGTTTTAAATTCGTCATGCACAATGCACGCGCCCTGCCAACACAGTACATCCGCCCCTGTCTGCTTTTGGACATAGCTTCCCAGGTGACGATCCGGCGCCCAGATAATTTTTTCTCCCAGGCTATCCAGATGCTCGATCAACTCTACTGCGATACTGGACGTGACCACCCAATCGGCACGCGCTTTTACCGCCGCAGAGGTATTGGCATAAACGACGACAGTTCGATCCGGGTGTGCATCGCAAAAACGGTTGAACTCTTCGACGGGACAGCCGAGATCGAGTGAGCATTCGGCTTCCAGCGTAGGCATCAGAATCGTCTTTTCTGGATTGAGTATCTTGGCAGTTTCCCCCATGAAGCGGACACCTGCCACCAGCAGCGTCGATGCCGAATGGGTGCTACCGAATCGCGCCATTTCCAGCGAGTCCGCCACGCAGCCGCCCGTTTCTTCCGCCAGCGCCTGAATTTCAGGATCGGTATAGTAGTGCGCGACCATGACAGCATTTCTTTCCCGCAGCAGTGTTTTTATCCTGCTACGATAGTGCTGTTTTGCATCAGCCGATAATGGCTTCGGTTTCGGCGGAAACGGATAAATGGTCTCATTGCTATCAAAAAGGGTACTCATATGGATTTCCACGATGACAACTCGGGTTGTAACACCAGATACTCATTAATCATCAGCACTGACGTTTTTTATCCTAAACAAAATACCGAAAATAATGCCTAAAGTCGCGGTGTTTTTTCCATAAAACCTGTAATTCTGTTTACTATGCTTAAAATCGTGAGATGGAATGCGTAAGTGGCATGACTTGTAGAAAGTAGAAAAGAGATAAGGAGAGGACATGAGGCTAGCCAAGAGCATCAGCCCGCAAGGAAAGCCTATTTATGTCTGTAGCAAAAGCGTGCCACTGACCGATCAGGAAGTAACACAAATCTTTAGCGGCGACATGCCTTCGATCGTCAGCCGCTAAGATGCTGCGCTTTAGGCGAAGAAGCGATGCCAGTACAGAGAGATAGGAATAACCAGAACCAACGCAGGCAGGAAGTTCACCACCGCAAATGATTTGATCTGCGCGATCCGTAGCCCTACCGCAATCATGATAACCCCGCCACAGGCAGAAAAATCACCCATCGTGATATCTGTCATAAAAGGCATAATCAATTTGGCGGAGAAGAACAACAGCGTCTGGACAATAATCTGCGGTATCGCAATCGACATCACGGCAAGGCCAAGCGTGATGGAGAAAATCAGCGCGGTGAAAATATCCAAAGCAGATTTTATGATCAGCAGTTGATAATCGCCAGTTAGCCCTTCCGTCAACGCCCCAACCACACCGGTCCCACTGGCACAAAACAGGACGATTAACGCGGTAAAATTCTGAGTGTAGACATCCTGCGGCAAGCGGTGCTCCTGTGCAGGCAGCACGCGGTTTAATCCCTTCTGAATCATCGTGCCAGCCCACTGCACACCGGATTCCATGCGGAGCAGCTCGCCTAACGCCACGCCAATCACGATAGCCAGCGCTACCGCAGGCAACTGTTGGACTTTAACAACCAGCGTGATCCCCATTGCAATCGACACCATCGCAAACGCTGGCGGCAACCCATCTTGCAAACGCTGAGGGATAAAGCGACGTAAAGCAATACCCAGCCCGCTACCAATCAAGATAGCGGCACCATTAATCAACGGACCAATCATATATCTTCCTAAACAGGGTTACAGGCGCGTACCTGTGACAGTGACTCCATTCCCGCTCGATAGGATGAGAAAACAGTTCCTGACGGGTTATATAGTCTATGGAGAGAGGTAAACGCCTAATATACTCCAAAGACTGAACAAGCTGGGAATGATAATGAGTTTTATCGTATCGACATGACACGCGCTCTGTGGCTTAAAGTGGATTTATTTGAGCAAGGGATACTACTGCTGAAATGGTGGGTCGTGCAGGATGACTCGGCCTTTGGCCTCGCCCCTTTGGGGTCAACGCAGTCGCGTTGTTGTCTCGCTTCGCTCGGCTCGAACCTGCGACCAATTGATTAAAAGTCACTATATACATTATATGGATTAAGAGAGAAGCAATGATTGTGTAATGAGGAATTAAACTACTAAGGGATGGTGGGTCGTGCAGGATTCGAACCTGCGACCAATTGATTAAAAGTCAACTGCTCTACCGACTGAGCTAACGACCCGCAATGCGGAACTGCTTGATGCTTATTAACTTAACACTCTTCTTGAAATTGGTAGATCGTGCAGGATTACTCGTCCTACGGACTCGCCCTTCGGGCCAACGCCTTCGCGTTGTTCAAAATCGATACTGCCGATTTTGTCGAACCTTTCGGTTCTCATCCTTCACGATTCAAAATCAATTATCACATTTGAAATTGGTGGGTCGTGCAGGATTCGAACCTGCGACCAATTGATTAAAAGTCAACTGCTCTACCGACTGAGCTAACGACCCAATTTCATGCTGCTTTAGCGTTTTGCTGTTTGCCTTGGCAACGGCGGCACATATTACTGATTTAAATTTTCAGCGCAACCTATTTTCTTAAAAAACTGTTTGATTGCTTACTCTTAAGACGTTTGGGCACAAAAATCGCTCATACCGCGCAATTTTTGTGCCAATTAATACGTATTACGACCCAGCCAAACGCTTTTGCGCCTGCTTTGCACTTTCTGTATTGGGGTACATTTTTACTACTTGCTGGTAAACAGCCTTGGCTTTATCTGCCTGACCTTTTTCCTGCATGATCACCCCAACCTTCAGCAAGGCTTCGGAACTTTTTGGTGACTTGGGATAATTTTTAACAACGTTGGCGAAATAGTACGCCGCATCGTCCTTTTTCCCCTTGTTGTAATTCAACTGACCAAGCCAATAGTTAGCATTAGGTTGATACGTTGAATCGGGGTACTTTTTGACGAATGCCTGAAATGCGCTAATCGCCTGATCGTACTGTTTTTTCTCCAGCACAAGCGCGACTGCGGCATTGTAATCCGTATTCGCATCACCCGTACTGGCCGGTGCCGCCGTATTGGCCGCACCGGTATCAGTACCCGCAGCAGCGGCAGGTGTGCCGTCTGTCGTCGGTGTAGAAGAGGATTGCGAACTTAATCCATCAATCTGCTGATAGATCTGCTTCTGCCGTTCAACAACCTGATTCAACTGATACTGACTTTCCTGAATCTGCCCACGTAGGCTATCAATATCACGCTGATTGTCAGAGATCTGTTGCTGAAGTTGGGTTAAAAGCTGACTGTGAGCGTTAGAAATACGCTCCAATTGAGTGACGCGGTCTTCGACCGAGCCTGAGCCGACATTACTGATTGGCGCTTGGGCAGTAGCGGCCCAAGGGACCGCTACGCCAACCAGTAACGACAGACCCAACAAGTGACGTCTGAAGTTACTGCTCATGCGATTCTCTTAATATACCAGAACGGCACGACGGTTTTTGGCATACGCCGCTTCGTCATGACCGAGAACAGCTGGTTTCTCTTTACCGTAAGAAACGATAGAGATCTGATCGGAAGAAACGCCTTTACCTTGCAGGTACATTTGTACCGCGTTGGCACGACGCTCACCCAGAGCGATGTTGTATTCTGGCGTACCGCGTTCGTCCGCGTGACCTTCGATAGTCACTTTGTAAGACGGGTTGCTACGCAGGAATGCAGCGTGGGCGTCCAGCATCTGAGCGAATTCAGAGCTCACATCGTACTTGTCCAGACCGAAGTAAACGATGTTGTTGCGCTGTAATTCTTGCATCTGCAAACGCGCTTGCTCAGAAGAAGACATGTTGCCGCCATCCATCATACCGTTGTTGCCAGCACCCATGGAAGATTGGTCATTGTCCGCATTCTTGTTGGAGCTACAAGCGGCCACTGCCAGTACCGGCAGAGCCAACATCAGGCCTTTCAGCACTTTATTGAATTGCATTTCTTATGTCCTTTGACGAGTTTATTGTACATATCTGTACTTATAGATACGGCGACCAGGCAGGGAATTTAACCTGTCCATCAGTAGCCGGAAGACGCGCTTTGAAACGCCCATCTGTCGAAACCAGCTGTAGCACTGACCCCAGCCCTTGTTTAGAGCTGTAGATCACCATCGTGCCATTCGGTGCGATACTTGGCGTTTCGTCTAGGAACGTGTCCGTTAATACTTGTACGGCACCCGTTACCAGATCTAGTTTGGAAATATGCTGAGCTCCACCATTAGAGCCAACCGTTACCAAAAATTTCCCGTCGGCGCTAACATCAGCATCCTGATTCTGGGAACCTTCCCAGGTCAAACGCTGTGGTGCACCGCCGTTAGCATTAACTTTGTAAACCTGAGGACGACCAGCCTGGTCTGAAGTATAGGCCAAGGTCTGGCTGTCAGGGAACCACGTTGGCTCCGTATTATTGCTACGGCCATCCGTCACCTGGCTGATTTGCCCCGATCCCAGATTCATGACATACAGGTTCAGGCTACCGCTCTTGGAGAGCGCGAATGCCAGTTTGCTGCCATCAGGAGAGAAAGAAGGCGCGCCGTTGTGACGTGGGAAAGAAGCAACCTGACGGATCGCACCATTTGCCAGCGTCTGGATAACCAGCGCAGAGCGGCCACTTTCAAACGTGACATAAGCGAGTTTGCTACCGTCAGCAGACCAAGCCGGAGACATCAGCGGCTGTGGTGAACGGTGAACCACAAATTGGTTGTAACCATCATAGTCCGCAACGCGCAGTTCATAAGGGAACTGACCGCCGTTGGTCTGAACAACGTAAGCGATACGGGTACGGAATGCACCTTTGATACCGCTCAGTTTCTCAAACACTTCATCGCTGGCCGTGTGTGCAGCATAGCGCAGCCATTGCTTGGTGACTTTGAACTGATTCTGAGCCAGAACGCTACCTGGGTTACCCGAGGTATCGACGAGCTGGTAAGAAACCAGATAGCTGCCATCGGCGCTCGGTTGAACTTGGCCAACCACAACCGCATCGATACCCAGTGCCGTCCATGCAGCAGGCGTGACCTCAGACGCCGTCGCAGGCTGCTGTGGCATGCGGTTTGCGTCGATCGGGTTAAATTTGCCGCTGTTGCGTAAATCAGCACCCACTATGCCGCCTACGTCTTCAGGCGCAGCGCCCGTCCCTGCCCATTTGAACGGAACCACACCGATAGGACGCGCAGAGTCTACCCCTTGGGTAATCTCTATACGTACTTCTGCGTGCAGCGCCGCTGCCCATAGCATTAAAAAGCTTAATGCAACTTTCAGTACTTGCTTCATCTCATCTCCCTTATCCAGACGCGAAGTCTACGATAAATTAGCAGAATTTTAACAAAAACAAACCAATGTCAACAAAACAACATAACCTGGTTTATTTACCATCGTAATAATCTTAAATCTATTGGGTAAACAGCCCGGTTACTGCGGTTTAAAGTCTATTGGCGCATTTTTGAAAGCCTCATAAACCTCTGTGCTCGGTGGCTTCGGTATTTTGGCCTGTTTGGCAGCCGCAATAGCCGCCTGGCACAATGCCGGATCGCCACCTTCAGCAGTGACGTCAATCAGCAAGCCATCTGGCGCCAGTTTAATCCGTAATGTACAGGTGCGCCCTTTGTAGAGCTGCCAGTCATAAAACTTGCTCTGAATGGCTGAACGTACCTGACCACCATAACTATCCAGCGCCGCACCTGATGCACCGCTCTTCTTATTGCTGCCAGCACCTGCAGGCGCGCCGCCGCCAGACTTCGGCGCATTTTTCGATGAAGCCAAACCGCCCAGCAAATCATCAACGGCACTTTCCTGCTTAGCCGCTTCTGCTGCTGCTTTCTTTTTCTCATCAGCGGCTTTCTTAGCCGCAGCGGCTGCTTCTGCTTTTTTTGCTGCTTCAGCATCGGCTTTTTGCTTAGCGGCCTCGGCTGCTGCTTTTTGTTTAGCTTGTTCAGCTTCTTTTGCTGCCTCTGCAGCAGCCTTTGCTGCTTCTGCTTTCGCGGTTTCTGCTGCCTTCTGTTTAGCTGCTTCAGCGGCTTTTTCTTTAGCCTCTTCTTCCGCCTGCTTCTTAGCAGCAGCGGCTGCAGCCGCCTGTTTCTTCACTTCGTCTTCCGCTTTCTTTTTAGCGTCTGCTGCAGCTTTCGCCTGCTGTTCAGCTTCAGCCTTCGCTTTGGCTGCCGCCGCTTCGGCTTGCTTTTGCTGTTCTTTTGCCTGCTGAGCTGCCGCTTCAGCCTGCTTACGCTGTTCTGCCTGCTCCTGAGCCTGCTTTTTCGCCTCTTCCTGCGCTTGCAGACGCTCTTTTTCCAGCGCTTTCAGCCGCTGTTGCTCAGCGGCTTGCTTCTGCTGAAGCTCTTCGGCCTGCCGTTCGGCCTGCTTTTGACGCTGCTGTTCAGAACGTTTCGCATCGGTCTGTTGCTGCTGCTGACGGTTATACTGCTCCACCACTGCGCTCGGATCGACCATCACAGCATCAATTGAAGAGCCTCCGCCGCCCCCGCTGGCATCCATCGTTTGCGTCGACGAACTCCAAAGCAGCAAAGCAATCAGTATGACGTGCAAAACAGCCGAGATAATAACGGCGCGTTTCAGCTTATCGTTTTGTTCGTTTGCCTTTAACACAAGCGATTCCCAAAAACAGTGTTGCCAGAAATAGGCTTAACGATCATTACCGTGATGTGCTCATTTAAATCGGTTGTGTCATCAAACCAACGGATTTTACGCCAGCCTGATGCAACAAATTCAACGCTTTAATGATCTCATCATAAGGAACATCCTTCGCGCCACCAATCAAAAAGACCGTCTTAGGGTTGGTTGCCAGCCGCGATTGCGCTTCGGCAACCACCTGCTCTGCTGGGAGTTGCTCCATACGGTTTTGCTCAACAACCAAACTATATTGTCCTATACCTGAAACCTCTACGATCACAGGCGGATTATCGTTGCTGGAGACCGTTTTTGAATCGGTCGCATCAGGCAGATCCACCTCGACGCTCTGCGTAATAATCGGCGCAGTCGCCATAAAAATCAGCAACAGCACTAACAGTACGTCCAGTAACGGAACAATGTTGATCTCGGATTTCAGCTCACGACGGCCTCTGCGTACTCGTGCCATGATCCCCCCTGATTACTTGCTGTTGTCGCTGGAGAACGCCTGACGGTGCAGGATCGCGATGAACTCTTCGGTAAAGTTGTCGTAGTTCTGCTCCAGTTTGCCTACCCGCAAGCTCAGACGGTTATACGCCATGACCGCAGGAATCGCTGCAAACAGGCCGATCGCTGTAGCAATCAAGGCTTCAGCAATACCAGGGGCAACCATCTGTAGAGTTGCCTGCTTTACAGCACCCAGCGCAATGAAGGCATGCATAATCCCCCAAACGGTACCAAACAGGCCGATATACGGGCTGATAGAACCCACGGTGCCCAAGAAAGGAATGTGCGTTTCCAGCGTTTCCAATTCACGGTTCATCGAAATACGCATTGCGCGAGACGCCCCTTCCACCACGGCTTCCGGCGCATGGCTGTTAGCACGATGCAGCCGTGCAAATTCTTTGAAACCTGAATGGAAGATTTGTTCTGTGCCCGTCAGGTTATCGCGACGACCCTGGCTTTCCTGATAAAGACGCGACAGTTCGATGCCCGACCAAAATTTGTCTTCGAACGCCTCAGCCTCGCGCGTCGCCGAATTCAGGATTCGGGTACGTTGGATAATGATCGCCCAGGAAGCGATAGAAAAACAGATTAAAATCAGCATGATTAGTTTGACCAGAAGGCTTGCCTTCAGGAACAAATCAAAAACGTTCATGTCAGTCACTGCTTGAACTCCGCGACAATAGACTTAGGAAGCGCAATTGGCTTCATTTGATGTGGATCGATGCATGCGATCAAAACTTCAGCATGGCTTAGCAGGGTGCCATGAGCATTGAGAATACGCTGAGCGAAAGTCAGAGAAGCGCCACGCAGCGAGATAATCTCACTTTGCACTTCCAGCATGTCGTCAAGGCGAGCAGGAGCAAGATACTCCACCGTCATCCGACGAACAGCAAACGCGACATGCTCACTTAGCAAGGCTTGCTGGTGAAAGTTGCGCTCACGCAACGCCTCGGTTCTTGCCCTTTCATAAAAGGCAACATAGCGCGCATGGTAGACAACGCCACCTGCATCAGTGTCTTCAAAGTAGACTCGAACTGGCCAGCGAAACAACGAATTACTCACTATACATCCCAGTAATGCATTAAACCTCGCTACTATACGCAAGAGAAATGAGGTTTGGAATGGATTGTGACAGCGGAAAGAAAATAATTATGGGCTGCAAGCAACCCATAACCAAATGGAATAGGAGACTATTTTAACCGAAGAAATAGTACAATCCTGCGCACAGGATCACAAAGGCGGGAAGTGGTGCGAAAAACGCGCGCCAGAGCAGGCGGTGCGGACGAAAACCAACGCCGTGAACAACGCCAGCGCAAACGGCCCAAATCAACAGCAGCCCCTGCCAAACCGCGAGTTCACTGGTACGCGCCGCAAAGCGCGCCGGATCCCAGAATACACAGCCCGCCAGCAGCAATGCCATGATAAGGGAAAGAGCCCTTATCGGGCTCTTATCCATCAGGCGATAGAGTTTATCGACCAGATCACTCATTGCTTATCTTCTTCAGCCGCTTTGCTTGCCTCACTCTGCTCAAGCGCCAGGGCCGTAATAATCCCCAGTGAGCAAGCAAGAAGCGTTCCGAGTATCCAGGCAAAATACCACATAAATTAAGCTCCTTACTTAGTACAGTGAGTGAGTGTTTTGCTCAATCTGCTCTTTGGTAATGCGACCGAACATCTTGTAGTAACACCATGCGGTATAAGACAGCACGATAGGAACGAAAATAATCGCAACCACAGTCATCACTTTCAGCGTCAGCAGGCTCGACGTAGCGTCCCACATCGTCAGACTCGCGTTAGGCACGGTGATTGATGGCATGATGAACGGGAACATGGCGATCCCTGCAGTCAGAATCACACAAGCAATCGTCAGAGAAGAGAACAGAAATGCCCATCCCCCTTTCTCTGCGCGAGCCATGAGAGTAGTCAGCACAGGCAATACGACGCCCAGAGCAGGAATAGCCCACAAGATCGGATGGTTGTTGAAGTTGATCAGCCAAGCACCCGCCTGATGAGCGACTTCTTTATGCAACGGATTAGATTCAGCCGCAGTGTTAATCGCAGACGTCACCACATAACCATCAATACCGTAAACAACCCATACGCCAGCCAGAGCAAACGTAACCATCATCGCCAGCGCGGAAATCTGCGCGGCAGATTTGGAACGCACGTGCAGCTCGCCCGTAGTCCGCATCATCAGGTAGGTTGCACCCTGAGCAAGAATCATCGTCAGACTTACCACACCCGCCAACAGACCAAACGGATTCAGCAATTGAAAGAAGTTTCCGGTGTAGTACAGACGCAGATATTCATCGATGTGGAACGGCACACCCTGTAACAGGTTGCCAAACGCCACACCGATCACCACCGGCGGAACAAAGCTACCGATGAAAATGCCCCAGTCCCACATGCCACGCCAGCGCGGATCCTCGATTTTCGAACGATAATCGAAGCCGACAGGACGGAAGAACAGTGATGCCAACACCAGAATCATCGCCACGTAAAAACCAGAAAACGCGGCAGCATAGACCATCGGCCAGGCAGCAAACAGCGCACCACCGGCGGTGATTAGCCACACCTGATTACCGTCCCAGTGCGGTGCAATACTGTTAATCATGACACGACGTTCGGTATCGCCACGCCCCATCAGGCGCACCAGAATGCCCACGCCCATGTCAAAACCATCAGTGATAGCGAAGCCAATCAGCAAAATACCGATCAACAGCCACCAGATAAAACGCAAGACTTCATATTCAAACATAGTGGACTCCTGTTTACCGTGCTTCCTGCGCAGCCGCTATAGGTTGTTCAAAGTGGTAGCGCCCCGTTCTCAGGCTACTTGGGCCAAGACGTGCGTATTTGAACATCAGATACATTTCTGCAACCAGGAATAGCGTATACAGACCACAAATCAGCGCCATAGAGAACAGAATATCCCCTGCTGTCAGTGATGACGTGGCGACAGCCGTTGGCAGAATTTCACCGATGGCCCAAGGTTGACGGCCGTATTCAGCCACAAACCAGCCTGCTTCAACAGCAATCCATGGCAGAGGAATACCGTACAGCGCAGCACGGTGCAGCCATTTTTTCTGACCAATTTTGCCACGCAGAACCGTCCAGAAAGACAGGCCGATAATCAACAGCATCAGTACGCCACATGCAACCATGATACGGAAAGAGAAATACAGCGGTGCAACGCGTGGAATAGAATCTTTGGTCGCCTGCTGGATTTGCGCTTCGGTCGCATCAGAGACTTTCGGCGTATAGCGTTTCAGCAGCATGCCATAACCCAGATCCTGCTTAGACTGGTTGAACGCTTCTTTTACTGCCGGATCGGTATTGCCTGCACGTAGTTCTTCCAACAACTGATAGGCTTTCATACCGTTGCGGATACGCACTTCGTGCATTTCCATCAGCTCTTTCAGACCAGTAACTTGCTTGTCCGTTGAACGGGTCGCGATCAGGCCCAAAACATAAGGAATCTTGATGGCATAATTGTTTTCCATCGTATCCTGGTTTGGCATACCGATCAGGGTGAAGGATGCCGGAGCGGGCTGGGTTTCCCATTCGGCTTCAATCGCTGCCAGTTTGGTTTTCTGCACATCGCCCATTTCATAACCGGATTCATCACCCAGCACAATAACAGACAATACCGCAGCCAAACCAAAACTTGCTGCAATAGCGAATGAACGCTTAGCAAACGCAATGTCGCGGCCTTTCAGCAGATAGTAAGAACTGATACCCAGGATGAACATCGCGCCCGTACAGTAACCCGCGGCCACCGTGTGAACGAATTTCACCTGAGCAACTGGGTTCAGCACTAGATCGGCGAAACTCACCATTTCCATTCGCATGGTTTCGAAATTGAAATCCGATGCGATGGGGTTCTGCATCCAGCCATTGGCAACCAGAATCCACAGTGCGGAGAAGTTAGAGCCCAGCGCGACCAACCAGGTAACGGCCATATGCTGCACTTTTCCTAAACGGTCCCAGCCGAAGAAGAACAAGCCAACAAAGGTCGATTCCAGGAAGAATGCCATCAGACCTTCAATCGCCAACGGCGCGCCGAAAATATCCCCGACGTAGTGAGAGAAATAGGACCAGTTGGTTCCGAATTGAAACTCCATGGTCAATCCGGTAGCGACCCCCAGAGCAAAGTTAATAGCGAATAACTTGCCCCAGAATTTGGTCATATCTTTATAGATTTGTTTGCCGGACAGCACATATACCGTTTCCATAATCGCCAGCAAAAACGCCATCCCCAGCGTTAATGGTACGAATAGAAAATGGTACATTGCAGTTAAGGCAAACTGTAAACGTGACAGTTCGACTACATCAAACATTTTGACTCCTTGCTCCTCGCAGGAAGGGATTAGCTTGCAAACGCTGACAAGCCGCCAAACATCCGGCCATTACACCCAAAAAAGAACACAACAAGAATTGCTTTAACACCGGCTGTAACAAACGCTATAAATACCGTTCACTAGGGCAGTCACACCCCGACAGCAAGCTCAAGATAAATCACAAGTATTACAAGTAGCGTACCCCATAGGGAGGTAGCCGTATATTACGCCTGTAATCCCCTACAATAAATAGGTTTTTACGTGACCCAGGCTAGGTTTTTGGCTTCAAATCAACTTTCCAGCTAAATGACACAAAAGACGGTAATTGACCTCGCGCAATTTAAGCTTATTTCATAAATTATATCCAGAGGCGTTTTTTGATCTAAAACAATTTAATGTTTTTCTCGTAATTAGTGCGTTGCATTAATTTCTTTATTGTGCTCATTGTTAATACATTGTGACTTTTTGGTTTAATTAAAATTAATTCAGCAATATAATTTTTACTTTCAGTTATCGATTATTCACATGCTTTTCTTATCTTTTATTTTATGTCAGCTTTTTATTTTTTATTGCTGACATCCACAGGGCATTTTCGTGGTGAACGCTCTTACCATCCCCCTTCAGCCTCCACCCGTTTGTAACGTACCAAAACGGAGGCCAAAAGAGCCTCCGCTGTGGTTACAGATTAGGTGATGTACAGCAAGCTGCCGTCGTTTACCTCTTCGTTTTCATACGTTCGATCGCCTTATCGTAAACCGTGTTACTTTTCTGGCTTTTCGCTAGTTCATAATGCTGAAGGGCATCGCTGAACTGACCCGCATTCTCGTAGATTTTTGCAATGTTGTAGTACGAGCTGGCACGCGTGGTCGCCGCATTGTTACCACTTGCCAGCGCAATCGCTTTACGGTTGGCCCAGATAGCTTCGGCAATATTGCCCCGTTTTTGATAAGCCAGACCCAGATTACTGTATGCCTGACCAAATGCGCTGTCCTGCTCTATCGCAGCCAGGAACAGCGTCGTGGCCTGCTCCAATTCACCGCGTCCATAGGCAGCCTCGCCGTCACGGTTGAGCGTTTTTGCCAATGCCGTATTCGCGGTAACGAAAGTGGCTGTCTGCGCAGGGTTAAGCACCATTGGCAACGCATTACCGTCCTTCGCTTTTGAGAAATCAGCCTCGCCAACGGCATTGATATCTTCAAAATCACCGTTAGGATTAAGACGGAAAACCGTCCAGATATTCCCTACCTTATTCAGTGGAACGGAATACGTCCGCACTAATGAACTCCCTACATAAACAAATACTTTTGCACTACTTGCAGAAAGTGCTGATGACTGATTTTTATCACCATTCGTATAATCATGAACCGCATAAATATAGCTTTCGCCTAAACGCTTTTTATCAATGGTGATAGTTTCCGGCCCGAAGCCATTGGTATCATCAACATCAAGATTGGCATCTCGCCCTTTCTTATGTTGAAAATAAATATGATTATCCGGATAAATAAGATGGGAATCTAAATCGAAAGGCTGTGCCCCCCAGGTTAATACAATTCTCATGCCATCCAGATTTTTCATTACTGGACTAATAGCATAAGTCATTCCATCACACGGACATTTAACCACCAGATCGGAATAACCCTCTTTTTTGATGATAAGCAGGCTGTCCTGATCCACCTCGAAAGGCGCATTAAGCCCCACACGGCCTGCGGCATCAGAGCGAGCAGTCACTGATTGTGCACCGTTCTTCTGTAGAATCACCGCAGCGTCATCAATCTTTTTATCTTTAACTGTCGCACTCAACACTTCAATATTAATAGACTGCGCACTAGCCGCGCAGGTAAATACAGACAATGCCAGCATCAGCGCTTTTATATTTCCTTTCACACAACATCCCCTTAAGGAAAATTAATTAATCATTCCCTGCTTACATGAACGCAATGAAATATTCTTCATTTCTGTTTATCACTAACCAGCCCTTTCAGGCGCGCGAATTATCCAATAAAACTGAGAAGAAGTCATGTGCACAATTCAATTGTGCCGATTAACCCCAATGGCAAAATTTGAATAAAAAAAGCCACCCGAAGGTGGCTAGAGTATTTCATTGAATAATCGATTAACGTGCTAATATCGCTTTTACTGCATCACCGATATCCGCCAGGCTGCGAACGGTTTTAACACCCGCAGCTTCTAACGCCGCGAATTTATCGTCAGCGGTGCCTTTACCACCGGCGATGATTGCACCAGCATGCCCCATACGCTTGCCTTTCGGCGCTGTCACACCCGCGATGTAGCCGACAACCGGCTTCGTCACGTGTTCTTTAATGTACGCTGCCGCTTCTTCTTCCGCCGTACCGCCGATTTCACCGATCATCACGATGGCTTCGGTCTGCGGATCTTGTTCAAACAGCTTCAGAATATCGATGAAGTTAGAGCCAGGAATCGGGTCACCGCCAATACCAACGCAGCTGGACTGACCCAGACCGGCATCGGTCGTTTGCTTCACCGCTTCATACGTCAGCGTACCGGAACGAGAAACGATACCCACTTTGCCCGGCAGGTGAATATGACCCGGCATAATCCCGATCTTACATTCGCCCGGTGTGATCACACCTGGGCAGTTCGGGCCGATCATCCGCACGCCGCTCTGGTCGAGTTTCACTTTCACCGTCAGCATATCCAGTGTCGGGATACCTTCGGTGATACAGATAATCAGCTCGATACCGGCGTCGATTGCTTCCAGAATAGAGTCTTTACAGAACGGAGCAGGAACGTAGATAACAGAGGCGGTTGCGCCCGTCGCTTCTACTGCCTCACGCACCGTATTAAATACGGGCAGCCCCAGATGTTCCGTGCCGCCTTTACCCGGCGTCACGCCACCAACCATTTGCGTACCGTAAGCAAGTGCTTGCTCAGAGTGGAATGTCCCCTGACTACCGGTAAAACCCTGACAGATAACTTTGGTATTTTTATTAATCAGAATGGACATTATTTACCCTCCACTGCTGCAACAACCTGCTGAGCGGCACCGGTCAGGCTGGTCGCGGCGATAATATTCAGGCCGCTATCCGCCAGTTTCTTGGCACCCAGCTCCGCATTGTTTCCTTCCAGACGTACCACAACCGGTACGTTAACACCCACTTCGGCTACCGCGCCAATGATGCCATCAGCAATCAAATCGCAACGCACAATGCCACCAAAGATGTTAACAAAGACGGCTTTTACCTTGTCATCAGACAGGATAATTTTGAACGCTTCAGTAACACGTTCCTTCGTCGCGCCACCACCAACATCGAGGAAGTTCGCAGGAGAACCACCGTGCAGTTTCACGATATCCATCGTGCCCATCGCCAGACCGGCACCGTTCACCATACAGCCAATGTTGCCGTCCAGCGCAACATAGTTCAGTTCCCACTGTGCCGCATGCGCTTCACGGGAATCTTCCTGACTTGGGTCGCGCATCTCGCGCAGTTCAGGCTGACGGAACAACGCATTGCCGTCCGCGCCCAATTTGCCATCCAGACAGACTAAATCGCCCTGCGTGGTGATAACCAGCGGGTTGATTTCTACCAGTGCCAGATCGCGCTCCAGGAACAGCGTGGCCAGTCCCATGAAGATTTTGGTGAATTGAGCGACTTGCTTACCGCTCAGACCCAGTTTGAAAGCCAGTTCGCGTCCCTGATAAGGCTGTGGGCCTACCAGTGGATCGATCGCCGCTTTATGGATCAGTTCCGGCGTCTCTTCCGCCACTTTTTCAATTTCGACACCACCTTCAGTGGACGCCATGAACACCACGCGACGCGTACCACGGTCAACGACAGCGCCCAGATAAAGCTCTTTGTCGATATCCGTTGCCGCTTCAACCAAAATTTGGTGAACAGGCTGACCCTGCGCGTCAGTTTGATAAGTAACGAGTTTTTTACCCAACCAGTTTTCAGCAAAAGCGCGGATATCTTCTTTGTTACTGACGACTTTAACGCCGCCCGCTTTACCGCGACCGCCTGCGTGAACCTGACATTTTACGACCCACGGACCCGCACCAATTTTAGACGCGGCTTCTTCCGCTTCACGCGGTGTGGTGCAGGCATAGCCGGTCGGTGCCGGTAAACCATATCGAGCAAAGAGTTGTTTTGCCTGATACTCGTGTAAATTCATGATGTTCTATCCATTTAGGTTTGGAGATAAGTCGGCAGGCGGTTTCTCATCACCGACTCTTTCGGTAGCGAAAAATGCCAATAACTCTCTGATATATTTGGATAACGCCGCTGAAAAAAACGGCCTACATAGCACTTAATCTGTCTATTTCGGGCGGAAACCGTCAGGGTTATCCACCCGAGAACCTACCTGTCAGACTAGACGTCTAACAGCAGACGCGCTGGGTCTTCCAGCATCTCTTTCACCGTCACCAGGAAGCCAACGGATTCACGGCCGTCGATCAAACGGTGATCGTAAGACAGCGCCAGATACATCATCGGCAGAATAACCACCTGACCATCCACCGCCATTGGGCGATCTTTAATGGCGTGCATACCCAGAATCGCACTCTGCGGTGGGTTGATGATCGGGGTCGACATCAGAGAACCAAAGACGCCGCCGTTGGTAATCGTGAAGTTACCGCCCAGCAGTTCTTCAACCGTCAGTTTGCCGTCACGGCCTTTCACTGCCAGATCTTTAATACGCTTCTCGATGTCGGCCATGCCCAGCGCATCCACATCACGCAGCACTGGCGTGACCAGACCACGCGGAGTCGAAACCGCAATGCTGACATCGAAATAGTTGTGGTAAACCACATCTTCGCCATCAATAGACGCATTCACTTCAGGATAACGCTTCAGCGCTTCAACCACAGCTTTGATATAGAAAGACATAAAGCCCAGACGCACACCGTGACGTTTCTCAAACGCTTCGCCGTATTGCTTGCGCAGATCCATAATGGGCTGCATGTTGATTTCGTTGAACGTCGTCAGCATGGCCGTGCTGTTTTTCGCTTCCAGCAGACGCTCTGCAACACGCTTACGCAGGCGCGTCATCGGTACACGTTTTTCACTGCGCGCACCCAAAGCCGGTGCCGGAGCAACCGGAACCTCAGACTTAGCCGCTTTGCCAGGTTCTTTCTTCTGAGCAGCCAGATGCTTATCGACGTCTTCACGAGTAATTCGACCCCCTACGCCGCTGCCTTTGATAGCAGAGGCATCGAGATCGTGCTCGGCAATCAGACGGCGGATCGCTGGGCTCAGCGCGTCGCTATTCTCTTCTTCCAGCCCAGCCGTATGGCGCTGTGCCGGTGTTGATTCTTTACTCTGTGATTTCTCGCTGGTTTCTTTACCGGAGCTGTCGCCACGACGGATACGACCCAGCAGTTGGCGAGACGTTACCGTAGCGCCTTCCTCTTCCAGCACAGCATCCAGAATGCCAGCCTCAGAGGCAGGCACTTCCAGTACAACTTTGTCAGTTTCAATTTCAACCAGTACTTCATCGCGCTGAACGCTATCGCCTGGTTTTTTATGCCAGGTCGCAACAGTGGCGTCAGCGACGGATTCAGGCAGGTCGGGTACAAGAATATCTACGCTACTCATTATCTATCCTTTTATTTAATCAACGTTCAGCGCGTCATCGACCAGATCTTGCTGTTGTTTCTGGTGTACGGACATATAGCCAACGGCGGGTGATGCAGACGCCGGGCGTCCTGCGTAACGTAAAGAAGCCCCAAACGGAATCACTTCACGGAAATGGTGCTGACTGCAATACCAGGCTCCCTGATTCAGTGGCTCTTCCTGACACCACACGAAATCGTGAACATGGGCAAAAGATTCCAGTGCCGCTTGTACTGCCTGATGCGGGAACGGATAAAGCTGTTCGATACGGACGATCGCGACATCTTTTTGCTCGTTCTTGCGGCGCTGCTCCAGCAAATCATAGTAGACCTTACCGGAACAAAGCACGACACGCTTCACGGCTGCCGGATCTAATTCTTCTATTTCCCCAATCGCTGGCTGGAAGGAACCGTTCGCCAGTTCTTCCAGTGAAGAGATTGCCAGCGGATGACGCAGCAGGGATTTCGGTGACATAACCACCAACGGACGACGCATTCCACGCAGCGCCTGACGGCGAAGCATGTGATACACCTGTGCTGGCGTTGACGGAATACAAACCTGCATATTTTGCTCAGCACACAATTGCAGATAACGTTCCAGTCTCGCAGACGAGTGCTCTGGCCCCTGTCCTTCATAACCGTGCGGCAGCAGCATAACCAGACCACACATCCGGCCCCACTTCTGCTCGCCGGAGCTGATGAACTGGTCGATAACCACCTGCGCACCATTGGCAAAGTCACCAAACTGCGCTTCCCAGATGGTCAGCGTGCGCGGTTCTGCGGTCGCATAACCGTATTCAAACGCCAGAATCGCCTCTTCAGACAAGACGGAGTCCCAGACGTTAAACGCGCCCTGCCCATTATGCACATGGTTCAGCGGCGTATAGCTGGAACCGTTTTTCTGGTTATGGACAACAGCATGGCGATGGAAGAACGTGCCGCGGCCGCTATCTTCACCGGACAAGCGAATCGGGATGCCCTCATCGACCAGCGTCGCGTAGGCCAGCGTTTCCGCTCCGCCCCAGTCAAACGGCTTGTTGCCAGCGGCCATTTCAGCACGGTCAGCGTAGACTTTGGCAACGCGGGGATGAACGTCGATCCCTTCCGGCACTTCACTGATACGCTTCGCCAGTTCCTGCAAACGTTTCATTTCTGTTGCGTGCGGATAAGGCTCATCCCACTCATGGTTCAGATACGGCGTCCAGGTAAAGGACTGCATATCCATTTCACGCCATTCTTCTACCACGCACTCACCCGCATCCAGTGCGTCGCGGTACAGATTGACCATTTCGGTGGCATCTTCCAGCGTGATAGATTTTTCCTGCTCCAGACGGTCAGCATAGACCTTGCGTGGCGTAGGATGTTTTTTGATCTTCTGGTACATCATCGGCTGCGTTGCACTTGGCTCATCCGCTTCGTTATGACCATGGCGGCGGTAACAAATCAGATCGATAAATACATCGCGCTTAAAGGCATTGCGGAAGTCCAGCGCCAGGCGTGTAACAAACGCCACCGCTTCTGGATCGTCTGCGTTAACGTGGAAAATCGGCGCCTGCACCATTTTACCGATATCGGTACAGTATTCGGTGGAACGGATATCCAGCGGATTAGACGTGGTGAAACCGATACGGTTGTTGATAACAATACGCAGCGTGCCACCGACTTCGTAGCCACGCACCGTCGACATATTCAACAGCTCCTGAACCACACCCTGACCACTCACTGCCGCATCGCCGTGGATAGTGATTGGCAGAACACGTGGACCACTCTGGCTGCTAAGGCGGTCAAGACGTGCACGAACCGATCCCGTCACAACTGGGCTAACGATTTCAAGATGCGAAGGGTTGAACGCCAGCGCCAAATGCACTAGGCCGCCAGCGGTATCGAATTCAGAAGAGAAACCCTGATGATATTTTACGTCACCCGTACCCAAGTGCTCTTTATGCTTGCCGGCGAACTCATCGAACAAATCCTGAGATTTCTTACCCAAGACGTTGATCAACACGTTGAGGCGGCCACGGTGTGCCATCCCCAATACCACTTCGCGCGTACCATTCGCGCCAGCATGGCGAATCAGTTCTTTCAGCATCGGAACCAGCGCATCACCGCCTTCCAGAGAGAAACGCTTGGCACCGGGATATTTAGCACCCAGATAACGCTCCAGCCCTTCAGCCGCGGTTAACTCTTTCAGGAAACGGCGCTTTTCTTCTAGCGTAAATGACGGCTGCCCCATTACCGATTCAATACGCTGCTGAATCCAACGTTTCTCTTCCGTGCTGGTAATATGCATATATTCCGCACCGATAGAGCCGCAATACGTGCGCTTCAGTGCTTCATACAGATCTTCCAGCTTCATGGTGTCTTTGCCGATGGCAAAAGAACCTACGTTGAAGGATTCCTGTAGGTCATCCTGCGTCAGATTGTGGTAATCCAGATCCAGTTCTGCAACTGGCTCTTGAGGGCGCAGGAAAATCGGGTCCAGGTTAGCGCGCTGATGTCCACGAAAGCGGAACGCATTGATCAGCTGCAATACCTTGACCTGCTTAGCATCAATATCGGGATCGGTGACAGATGAAGTAAAGCGCGAAGCGTCTTTCGCCAGACGGCGGAAATAATCACGCGTTTTGGAATGGAGTTGATCCGGTTTGACCCCACTCGTAGGCAATTGCTGGAAGATCGAGCGCCAGCTATGTTCGATCGAGTCAGGATCGGTTAAAAAATCTTCATAGAGTTGCTCTATGTAGGACTGATTCGCACCCGCCAAATAGGAGGAATCCAGCCAGGCCTTCATTGCGCCGTTCTGCATTATGATCCCTTAAGCTAATAAGCTTCAGTTTTCGCCGTGGTTAACATGTAATTAGTGCCCGTATATCGTTTACCGTACAAACGGTTCACTTGTCGTACATCGGTACGCGCTTAGGGTATCCATCCCCCCTAAGGAACCTTTAAAAACCGGTTCTGGCGCGTAAGCCGGTTTTTAAAGGTTTCCTGCGCTCCCTCTGAAGAATAGCAACTCCAGAGGGAGATACATGTTTTACTACTTATCTTTATGCAATAACGCGTTACGTACTCACTATCCGTTACGCGCTGCGGTGCAACAACATCGATTTAATATGACCGATAGCCTTAGTCGGGTTCAGCCCTTTCGGACACACGTTGACGCAGTTCATGATGCCGTGGCAGCGGAAGACGCTGAACGCATCGTCCAGCTCGTCCAGTCGTGGCTTGGTTTCCGTATCGCGGCTGTCGATCAGGAAACGGTAAGCCGCCAGCAGCCCCGCAGGCCCAACAAACTTGTCCGGGTTCCACCAGAACGACGGACAAGACGTTGAACAACAGGCGCACATGATGCATTCATACAACCCATCCAGCTTGGCACGTTGATCGGGGGATTGCAGATGTTCACGCGCCGGCGGATTTTTCCCATTATTCAACAGGTAAGGCTTTATTTTCTCATATTGAGCATAGAACTGTCCCATGTCCACTACCAAATCACGTACAACCGGTAATCCAGGTAAAGGACGGATAACAATTTTGCTGTTTCCGCGACGTAACGCAGAAACCGGCGTAATACAGGCCAGTCCATTTTTGCCATTCATGTTAACGCCATCAGAACCGCAGACGCCTTCACGGCAGGAACGACGGAATGATAACGTCGGGTCCTGCTCTTTCAGCAGCATCAGCGCATCCAGCAGCATCATGTCGCGGCCTTCTTCCGCTTCCAACTGGTAATCCTGCATCCGCGGAGCATCATCAACATCCGGGTTGTAACGATAAATAGAAAATTCGAGTTTCATCGTTTGATCTCCGCAATTAATAAGTACGTACTTTCGGCGGGAACGCCGGACGCAGTTTAGGCTGCATGTTCACCTCACGGCGCGTCATGCTGTCGGTTTGCGGCAGATACAACGAATGGCACAGCCAATTCTCATCGTCACGTTCTGGGTAATCGAAGCGGCTGTGTGCACCACGGCTTTCGGTACGGAAGTTGGCAGATACCGCTGTCGCATAGGCGGTTTCCATCAGGTTATCCAGCTCCAGGCACTCGATACGCTGAGTATTGAACTCGCTTGAGGTATCGTCCAGACGCGCATTTTTCAGGCGTTCACGGATCACTTTCAGCTCTTCCAATCCTTTCGCCATCGCGTCACCTTCGCGGAAGACCGAGAAGTTGTTCTGCATACAGGATTGCAGCGCTTTACGGATTTCAACCGGATCTTCCCCTGAACGGGTATTATTCCAACGGTTCAGACGATCGAGCGATGCCTCAATATCGGAATCGCTGGCATCACGGCTCGTGCCCTGCTCTTCCAGAGACTCTTGCAGGTGAATACCCGCCGAACGACCGAATACCACCAAATCGAGCAGTGAGTTACCGCCCAGACGGTTAGCGCCATGAACCGAGACGCAGGCAATCTCACCCACGGCGAACAGCCCTGGAATCACCACGTCTTCACCTTTCTCATTCACCGTTAACGCCTGACCGCTTACTTTGGTCGGAATACCGCCCATCATGTAGTGGCAGGTTGGAATAACGGGAATCGGCTCTTTTACCGGGTCAACGTGGGCAAACGTGCGGGACAGCTCCAAAATACCCGGCAGACGGGATTCCAAAACGTCTTTACCTAGGTGGTCCAACTTCAGCTT
This sequence comes from Pectobacterium sp. CFBP8739, assembly GCF_013449375.1. Taxonomy (GTDB): domain Bacteria; phylum Pseudomonadota; class Gammaproteobacteria; order Enterobacterales; family Enterobacteriaceae; genus Pectobacterium. Next base: position 313,580 of record NZ_JACDRR010000010.1, on the reverse strand, counting down.
CGCGTGTGGTCCCCACGGGCCATCGCAGCCGCGGCCTTCACGAATCTCGATCATGATGGAACGTGCAACCACGTCACGGCCCGCCAGATCTTTCGCGTTCGGCGCGTAGCGTTCCATGAAACGTTCACCGTGCTTGTTCAGCAGATAGCCACCTTCACCACGACAGCCTTCCGTTACCAGCACACCCGCACCAGCAATACCCGTCGGGTGGAACTGCCACATTTCCATGTCCTGCAATGGAACACCGGCACGTAATGCCATGCCAACACCATCACCCGTATTAATGTGTGCGTTGGTTGTAGACTGATAGATACGGCCCGCACCACCCGTCGCCAGTACGGTCGCTTTGGCTTTGAAATAGACCACTTCACCGGTTTCAATACAGATCGCCGTACAGCCGACCACCGCGCCATCCTGATTCTTCACCAGATCGAGGGCGTACCACTCGGAGAAAATGGTCGTATGGTTTTTCAGGTTCTGCTGATACAGCGTATGCAGCAGTGCGTGACCGGTACGGTCAGCCGCCGCTGCGGTACGCGCGGCCTGCTCGCCGCCAAAATTTTTAGACTGACCACCGAACGGACGCTGATAAATGCGGCCATCGTCCAAGCGGGAGAACGGTAAACCCATATGTTCCAGTTCCAGAATCGCTTCTGGGCCGGTTTTACACATATATTCAATCGCGTCCTGGTCGCCAATGTAATCTGACCCTTTTACGGTGTCATACATGTGCCATTCCCAGTTATCTTCATGGGTGTTACCCAGCGCAACGGTAATACCGCCCTGCGCAGAAACAGTATGGGAACGGGTTGGAAACACTTTCGATAACAGGGCACAGGACAGGCCCATTTGGGAGATTTGCAGCGCGGCACGCATACCTGCGCCACCCGCACCAACAACCACTGCATCAAATTCTCTGACTGGCAAATTCATCACGCACCCCACACCACAATAGTTCCATAAATGACGTACACCAATAGCGCGACGACAATCGCCAACTGTAGAATCAGGCGTAAGGCCAGCGGTTTGATGTAGTCGGTCAGCACTTGCCACATCCCTATCCAAGCATGAACCAGAATGGAAAATAACGTTAGCAGTGTGAATACTTTGGTGAGAGCCATCGCGAAGAAACCACGCCAGATTTCATACGTGATATCGCCAGCCGTAGCAATAAAACCAATGATATAAATTACATACAGAACAATGACAATGGCGGAAGCGCGAATCAGTAACCAATCGTGTACGCCATTGCGTCCTAACGCAGAAGCATTGCTTACCATACGAGGACTCCAGCCAGAATTGAAAGCACGACAGTAATAATAAAGGAGATATTTGCAGAACGCTTACCTGCGGCAAGGTCTTCTTCTATATAACCAAAATCCATCAAGAGATGACGTAAACCACCAACAATGTGATAAGCCAGCGCAACGAGGATGCCCCAAACGATAAACTTGACGATGAAGCTATCCATAATTTCCGCAGCGCGTAGGAACCCTTCTTCTGAAGAAAGAGAAGTGCCTAACAGCCACAGTAAAATACCGACAGCGACAAAGGTGATAACGCCGGAGACGCGGTGAAGAATAGATGCTATCGCAGTAACGGGAAACTGGATCGTCTGCAATTCCAGATTGACAGGTCTTTGTTTTTTCACGGATTTGCCCACACAGCTTTTATTATTGTTTCTTCCTCCGGGCCTGATGTGAGGTCAGACAGTATGAAAGTTACAGCCCTGAAGAGTGGGTTTACGATACGCGCTCAAACATCGACATTCCGGTGTCTAAACAGCGCATGATCCTTTCATACTGGGTGCTCCTACTGCAGGGTGATTCCGGAGACCTGGCGGCAGTATAGGTGCTTCACATTCCCATTACAATTCCCATACAAACTGTTTGGCGACATTTGCCTTGAACAGTGATTTAGATCACGAATTTCACAATTTATATAAAATTAATTATCTGATTTGACAAAAGTTCAACATTTCAATTACAACTAGGGGATTGAGTTCCTTGTGATGTGTTAAAGCACACGGCGACACTTCCACACTGGCGTAACTTGTGTAACAGTGGGGAAAGAGTCCACGTAAAAGTCATAGGTAATGGCTAGAATCTATTCAGAGCGCAACTCATTATCTGAATATTGTTAATTACCTGGAGAACGAATTTTTCATCCTGAATGCGGCAATCCGCCTTACTCTGTATCCTATTTGACGACGGTGTCACGACAGAGTTTCATCGGCCATTTTCTTTGCCGGTGCACAGGCATGACGGTATTTCTTCAGTGAAAATTTTTAAAATTAAAGCGCTAAGGAGACTGTAAATGGCTGATAAAAAAGCAACACTTACTCTAGAAGGTAAAGAACCAATTGAGCTAAATGTCCTATCCGGTACTCTAGGACATGATGAGATTGATATTCGTCCCCTCGGTTCTAAAGGTTACTTCACATTTGACCCCGGTTTTACCTCTACCGCATCTTGCGAATCAAAGATTACCTATATCGACGGTGACGAAGGCATTCTGCTGCACCGTGGCTTCCCGATTGCTCAACTGGCTGAAAAATCTAATTATCTTGAAGTGTGTTATATCCTGCTGTTCGGTGAAGTCCCGACGGTAGAACAGTATGAAACCTTCAAGACAACCGTGACGCGTCACACCATGATCCATGAGCAGATTACCCGTCTGTTCCACGGTTTCCGCCGTGATTCACACCCAATGGCCGTATTGTGCGGTGTGACTGGTGCACTGGCGGCGTTCTACCACGACTCGTTGGATATCAGTAACGAACGCCACCGCGAGATCGCGGCTTATCGTCTGTTGTCTAAAATGCCAACCGTTGCAGCAATGTGCTACAAATATTCACTGGGTCAGCCGTTTGTTTATCCGAAAAACAACCTGTCCTATGCGGGTAACTTCCTGCACATGATGTTCTCTACACCTTGCGAAGAATATGTTGTGAATCCGGTGCTGGAACGCGCGATGGATCGTATTCTGATCCTGCATGCCGATCACGAACAAAACGCCTCGACGTCTACCGTGCGTACTGCTGGCTCGTCTGGTGCGAACCCGTTTGCCTGTATCGCCGCGGGGATCGCCTCGCTGTGGGGACCGGCGCACGGCGGCGCGAACGAAGCCTGTCTGCGTATGCTGGAAGAAATCAGCAGCGTAGAGCACATCCCTGCGTTTATCGAGCGTGCTAAAGACAAGAACGACTCCTTCCGCCTGATGGGCTTCGGTCACCGTGTGTACAAAAACCACGATCCGCGCGCCACCGTCATGCGTGAAACCTGCCATGAAGTGCTGAAAGAGCTGGGCAGAAAAGACGACCTGCTAGAAGTGGCGATGGAACTGGAAAATATCGCGCTGAACGACCCGTACTTCATTGAGAAGAAGCTGTACCCGAACGTTGACTTCTACTCCGGTATCATCCTGAAAGCGATGGGTATTCCGTCTTCCATGTTCACCGTTATCTTCGCGATGGCGCGTACCGTGGGCTGGATTGCACACTGGAACGAAATGCACGATGACGGCATCAAAATTGCCCGTCCACGCCAGTTGTACACCGGTTACGACAAACGTGATTTCAAATCCAATCTGAAACAAGATTAATTTATTTAGTATCTAGATAAAAAGGCCGGACTTTCCGGCCTTTTTTACAACAGCACTAAAAGGATGACTTACAACCTAAACTTTGCGTGAATCGCAATAAATAGCCATCTGGATCCTGTACCAGAAAATTACTTTCCCCGTGGTACACCTCATGATCGCGGTACCAGCACGTTTCCACCGGCCTACGTAGCGTATAGCCCGCACGTTCAATCGCCGCAGCCAGCGCCTGAGCATCTGGGCACTCAATCGATAAATTTATACCACGGCCAAACGGCGGTTCTAAAGGCTCCACACGCCAGGGCGATTCGGTTAAATAATCCTGTTCCAGCATCAATTGGCTCCCATGATAAGAAAGGAACGCGAACTTATCTTCAGGCCTGTCGTACTCAATCTGAAATCCCAAAATATGGCAATAAAACGCCAGACTCTTTTTTAAGTCAGAGACAATCATTTCTGGAATTAACGTATTCATCTTGCGCATAAATCACTCACATTATTACCTCAGGCAACCTGGCCACCAATATGTTGCGGCGCCAGCTGTGCCTGCCAGAGAACCTCGACGCGCAGGTAATTCCCCAGCCTCGCAAGAAATGCCTGATCCAACAACAGCCTACTAAACTGGCGACGACGAAAACGGGGGAGTAGCAAGCGCTCATAGACCTATTCCGACGTCAGTGAGAGATCCCAAGACATCAGGGCCAATACGTTGCAGGAAAGGATGCGCGGTGAGTGCCTCCGGCCTCAACCAGCTTATCAGCCGTCCGACGAATTTCCGGTCCTTCCGGCATAGCTTACTCCCTGAAAATCATACGTATTGCGCGATTAACCACACTAGTGCAGAGCACCGCCAGTCACCGCGACATCCACCTGCTGCACCAGCGACTGCTTGATCATCACCTCCAGCGCCGCCGTGACTAGCGGCGTGGGCATGCTCGGCTCACCGGGATGTCGCGCAGCCTGTTCCGGCGAATAGGGAATGTGAACGAACCCGCCACGCACCACATCCCCCTGTTGGTGCAGATGATGTAAAAGCCCGTACATCACATGGTTGCAGACAAACGTCCCTGCGGTTTGCGATACCGAGGCAGGAATCCCCGCCACACGTAACGCCTGCACCAGCGCTTTCACCGGCAATGTCGAGAAATACGCCGCTGGCCCCTTTTCAACAACGGGCGTATCAATCGGCTGGTTGCCTCGGTTATCCGCGATTCGGGCATCATTAATATTAATCGCCACACGTTCGACAGAAATATCAGCACGCCCGCCCGCCTGCCCCACCGCAATCACTACTTCCGGCTGCCATTCAGCTATCGCGCGGTAAAGCTGTTCCAGCGACAGGTCGAAAACGCAAGATAAACGACAGGCCACTACGCGTGCACCGCCAACTTCCCGCTGATGAAGAACGTTTACCGCTTCCCAAGAGGGATTAATCGCTTCGTCCTCAAAAGGCTCAAACGCCGTGATCAAAACGGTTTTCATCGGTTTCCCCGTCATATAAAAAGTAATAATTATGCCGCAGCAACAGCGATCTGATGCTGGCTAAAACAGTTACGCAGCTTGCGGGCAAACAACAGCGCGTGTTGTCCATCGCCGTGAATACACACGGTATCCGCCTGCACGTTCACCCAGGAACCGTCAATCGCTCTGACCCGCTGACGTTGAATCATCTCCAGCGTTTGCGCCAGCGCCAGTTCATCGCTGTTAATCAATGCCCCCGCCTGAGTGCGCGGCACCAGCGATCCGTCAGGCAGATAACAGCGATCGGCAAACACTTCCTGACGCGTTTCCAGCCCCAACCGTTGCCCGGCTCGGATTAGCTCACTGCCCGCCAGCCCGACCAGACGCAACGCGGGATTGACGACCTTCACCGCCTTGGCTATCGCATCGGCCAGCGCGGGTTCACATGCAGCTTGATTGTAAAGCATACCGTGGGGCTTTACGTGCGACAGCGTGCCCCCTTCGGCAGCGACAATCGCGCTGAGCGCACCGAGCTGATACACCATCTGTGCAAAGACAATTTCCGCAGGCACATTCATTGCCTTACGGCCAAAATTTTCACGATCGGGAAAGCTCGGGTGAGCACCAAGCGCAACCCCATAGCCGATTCCCCAACGCACTGACTGACGCATAGTTTGTGCGTCGCCAGCATGGAACCCGCAAGCAATATTGGCAGAGGTCACCAACTTCAGCAGCGCTTCGTCGTTCTCTCCTCCCTCGCCCAGATCGGCATTCAGATCAATAATCATGCAGCCTCCACGCCAGTTGTTCGAGGTAACGTCGCTGTTCTTCGCCCGCTTTTTGCGCCTGAGCCTGCGTGCAGTGAATAAAATGTATCGGTTCACCGAGTCGGATTTGCGCCAGATGGAATAAATCCGCCTCGATCACCGTCGCAATACGTGGATAACCGCCGGTTGTCTGCGCATCCGCCAGCAGTACGATAGGGTGACCATTATGCGGAACCTGCACGACGCCCGGCAGCAGCCCATGTGACGGCAGTTCGCGCGGTTTGTTGCCTGACAAGGCGGAGCGCTGTAGCTCAGCGCCCAGCAAACGGTAGCCCATACGGTTACTTTGCGGACTCAACTGCCAGGAGGTGCGCCAGAACAGCTCCCGCATTTCTTCACTGAACTCCTGATACTCCGGCCCCGGCAATGCCCGCACGCGGTTGCTGAACAACAGCTGTTTAATGCCGACTTCCCGTGTCAGTTCACGAGTCGGCGTACCCAGCGGAAGTTCATCGCCATCCCTCAGCAAACGCCCGGCAAAGCCCCCAAAACCCGCTTTCAAATCGGTACTACGCGACCCGAGCGCTTCCGGCACATCCACCCCGCCGGACAAGGCCAGATAGCTGCGCATTCCGTTACGCGGCATACGCATTTTTAACGTTTGCCCCGGCTTCACGGCGAAACGCCAGCCTGTCCAGAGCGGTTTACCATCCAGATCAGCATGACAGTCTGCACCGGTCAGCGCCATCCAGCAGGCGGTAGTGAATGTTGCGGTAAACTTGCCCAGCGTAATTTCCAGCGCGGCCGCATTCTCTGCGTTGCCCACCAGCAGGTTAGCCATCGTCAGAGCGGGCAGATCGAGTGCGCCTGACTGGCTGATGCCCAAACGGCGAAAGCCGACACGGCCACCGTCCTGCACCGACGTATGCAATCCGGCATGGATAACTTTCAGCATACGCCCTCCTTCTGTGGCAGAAACCGAACGTTATCGCCAGGGCGCAGCAGCGTGGGCGGCATCGTTTGTGGATTAAACAATTTCAGCGAAGTGCAACCAATCAGTTGCCAGCCGCCCGGTGTCGCCAGCGGATAAATCCCTGTCTGCGCCCCCCCAATCCCAACCGACCCGGCTGGCACGCGCAGGCGTGGTTCGGCGCGACGCGGCATATGCAATTTCTCATTTAACCCACCGAGGTAGGCAAAACCGGGCTGAAAGCCCAAAAAGTAGACGACATACTGCGCAGACGCATGCGCTTCCACAGACTGACGCTCGCTGAGACCACTGTGAGCGGCCACTTCAGCCAGATCCGGCCCAGCGTCTCCGCCATAGATAACAGGAATGTCGATATCACGTGGCTCAAAAGCCAGAGACTCACTCTCTTCCCACCAGCGCTGCAAGCGTTCAATCGCATTCAGCGCCACCTGCTGCGGATTCGCCAGTAACACGGTCAGGTTGTTCATGCCCGGAATCGCTTCCAGCACGTCTTCATGGTGGTTCAGGCGCTCGGCAAGCCCCCATATCCGCTGCTGGCTCTCCAGCGACATGGGTGGTTCCAGTTCCAGAACGACCGCTCTCTCGCCCAGAAGATAACATCGTGCTCGTTGCAATCTTTCCTCCTGAATCGCGTTTTATCCGTGATGGCGAACATGGCCAAATGATTAGCGCGTCTTACCGATAAATTTCTTTCCCAACAGCTAAGCAACAACGATGCCAACATAACAAATACGGCATCATTCCTGTGCGATACAGAGACTTTCAACCCATCATGCAGGGTTAGGAATATCAATAAATGTCACATCAAAACCGTGTTGTACCGCCAGCCATTCGCCCAACGCCCGAATGCCGCCGCGCTCGGTCGCATGGTGCCCAGCAGCGAAAAAGTGTAACCCCATCTCGCGCGCGATGTGGATGGTTTGCTCAGACACTTCTCCGGTAATAAAAGCATCAACACCAAATCGGGCCGCCTGTTCAATAAAACCCTGCCCACCGCCGGTACACCAAGCCACGCGCTGTATCTGTTGCGGTGCATTATCCCCACAATGCAGCACGGTACGCCCCAGACGTTTTTCTACACGACGGCAAAAGGCATCCGCCGTCATGGGTTGCGCTAGCGCGCCATACGGTACCAGCGGCTCAATCGCTCCCTGCACCTGAATCTCCAGCAGTGCCGCCAGTTGGGCGTTATTCCCCAGTTCAGGGTGTGCATCCAGCGGCAGGTGATAGCCGTACAGATTGATATCATTGAGCAACAGCGTTTTCAGACGGTTGCGCTTCATACCACAGACAATCTGCGGTTCGTTTTTCCAGAAGTAGCCGTGGTGCACCAAAATAGCATCAGCTTGCTTTTCTACCGCCGCATCCAGCAGCGCCTGTGAAGCCGTTACGCCTGTCACAATCCGTTTTACTTCTGCACGCCCTTCAACCTGCAAACCGTTCGGCGCATAGTCCTGAAACGTCGCCGTGTTCAGTTTCTCGTTAATAATGCTTTCCAGTTCCACATTACGCATACTGACTTTTCTCTTCTCGATCGTTATCCGCCATACCGATGTTTTTTGCCGCTTCAAACGCCGCCAGCGTGCTCTGACGCGCGGTTTTATGATCGACAATGGGCAGCGGATAGTTCAGTTGATGATGTTGTTTGTCAGCCCAGCGATGGGGCTGATGAATATCTTTATCCGGCACAGCGGCCAGCTCAGGCAGCCAGTGACGAATAAACCGACCTTCAGGATCAAAGCGCTCGCCCTGTGTTGTCGGGTTAAAAATACGAAAATAAGGTGCCGCATCGGTGCCAGTCGATGCCGCCCACTGCCAGCCGCCGTTATTGGCCGCCAGATCGCCATCCAGCAACTGCGACATAAAGTAGCGTTCGCCTTCACGCCAATCGATCAGCAAATCTTTGACGAGAAAACTGGCGCAAATCATACGCAAGCGATTGTGCATCCACCCCGTTGCGTTCAGTTGGCGCATCGCCGCATCCACAATCGGATAACCGGTTTTCCCCTGCTGCCAGGCGGCGAAATCCTCCGGCGATTCTCGCCATTTTACCCACTGCGTCCATGCGGTAAACGGACGGTGTTTACACAGTTGCGGCCAGAACACGATCAGGTGACGGTAAAATTCACGCCAGACCAGTTCGTTAAACCAGGTAAACGCCCCGCCTTCACGTCGTTCCAGCATATCTGGGCACTCGGCGCGCAGACGATTAACACATTGGCGCGGCGAGAGTATCCCCAGTGCCAGATACGGAGAAAGTTTGCTGGTGCCAGGCAGCGCAGGGAAATCCCGCCGCTGGTCATAATCCTGCACCTGCTCGCGGCAAAAACGGCGCAGTTGCTGCAACGCCGCGCGTTCGCCGCAGGGGAAATCGTCGCTATCCACGTCGCACTGCGGATAGCTGAACGGCGCCAGTGCCGTCGTATTATTGAGCGGTTCACCGCGCGCGTCCGGTGCCGGTACACAGGTCGTCTCCGCCTCCAACAGCCGCTTGATAAAGGCCTGACGAAATGGCGTAAATACTTTATACATCTCGCCGTTGCCCGTCAGCACGCTGCCCGGTGGCAGCAACAGGCTGTCATGATAGCCGTGACAAACCACACTATCTGCTAGCCGATCTTTTACCTGCTTATCACGCAACCGTTCGTTAATTTCATACTGATGATTGTAGAAAAGGTCGGTGGCCTGCTGCTGCGAACAAAATTGCACCAGCCAGTCAACCGATGCCGCAAAGTCGGCACATTCATGGTAATGCAGCGGGATCCCTTTCTCGGCCAGCGCATGCTGCACCGACGTCAGATTTTCCAGCAGAAAGGCCGCCTGACGCGGTGCCATATCGTGCTTTTCCCACTGCACAGGCGTCGCGATAAAAACCGCCAACACACTGGCATTCGGATCCTGACAGGCCGCGTACAGCGCCAGATTATCGGTAATGCGCAGGTCGTTGCGCAGCCAGACGACATGGGTAACGGCATGATGGGTAACGACATGCGTGGTCATGAAACTCCTCGGGCAGTCAAACTAGTGTCCGTAACGCAGGCGCAATGCCTCTGGGTACGGCTCAAAGTAACGCTGCTGAGCCAGGTACGCATCAGGGTATTCCGCCATGTAATGTTTCAGCAGCGTGATAGGTGCCAATAGCGGCTGCAAACCTTGCCGATAGCGATCGATGAGCTGCGCCAGTTCTTGCCGCTGCTGAGAATTAAGCTGACGCCGGAAATAGCCCTGCACGTGCATCAGCACATTAGTGTGATTGCGCCGCGTTGCAGGCGTCGATAGCAGCTTCATGAGCCGTTTCCGGTATTCAATAATGTAATCTTCCAGTGATTCCCATTTATCAATTCCCGCAACAAACGGCCCCAGCTCGCGGTATTCCGGCTGGGAATGCGCCAGCAGCAGTAATTTATAGCGGCTATGAAAGGCAATGAGCGCGCCGCGGCTCAGGCCGTTTTGCCATAGCTGATTCAGTTCGTGTAACGCATAAACGCGCTCAATGAAATTTTCCCGCAAGCCAGGATCGTGCAAGCGTCCATCTTCCTCAACCGGTAGCCAAGGCATTTGCCGCATCAGCTCCTGCGTAAACAGGCCGATACCACTTTTACGCGCATTCTTTTGCCCTTCATCGTAAACCTTCACGCGCTCCATACCGCAGCTTGGCGATTTTGCGCAGACAATATAACCGCATAAGTGCTGAAGCTGGCTGACTTTGTCAGAGGAAAACCCCGTCATCTGCTGGGTGACATCCAGCGGCGAGCCATTGCTGGCACGCAGCGTAATGTGACTTTCCCCTTCTCGCACCAGTCTGAGCGCCGGACGCGGCACGGGTAAACCAATCGCCATTTCCGGGCAGACCGGTTCAAAGCGAAAATAAGGCGTCAGTTGTTCAACAGCAAACGTCAGACGTTTGTGCCCGCCATCAAACCGCACGGGATTACCGAGCAGACAGGCGCTGATACCAACAGGGATGAGTTCGAGCGTCATGATTTATCCTTATACCCGTCATATTTCAAGCGGCATACGCATTTGGCATTCTGCAAACCCTCTGATCAGCATAGCGGATTTCTCCACGACTCTATGCAGTCACAGCGAAAAATAAAGTAATAAATCATGAGATTGGGGAGAAATAACGGCAGAACAGGCAGGAAGGAAAATGAGTAAATCTCGTCAAAACATATTTAAACCGATCCTTCGTCGGTTCATGTTTCGTGTTTATCTGCCATTCCCGTTTAAAGGATACAGCAGATAAACACGAGAGACCTTATACGCAGGCCTTAATAAAAATCGCAAGCAGCCGCTTCGGACTGCGCCATCCATACTGGTTTATCGCTGGTTTTCAGCCAGACACGGTGTAAATAGCTGTAAAAACGCGCCCGATCACGGCGAAACAGCATCACCGGTAACGCCAGCACGCCGATGGCAACCACGGCGGCGCGACGCAGGAGAATACGGTGCAAGGGATAAGTAGTATAAAGCGACATAACGATCCTCCTCTGGGGTAAGCGCCCTGATTCAGCAACGCTCTTCATAACGATAAAATAAGAACTGTGATATTGGTTAAAATTTTATCGCCTTTTCTGAAAGTTTACTACTCATCTGACCAGTAAAGGATGAAATAATCGCCAACTTTTTTCGTCACTACGTCATTAAGTTACAACAACGTTAAAAACAAACCTACCATTAGTTAATTTATGGTTTTTAGATTGGATCAATTTATCCCCTCCTCTTAACACCACCAGTTCGCCGCAGACGATGCTGTTGGCACCGCAGCGCCATTACTCTCTCCTACAGTCTACTTTTCAGCCCATTTTTATACTTTTTTTACGCCCGTAGACGGGAAATTTGCACCTTCTTTTCCTGCGTTTTCCTACCCTGACGCTGTCTATTCTGTTCTGGAGGTGTGTTGTGACGCTTAGCATCGTCTTAGGCGGCCTGCTCGTGCTGCTGTTACTGGTCTATCTGATTTATGCCTTGTTGAAGGCGGAGGAATTTTGATGGCCGCTGACGCTTTTCTACTGATCTTGGGTCTGCTGCTCACCGTGTTGATCGTCGCTCAGCCACTGGGCAGCGGACTAACCCGTCTGATTGAGGGCGAAACGGGTGCGCTCCTGCAACAGTTTGAGGCGAGAACCGCGCGCCTTCTCGCTTTCGATACGTCGGAGATGCGCTGGCAACAATATGCGGCGGCGATTCTGACGCTTAACCTGATCGGCATTGTCGTCTTGTTTATCCTGTTAATGGCGCAGGGGGCGCTGCCGCTTAACCCAGAAAATATGCCGGGGCTGTCGTGGCATTTGGCGTTGAACACGGCAATCAGTTTTGTTACTAACACCAACTGGCAGGCTTACAGCGGTGAAAACACGCTGAGCTACCTGAGCCAGATGGCTGGCCTGACGGTACAAAACTTCCTGTCCGCCGCCAGCGGCATTGCCGTCGCTTTCGCGTTAATCCGCGCCTTCTCCCGTCGCGGTGTCGACACGCTGGGCAACGCGTGGCTCGATCTGTTTCGTATCACGCTGTATGTGCTGCTGCCGCTGTCCCTGCTGCTGGCGCTGTTTTTTGTCAGTCAGGGCGTGTTGCAGAACCTGCTGCCTTATCAGCATGTGACCACGCTGGATGGCGCAGCCCAAACGCTGCCGATGGGGCCTGTTGCTTCACAGGAAGCCATTAAACTGCTCGGCACCAACGGCGGCGGTTTCTTTGGCGCCAACGCCTCGCATCCGTTTGAAAACCCGACCGCGCTGAGCAACATCGTGCAAATGCTGGCGATCTTGTTGATTCCTACTGCGATGTGCTTCGCCTTTGGTAAATCCGTCAGTGACAAGCGTCAGGGCCATGCACTGCTGTGGGCCATGGCGCTGATCTTTATCGTCGCCGCAGCCGTGGTGATGAAAATGGAAGTCACCGGTAACCCGCATCTGCTGGCATTAGGCGCGGACAGCGCCGCAAACCTAGAAGGTAAAGAGACGCGTTTTGGCGTGTTGACGTCCAGCCTGTATGCGGTGGTCACCACCGCGACTTCGACGGGTTCGGTGAATGCGATGCACGACTCTTTCACCGCACTTGGCGGCATGGTTCCCATGTGGTTGATGCAGATAGGTGAAGTGGTGTTCGGCGGTGTCGGATCTGGCCTGTACGGCATGCTGCTGTTCGTGCTTCTGACCGTCTTTATTGCCGGCCTGATGATTGGTCGCTCGCCGGAATACCTGGGCAAAAAGATCGAAGTCTATGAAATGAAGATGACGGCACTGGCGATTCTGATTCCTCCTGCATTAGTGCTGCTCGGCACGGCGCTGGCACTGAGTACGGAAGCAGGACGTAGTGGCATTCTGAACCCCGGCGCACACGGTTTTAGCGAAGTGCTCTATGCCTTCTCCTCCGCCGCGAACAACAACGGCAGCGCGTTTGCTGGCCTGAGCGTCAACACGCCGTTCTATAACGTTCTGCTCGCTGTCACCATGCTACTGGGCCGCGTTGCCGTCATGGTACCCGTACTGGCTATCGCCGGTTCGCTGGTCGTGAAAAAGTGCCAGCCAGAAAGCAAAGGCTCACTGTCCACTCGCAGTCCACTGTTTATCGGCATGCTCATCGCCATTGTTCTGCTGATTGGCGCACTGACGTTTATCCCTGCACTGGCGTTAGGGCCAGTCGCTGAACATTTACCGTTCGGCCTGACTCACTAAGGCTGGAGACTTTTTATGACTCGTCACACGATGAATCATCAGGAAACACAGGAACCGACCTCTGCCCAGCAGAACGAGGCTTCCCGCCACGTTGGCAAACGTAAACCGCAAACGCTGTTTGACAGAGCGTTAATCCGCTCGGCGCTGAAAGATGTGCTGAAGAAACTCGATCCGCGCGTGCAGTGGCGCAACCCAGTCATGTTTGTGGTGTATCTCGGCAGTATGCTGACCACCCTCGTCTGGCTGGCTATTCTGGCCGGTAAAACAGAAGGGAACACCATGTTTACTGGGCTGGTCTCACTCTGGCTGTGGTTTACCGTCCTGTTCGCCAATATGGCCGAAGCGCTGGCGGAAGGTCGTAGCAAAGCGCAGGCAAACGCGCTGAAAGGCGTCAAAAAAACCAGTTGGGCTAACAAACTTTCTGCGCCGCATCACGATGCCAGTTCGGAATCCGTTCCGGCTGATAGCCTGCGTAAAGGCGATATTGTGCTGGTGAGCGCGGGCGAGACCATTCCGTGCGACGGCGAGGTGCTGGAAGGCGGCGCATCCGTCGATGAAAGCGCCATCACCGGGGAGTCCGCACCAGTAATCCGTGAGTCCGGCGGCGATTTCGCCTCCGTCACCGGCGGTACGCGCGTGCTGTCCGACTGGCTGGTGATTCAGTGTAGCGTCAATCCCGGCGAAACCTTCCTCGATCGGATGATTGCCATGGTAGAAGGGGCGCAGCGCCGGAAAACGCCGAACGAGATCGCGCTGACCATTCTGCTGATTGAGCTGACACTGATTTTCTTGCTGGTCACGGCCACGCTCTACCCGTACTCCTGGTTCGGCGTACAGGCGAATCACAACGGCGATGTCGTCGGCGTAACCGTACTGGTCGCCCTGCTCGTCTGCCTGATCCCCACCACCATCGGCGGCCTGCTATCGGCTATCGGCGTGGCTGGAATGAGCCGGATGCTGGGCGCTAATGTAATTGCCACCAGCGGGCGTGCCGTCGAAGCGGCGGGCGATATTGACGTCTTGCTGCTGGATAAAACCGGCACCATTACGCTGGGCAACCGTCAGGCTTCGGCTTTCCTGCCCGCACCAGGTGTGACCGAACAGGCGCTGGCTGACGCCGCGCGTCTTGCCTCCTTAGCCGATGAAACGCCTGAAGGCCGCAGCATCGTGGTGCTGGCGAAACAGCGCTTTAATCTGACAGATCAGGATCTCAGCTCGCTGGATGCGACTTTTGTCCCCTTTACGGCCCAGACACGTATGAGCGGCGTCAATGTTGGTCAGCGCACCATCCGTAAAGGTGCCGTCGATGCCCTGCGCCGCTACATTGAAGCGAACAACGGTGATTTTCCGCATCAGGTTGAAGAAGCGGTCTCCAACGTCGCACGCAGCGGAGGGACGCCGCTGGTCGTTGCAGAAGGCAAGCGCGTGCTTGGCGTGGTGGAGCTGAAAGATATCGTGAAAAGCGGTATCAAAGAACGCTTTGCCGAGTTGCGCAGTATGGGGATCAAAACCGTAATGATCACCGGCGACAACCCGCTCACGGCAGCGGCGATTGCCGCAGAAGCTGGCGTCGATGATTTTCTGGCGGAGGCCACACCGGAAACCAAGCTAGCGCTGATTCGCCAATATCAGACCGAGGGGCGACTGGTGGCAATGACCGGCGACGGCACGAACGATGCTCCCGCGCTGGCGCAGGCCGATGTGGCGGTTGCTATGAACTCCGGCACGCAGGCAGCAAAGGAAGCAGGCAACATGGTTGATTTGGACTCCAATCCAACCAAGCTGATCGAAGTCGTGCACATCGGTAAGCAGATGCTGATGACACGCGGTTCGCTGACGACGTTCAGTATCGCCAACGACGTAGCGAAGTATTTCGCCATTATCCCAGCGGCTTTTGCTGCCACCTATCCGCAGCTCAATGTGCTCAACGTGATGCAGTTGCACTCCCCCACCTCGGCCATGTTGTCGGCGGTGATCTTCAATGCGCTGATTATTGTGTTTCTGATCCCACTGGCGCTCAAAGGGATTCGCTATCGCCCCATGAGCGCCGCGGCGCAGTTAAGCCGCAATCTGTGGATTTATGGTCTTGGCGGGCTGCTGGTGCCGTTCCTCGGTATCAAGCTGATTGATATGTTGCTGACTGGGCTGAATCTGGCTTAAGGACTGACGGGTATACGCTATGCGCTATTTACGTTCCTCTTTGTTTTTATTCTTATTATTGTTGCTGGTTACCGGTCTGGCCTACCCGCTATTGACAACGGTGTTGGCACAGTGGCTGCTCCCGACACAGGCAAACGGATCGCTGATTTATCGTGAGAATACCGTCGTCGGTTCATCCCTGATCGGGCAGTCATTCAGTCATGCAGGCTATTTTCAGGGACGTCCTTCCGCAACGTCAGATGCGCCTTATAACGCATTGGCGTCCGGCGGTAGCAATCTGGCCGCCAGCAATCCAGCGCTGGATAAACTGATCGGTGAACGTGCCGCTTATTGGCATCAGTTGGTTGGCAATCAGCAACCGGTGCCCGCTGAACTGTTAACGGCATCCGGCAGCGGACTGGATCCGCAAATATCCCCAGAAGCCGCACGCTATCAGGCGCTGCACATCGCGCAGGCCAGAGGAATGTCGCTCCAGCGGGTACAGCAGTTGATCGATCGCTTTACCGAAACCAGTAAGCCTGCGTTCATTGGGCAGCCAGTGGTTAATGTCCTGCTGTTGAACCTGGCGTTGGATAAGGAAAAACCCCTGCCGTAATCGGCAGTGCGTTATTATTAGTGACTATACGGGGAGCCAGACTCCTCGTCGTCTTTGCTGCGGCCTGACCACGGTTCAGGCCGCGCTAATAAGGGATAGAACATGATTGACGGTGAAGATCGTCGCCCGGATCCCGATGGCCTGCTGGCTCAGGTCGGTGCGTCACCGCGCGGCAAGCTGAAGATCTTTTTTGGCGCCTGTGCGGGCGTCGGGAAAACCTATGCCATGTTGCAGGAAGCCCAGCGGCTACGCGCTCAAGGATTGGATGTCCTTGTCGGCGTGGTCGAAACCCACGGCCGCAGCGAAACCGCTGCGCTGCTGGAGGGTTTACCGCTGTTGCCGCTCAAGCATTTGCGCCACCATGGTCGCCATACTGTCGAGTTCGATCTGGATGCGGCGCTGGCACGCTGTCCGGCACTGATTCTGATCGACGAACTGGCGCACAGCAACGTGAGTGGTTCGCGCCACCCCAAGCGCTGGCAGGACGTGCAGGAATTGCTCGATGCCGGTATCGACGTCTTTACCACGGTGAACGTTCAGCATCTGGAAAGCCTGAACGATGTAGTCGGCGGCGTCACGGGAATTCGGGTACGAGAAACCGTACCGGACCCGATATTCGATCAGGCCAGCGAAGTCATTCTGGTGGACTTGCCGCCGGACGATCTGCGGCAGCGCCTGAATGAAGGCAAAGTGTATCTGCCGCTTCAGGCCGAGCGCGCCGTCGAGAATTTTTTCCGTAAAGGTAATTTGATCGCCCTGCGTGAGCTGGCGCTGCGACGTATGGCGGATCGGGTTGACGATCAAATGCGCGCCATGCGTGCCGGAAAAGGACGCGAGCAGGTCTGGCATACGCGCGATGCTATTCTGTTATGCATCGGCCACGGCACCGGTAATGAAAAGCTAGTGCGAACGGCGGCACGTCTGGCAGCGCGGTTAGGCAGCGCCTGGCACGCTGTTTACGTTGAAACCCCGCGTCTGCACCGCTTGCCTGAACCGCAACGGCGCGCCATTTTGCGTGCCCTCAAGCTAGCGCAGGATTTAGGGGCAGAAACGGTGACGCTGTCCGAGCCCGACGAAGAGCTTGCCGTCCTGCGCTATGCACGTGAGCACAACCTCGGCAAGATCGTCATTGGTCGCCATGTGGAGCAGCGCTTCGGTTGGTGGTGGCGCACGCGCTTTGCCGAACGGCTCGGCCGACTGGGGCCAGATCTCGATCTGGTTGTCGTGGCCGTGCAGGATGACGTATCAGTGGCACCGATGAAAACGCCGGATGCACGCGGGTTGGTCGAGAAATGGCGTATGCAGCTAATTGGCTGCGGACTCGCCACGCTTCTGTGCGCGTTGATCACCCTGCTTGCTTCATGGTCGCCGTTTGCCATGCTGGAATCGGTTAATTTGGTGATGATTTATCTGCTGGCCGTGGTGATCGTTGCGCTCTTCTTTGGCCGTTGGCCGTCGGTGTTCGCCGCCGTCATCAACGTCGCTAGTTTCGATTTCTTCTTCATTCTGCCGCACGGTACGTTTGCCGTCTCAGATGCGCAATATCTGCTTACCTTTGCTGTGATGCTCAGCGTCGGCCTGCTGGTCGGTAATCTGACCGCAGGCGTGCGCTATCAGGCCAGAGTTGCTCGTTATCGCGAACAGCGCGTTCGCCATCTTTACGAGATGTCCAAGGCGCTGAACCGCAGTCTGTCCAGTGGCGATATTGTCGAAGCCAGCCAGCATTTTCTCAGTACGACATTTCAGGCCAGGATCGCGGTTCTGCTCGCCGATAGCCTGCATCATACCTCGCCTGAACTCACACAGCCTGCACGAGACGGTCAGCCGTTGATTGTCGATCATGCTATCGCCCGCTGGAGTTTCGATCATCGCGCACCTGCCGGAACGGGAACAACCACCCTGCCCGGCGTGCCGTATCAGATCCTGCCACTCGCCACCACCCAGCAAATCTTCGGCGTGTTGGCAATCGAACCCACTAACACCCGCCAATTGATGATCCCCGAACAGCAGCGGCTGCTGGAAACCTTTACCGTGCTGATCGCCAATGCGCTGGAGCGTTTGCATCTGGTGCAAAGTACGGAAAATGCCCGACTGGATGCCGAGCGCGAACAGTTGCGTAACTCGTTGCTTGCCGCGCTTTCGCACGATCTCCGAACACCGCTGACCGTCCTTTTTGGTCAGGCCGAGATTCTGACGTTGAATCTGGCCAGTGAAGGATCGCCCTATGCCCAGCAGGCCAACCAGATTCGCCAGCATATTTTAAACACCACGCGGCTGGTGAATAATCTGCTCGACATGGCGCGTATTCAGTCGGATGGCTTTAACCTGCGCAAAGAGTGGCAAACGCCAGAGGAACTGATCGGCAGCGCCTTACAGCAGTTGGAAAACGCACTGGCAAAAAACACCATCGAGGTTAATCTACCTGATGAGATGGTTCTGGTTTATTGTGATGCGGGGCTGATGGAACGCGTGTTCATTAATCTGCTAGAGAATGCGCTCAAGTACGCAGGAGAGCAGGCCACGATCGCGATTTCAGCGAGCGTTATTTCCACCAGCCTTATTGCAGAGAACACAGCCTTACAGCCTAGTACGCAGGAAAATGCATTGGAAATCATCGTGCAGGACAATGGCCCGGGGATCGAATCTGGTCAAGAAAACGTGATTTTTGATAAATTTTCTCGTGGGCACAAAGAGTCGTCGATTCCCGGTGTGGGGCTGGGGCTGGCGATCTGTCGAGCGATAGTAGAAATTCACGGCGGCCGGATCTGGGCAATGAATGCGAAAGGTGGCGGCGCGGCTTTCCATTTCACGCTTCCGTTGTCGACACCGCCAGACCTCGAACCGGAAGATATTGAGGAGCACTGAATCCATTGCAGGCCACTATTCTGATCGTTGAAGATGAAAAAGAGATCCGTCGTTTTGTTCGTCAGGCGCTGGAAGGCGAAGGCTGTCGCGTGTTTGACGCAGAAACGATGCAGCGCGGTTTGCTGGAAGCGGCCACGCGCAAACCCGATCTGATTATTCTCGATTTGGGCCTGCCGGACGGCGACGGTATCGACTACATCCGCGATTTACGTCAGTGGAGCAGCCTACCCGTGATTGTGCTGTCTGCCCGTACCGATGAGCAGGATAAAATAGACGCGCTGGATGCCGGTGCCGATGATTATCTGACCAAGCCGTTCGGCATCGGCGAGCTACTGGCACGGTTGCGCGTCGCGCTGCGTCGCCATAGCAATACACAGCAGGAAACGCCACGGGTGAGCTTTGGAAATATTACTGTTGATTTACTCAATCGGCAGGTGAATCGCGACGGTCAGGAACTGCACCTCACGCCCATCGAATTTCGTCTGTTAGCCACACTCCTCGCCAACCCAGGCAAAGTGCTGACGCAACGTCAGTTGCTGACGCAGGTGTGGGGGCCAAACGCTGTCGAGCATAGCCACTATCTGCGCATTTATATGGGGCATCTACGCCAGAAGCTGGAAAGCGATCCGGCAAGACCGCGCCATCTCTTGACGGAAACCGCTATCGGCTATCGTTTTATGCCGTAAAATCATCTTCCTGTATCAGGCAACGTCCGTGGAGAACCGTTCCCACGCTACGTGTCTGTCTTTTCTTCAGGAATACGCCGTCATGAGTAGTTGGTTAATTTACGCCTTGCTGTCTGCTGTATGCGCCGCGATGGTTGCGATATTTGGCAAGATCGGTCTGCAAAATTTGGACGCCAATACGGCGACCGCAATTCGTGCCGTCATCATGGCACTTTTTCTGGTGGGCGTGGTGGTCGCACAGGGTAAGCTGGCGCTGGTCGGTGAGGTTATTGCCAATAAGAAAGCACTGTTGTTCATTGTACTCAGCGGTGTTGCCGGTGCGCTGTCGTGGCTATTTTACTTTGTGGCGTTGAAGAACGGTAACGTCGCACAGGTCGCGCCGATCGATAAGCTCAGCGTGGTCTTCGCGGTCGTGCTGGCCGTCATTCTGCTGGGAGAAAAAATTTCGCTGATGGCAGGGGCTGGCGTGGCGCTGATTTCCGTGGGAGCGTTGCTGGTCGCATTGGGATAAAGGCGTTCTGCGGAAGTTGCTGACAAAGTCCGATGAGCGGTGGTAGCGGATAGATCGTAAAGACGCTGTAAACACTTCCATGTGCGCTCGGCTTGCGCCATCCATGGCGCAAACGCTTTACTCTTCTATTCCGTTACCACCGTTCTCGTTATGCAAATCGGTTTGTTAATCGTCTTAGGCGCTGCATGCAGCGCCTTTTCACTTATTTCGCCGTTGCGAGTACCGCACTGACAATTTCTACCGCTTCTTTCTCGATTAGCTCGCGGTGTTCCACCCCGAGGAAACTTTCACAGTAGATTTTGTAGGCTTCTTCGGTGCCGGAAGGACGCGCAGCAAACCAGCCGTTCTCCGTCATCACTTTCAGGCCGCCAATTGATGCCCCGTTACCTGGTGCCGCAGTCAGGCGTGCAGTAATCGGATCGCCTGCCAGTGTGCTGGCCGATACTTGCTCAGGCGACAGCTTAGACAGCACCGCTTTCTGTGCATGTGTCGCAGAGGCCTGAATACGGTTGTAGCTCGGTGCGCCAAAGCGCTGTGCCAGCTCATCATAGTGCTGCTGTGGGTTCTTACCCGTCACGGCCGTAATTTCTGCCGCCAGCAGACACAGGATGATCCCGTCTTTGTCCGTCGACCACGGCGTGCCATCAAAGCGCAGGAAAGACGCCCCCGCACTCTCTTCACCGCCGAAGCCAAAGCTGCCGTCATACAGGCCGTCAACGAACCATTTGAAGCCAACCGGAACTTCTACCAGCTTGCGGCCCAAATCTGCCACCACGCGGTCGATCATCGCACTGGATACCAACGTTTTACCGACAGCAACAGACTGTCCCCACTGTGGACGATGCTGGAACAGATAGTTGATCGCTACCGCCAGATAGTGGTTCGGGTTCATCAACCCAGAAGGCGTGACGATACCGTGGCGGTCATAGTCAGGATCGTTGGCAAACGCCAAATCGAATTTATCGCGCAGCGCCAGCAGCCCAGCCATGGCGAATTCTGACGAGCAGTCCATACGAATCACGCCGTCGTGATCCAGCGACATAAAGCGGAATGTCTGATCGACGGCATCGTTCACCAGCGTCAAATCCAGCTTGTAGTGCTCGGCGATACGCTGCCAGTAGGCAATGCCAGAACCACCCAGTGGATCGACACCCAGTTTCAGACCCGCGCGTTGAATCGCCGCCATATCCACCACGCTAGCCAGCCCTTCTACATACGGCTGAACCAGATCCTGCGCGTGGACATGTCCGCTTTTCCACGCCTGATCCAGCGTAATACGCTTCACGTCACGCAGTTCATCCGCCAGCAGAGCGTTAGCACGCTTCTCAATCACGCTGGTAAGATTGGTATCTGCTGGGCCACCGTTCGGCGGATTATATTTGATCCCGCCATCTTCCGGCGGGTTGTGGGACGGCGTGATCACAATACCGTCCGCCAGCGCACCACCCTGACGATTGTGAACTAGAATCGCGTTAGACACCGCAGGCGTTGGCGTAAAACCATTATCCAACTGAACGATCACATCCACGCCGTTGGCAGCCAGCACCTCAAGCACGGAGATAAACGCCGGCTCGGAGAGCGCGTGAGTATCTTTACCGACATAGCACGGGCCGCTGATGCCTTGCTTTTTACGCTCTTCTGCAATCGCCTGTGCAATCGCCAGAATGTGCGGTTCATTAAAGCTATGACGCCCCGCGCTACCGCGATGGCCAGATGTACCGAATTTCACCGCGTGCGCTGTGTTGCCGACTTCCGGGCGCAGCACATAATATTGTGACGTTAACTGTGCCACATTAATCAAATCGCTCTGCCGGGCAGGCTGTCCGGCCCTTGGGTGATTAGCCATTGGCGCTTCTCCCTAACGCTGTAG
Organism: Pectobacterium sp. CFBP8739; assembly: GCF_013449375.1. Classification (GTDB taxonomy): domain Bacteria; phylum Pseudomonadota; class Gammaproteobacteria; order Enterobacterales; family Enterobacteriaceae; genus Pectobacterium. The sequence continues at coordinate 291,394 of NZ_JACDRR010000010.1, read as the reverse complement.
TTAGATAAGTGGTTGATATAGTTTATAGATAAATAATTAGATGGTTCCGCACACTTTCTCTGTCAGTTCCGTTGGGAACTGCATCATCAGCATGATGTGCTCAATCATGCTGCGTTTACGACCGGTATTCGTGTTGGTAATCACCCAGTATGGCGTACCCGGAATATGTTTGGGCTTTGTGTGTGTGCCATGCTGAAGCAAGGTTTGTTGGTCACCCGCAAAATAGACCCGCGTGCGGCCATGAAGCGATTCTGTCGCAGCAGCAAACTCCTGCGGCGATAAGGTATACAGCGTGGACAGAACCAACATAAAGCGATTGATGGCCTTATTCTGTTCAGCGTATTCATCTGACAACAGCAGCTCACGCAGGGTTCGTACCCGATCGCGCGGGCTCGATGCAGCGGCAGGCTGAGACGCCGCCGTTGTTGCACCCGCCTCTACCGCAGGCGTAGTCACAGGCTGCTGCCCAGCAGTAAATTTCAGCATGCGCCGTAAAATATCCGATGCGCTCTCACCGATATGCTGTGTATGGCTGGCAATATAACGATAAAGCTCTTCGTCGACTTCAATAGTTTTCATCTTTATCCAGTGCTGTTTTTACCCATAATTGTGCAAATTACAGAGACGTTTCCCTTCTGTAACCCGACATCGATGGGTAGATGACTCAAATCAAAAGGATTATACAGGCGTTCAAACATTATCGAACAGCGGCATAATGGGACAATATCAAAAGTCAGACGATGCCCCAATGTCTTTCATTCCTTGCTGCCCCTTCAGTGACAACATTCATTCTAAAGTCATGATACCCTAAGCCCATGTTTCCCTGAATGAACTTCACCATGAAATTGAATCATCGTAGGCTTTATGCGCACCAGCCCACAGATAAACTCCCTATCGTCCTGATTCATGGCCTGTTTGGCACGCTGGATAACCTTGGCGTATTAGGTCGGGATTTGCAAAACACTCACGACATCCTGCAAATCGATTTACGCAATCATGGTTTGTCGCCGCGTTCGCCGCAGATGAATTACCCCGCGATGGCGCAGGATGTGCTGGCATTACTGGATGAACTGAACATCGAACGTGCCATCGTTATTGGGCATTCAATGGGCGGAAAAGTCGCCATGGCGCTCAGCGCGCTCATTCCCGAACGTTTGGACAAGCTAGTCGCCATTGATATCGCCCCGGTGGATTATCAGGTGCGCCGCCACGACACCATTTTTGCCGCGCTGCGTGCCGTAACGGAAGCGGGTCTGACTTCACGCACGGAAGCCACCGTATTAATGCGTCAGCATATAAAGGAAGAAGGCGTGATTCAGTTTTTGCTGAAATCCTTCCAACAAGGAGAGTGGCGTTTTAACGTACCGGTGTTGTGGGATGAGTACGAAAACATCGTTGGCTGGCAAGAGATTCCGGCCTGGCAAGGGCCAATCCTGTTCATTCGCGGCGGCGATTCCCCTTATCTGGACGATCGCTATCGCGATTCGTTATTGCGTCAATTCCCGGCAGCGCGTGCACATGTGGTCAGCGGAGCAGGCCACTGGGTTCACTCAGAAAAGCCCGATGCGGTTTTGCGCGCTATCCACCGTTTTCTGGACGCGAATTAACCAGACGACACGGACACTGGCGGATTCATGATAACGGCGATAGTTAACCGTTGTCGCCGCCAGTGCGGCTAGGGTATGATGGCACTTGCAGTAGAGGGACGGCTGATTAAGCCACAAGCATTGTAACCACTTCATCAAAATGCACGCATCACTTCCCGACATGTTTCACAGATAACAAACCGCATCCTGGCGACCTTTGTTGCAGGGTGAGAGTCGGCATCGCTTTTATCTGTAGAACAAGACGGGCAGCACCGTGTATTTTGGTCCGAATACCTTGCAGTATCATTACTTATGGCAAAAGAACAAACGGATCGCACCACCCTGGATCTGTTCGCAGATGAGCGTCGTCCGGGCCGCCCCAAGACCAACCCGCTCTCGCGTGACGAACAACTAAGAATTAACAAGCGTAATCAGCTACGTCGCGATAAAGTTCGTGGCTTGCGTCGTGTTGAATTAAAGATTAACAGCGATGCCGTTGATATCCTGAACCGCCTTGCTGAAGCGCGGAATATCAGCCGCAGTGAATTGATTGAAGAAATGCTGCTGGCACAACTGGCAGAACAACAGTCCTGATTGACGTAATACGATATTCACATCTTGTGCGGCGCCATTTCTGACGCCGCCTGAACATTCACCCAAGATTACACACGCTATCTCAGATTAAAACGACGCTTAGAACTTTTCCCAGTTGTCGTTACTGGGCGGTAGCGCTTTGCTTGCACGCGGGGCAATCGCCGGCGTTTTCTGCACCGGTTTTGCCGCCACTTGCAGTCCTGACTGCGTATCAGACAGTTGGAACAGCGATACAGTTTGGTTCAACAGCGCCGCCTGCTCTTCCAGTGACAAGGCTGCTGACGAGGCCTGTTCAACCAACGCGGCGTTTTGCTGCGTTACGCTGTCCATTTCCGCTACGGCCTGACCAACCTGTGCAATCCCTTTGCTTTGTTCTTCCGATGCCGACGCAATCTCACCCATAATATCCGTCACGTTAGTCACCGCACGAACGATATCCTGCATGGTGTCACCAGCATCGCTAACCAGGTTGGAACCTGTATCGACACAGCGAACAGACTCAGAAATCAGCCCTTCGATCTCTTTCGCTGCCTGCGCACTGCGCTGTGCCAGACTACGTACTTCTCCGGCCACCACCGCGAATCCACGCCCTTGTTCACCCGCACGCGCGGCTTCTACTGCCGCGTTCAACGCCAGAATGTTGGTCTGGAAAGCGATGCCGTTAATCACAGTGGTGATTTCTGCAATTTTTCTCGAACTGCCAGAGATTTCCGCCATGGTTTTCACCACGCTCTCAACGATCTCGCCGCCCTTCTTCGCCGTTGTCGAAGCTTGCAACGCCAGTTGGCTAGCGTGGTTGGCGTTTTCAGCGTTCTGTTTCACCGTCGCCGTCAGTTGCTCCATGCTTGCCGCGGTTTCTTCCAGCGCGGAAGCTTGCTCTTCAGTACGTGAAGACAGATCGTTGTTGCCCGCAGCAATTTCAGAAGCCCCCTGATAGATGGAATCCGTGCTATTTCTGATCGTGCTAACCGTGCTGGCCAAACTCCCCTGCATTTCACGCAGCAGTGGGAACAGACGACCGACACAGTTATTGCCGAAGTCCAGAATTGGCTTGCCCAGATGGCCGGAAGCAATCACGCTAAAGTGATAGCGAAGATCATTTAACGGACGAACCAAACACACCACCAAATAACGGTCAGTCAGGAACAGCATGATCAGACCGATAACCAATCCGCTCAGCAAGATGTTCTGTCCAATCGTAGTGATTTGTTCAAAACGAACGCCCGCCGCATCGAATTTCTCTGCGCTGGCGTTACTGAATGCGGATAAAGATGCACCAAATTGGCGACTCAATGGCGGCACAACGTTCTTGGCCTGATTTTGGTAATCATCCAGTGCGTTGGCAACAGCCTTTTGGTAAAGCGGCTCAACCCCCTGAGTAACCAGATTGTTCCAGTCACGACTGACTGCCTGTACCAGCGCCGCATCCAGACCCGCATGATCGATAGCATTAAACGCCACCAAATCAGACTTCAGTTTATCCAGCGCGACAAGTGCAGAAGCCTGCTCTTTATCTGCAGTGGCATTATCACCGCTGCGGCGAGCGTCAACGGCACGCGCCAGACGAGTTACCATACGGAAGTATTGATCGTTGCCCTGGTTGATAAAATTCATATTCTGAACCAGCAAGGTGCTGGTTTTCGAGGTCGTCGTCATCTCTTTAAAAGAGAACATGGTATATATCGATACACCACCCCAAAGGACACAAAAAATGCCCAGCACCCATAGCATAGCGGTTCTGATGGCAATATTTTTTATAAGTCTCATAGCTCACTCCAAATCAGGAAAATGGTTAAAAAGATTTTTATCGCTAATCAACCGATATGAATCAGAAAATTCACACCATGAAACAGGTCACTTCTCCCTAGCGTTCACATTTCACCGAGTTGAAAACTCAAAAACCACGCTAACTCATCGGCTAAACACAGAGAATATTTAGCGTTCTCGCTATATTTATCAATATAATATTTTATATTGATAATGGATGCCTTTATTTTTATAGATATAAGTTTTTTAATCAGAGAGTTACCATAAAGCTCGCTACCACCACGCCTCACGTGCGTTGGCATCGGCATGCGGTCAATAGGCAAGGCAATTTACGCTGAATTTTCACTTTATTCTTCAACATCAAAAGGATAAATATTTTTATTCTGTATTCCCACCGCCCGATAGTAAATGATTATAATTCTTATTCCTATTCATTGGAAATATTCTCGAGAAAATTACAGACTATCAATTTGATTAAAATATTATCTTTTGTATGCATTTTAATTCTCACGAAGAGTAACGTACAGTGAGGTGACTTTTATTTCTTACAAAAAGAAGCCAGCTTTTAATTACAATCGGAATCAATTATAAAAACAAAAAGAACATTCATAAAAAATGAAACGCTGTTACAAATAAATACCCAGAAAGATATTAAGGAGATGAGCGTTTAGTCCCAGACGATACCATAATCCCCATTCATTATGGGGAATTTAGCGCCGACAGAGATGCGTTTCGTTTCTTTTACTCCCCTCTACATTTCATACGCCTTTGATTTACGCCTCCTTACCGATACGAGTTTCTCCTGATGTGAGTGTCTGTTATTATTAACAGATAAGTGGGTGAAACATTACACCATACCATTAGGAATCAAGAGGTTATTCAATTCATGGCACTCATCGGAATATTCTTTGGCAGTGATACTGGTAACACTGAAAACATCGCCAAAACGATCCAACAACAGTTAGGTACTAACGTTGCTGATGTTCATGACATCGCCAAAAGCAGCAAAGAAGACCTCGAAAGTTTCGATATCCTGCTGCTGGGTATTCCCACCTGGTATTACGGTGAAGCTCAGTGCGATTGGGATGACTTTTTCCCTTCGCTGGAAGAAATTGATTTCACGGGAAAACTGGTTGCCCTGTTTGGCTGCGGCGATCAGGAAGACTATGCGGAATACTTCTGCGATGCCATGGGCACCATTCGTGACATTATTGAGCCTCGCGGCGCGACGATTGTCGGCCACTGGTCAACTGAGGGCTATTACTTTGAAGCCTCTAAAGGGCTCGCCGACGACAATCACTTCATCGGTCTGGCTATTGATGAAGACCGTCAGCCTGAACTGACCAGCGAGCGCGTCACCGCGTGGGTCAAACAGATCAGCGATGAACTGAGCCTGAAAGAGCTGGTTGGCTAAGCCAAGTTGGCTCTGATAGTCCCTATCAGAGCCAAAACAACATTGATAGGCAAAACCTTTCATAATAATTGACACATTTTTTTAACTTCTATCCGTAAACCTGTACAATAATCCCATCGGTTTTATACGTGCTTCACCATTTCCTCCATTCACCAACAACGGATTGCGTTGTATGCCCGTAGTGTGAATGGGGACAATATTGTTAACATTCCCTTGTTTTCATTTTGTATGTGCGGTTCTATAATTGGGACGCTATTACATTTTTTTGCGCCGACCGATGTCATAGGCTAGGCAGCCTCCATTGATAAGTAAGCAACAGGACTAAACCCGCATGACTGACAACAATACCGCATTAAAGAAGGCCGGCCTGAAAGTCACTCTTCCAAGATTGAAAATTCTGGAAGTGTTACAGGATCCTGTCTGTCACCACGTCAGTGCGGAAGATTTATATAAGAGACTGATTGATATGGGCGAAGAGATTGGTCTTGCTACCGTCTATCGCGTACTCAACCAGTTTGATGATGCGGGCATCGTAACCCGTCATAACTTCGAAGGTGGGAAATCCGTCTTTGAGCTGACGCAGCAGCATCATCACGATCACTTAATTTGCCTAGACTGTGGCAAAGTCATTGAATTTCGCGATGAGTCTATCGAAGCACGCCAACGCGAGATCGCAGAAAGACACGGCATTAAACTGACCAACCACAGTTTGTATCTCTACGGGCATTGCAGTGAAGGGGATTGCCGCGAGGATGAAACCCTGCACGATTCCACACGATAAATCGACCGCATAAAAAAATAAAACCGCCGAGGCGGTTTTATTTTTGTCTTCTTTCCAGTCTGCCTTAGCCTACCCAGGTATCGCGCAGCCCAACCGTACGGTTAAACACCAGATGCTCTGCACTGGAGTAAACACGATCGGCGCAGAAGTAACCTTCACGCTCAAACTGATACGCTTTCTCTGCTTCTGCTTGCGCCAGGCTCGCTTCGACAAAACCTTGCGTAATCTTCAGTGAGTCTGGGTTAATCGTCGACAGGAAGTCCTCTGCCGCGCCAGGGTTTGCCACACTGAACAGACGATCGTACAAACGGAATTCTGCGGGTACGGCGTGTGCCGCAGAAACCCAGTGAATCACGCCTTTCACTTTACGGCCATCAGCCGGATCTTTGCTCAGTGTTTCTGCATCATAGCTACAGTAAATCGTGGTGATTGTGCCCTGCTCGTCTTTCTCAATGCGATCGGCTTTGATCACATAGGCATTACGCAGACGAACCTCTTTACCCAACACCAGACGCTTGTACTGTTTGTTGGCTTCTTCGCGGAAATCTGCGCGATCGATATAAACCTCACGGCTAAATGCGACCTGACGTGATCCCATTTCCGGCTTGTTCGGATGGTTTGGCATCGCGACAAATTCTTCGTGCTCAACTGGCAGATTCTCAATCACGACTTTGACCGGATCCAGCACCGCCATCGCACGCGGGGCGTTCTCATTCAGATCGTCGCGGATACAGGATTCAAGCGCAGCCATTTCCACGTTGTTATCCTGTTTCGTCACGCCGATGCGCACGCAAAATTCACGGATAGAAGCTGCGCTATAACCACGACGGCGCAGGCCAGAAATGGTCGGCATACGCGGATCGTCCCATCCTTCAACGACATTTTCCACCACCAACTGATTCAGCTTACGCTTGGACATAATCGCGTATTCGAGGTTGAGGCGAGAGAATTCGTACTGACGTGGATGGCAAGGAATCGTAATGTTGTCCAACACCCAGTCGTACAGGCGGCGGTTATCCTGGAATTCCAGCGTACACAGTGAATGCGTGATCCCTTCCAGCGCATCGGAGATGCAGTGGGTGAAGTCATACATCGGGTAGATGCACCACTTATTGCCCGTCTGGTGGTGGTCGGCAAATTTAATACGATACAACACTGGATCGCGCATCACGATAAAGGACGATGCCATATCGATTTTTGCACGCAGGCAGGCCGTACCTTCCGCAAACCCGCCGTTGCGCATTTTTTCAAATAGCGTCAGGTTTTCTTGCACGGTACGGTCGCGGTAAGGGCTGTTCTTGCCCGGTGCCGTCAACGTACCACGGTATTCACGGATCTGCTCGGGCGTCAGTTCATCAACGTAAGCCAGCCCTTTACCGATCAGCTCAACCGCATACGCATGCAGTTGATCGAAATAATCAGAAGAATAGCGAACGTCGCCGCTCCATGAAAAGCCCAACCACTCGACGTCACGTTTGATCGACTCAACGTACTCGATATCTTCTTTTACCGGGTTGGTGTCGTCAAAACGCAGGTTGCATTGCCCCTGATAGTCACGCGCGATACCAAAATTCAGGCAAATAGACTTGGCATGCCCAATATGCAGATAGCCATTCGGCTCCGGCGGGAAACGCGTCTGAATATGGTCATGCTTACCGGACGCCAGATCTTCATCGATAATCTGACGGATAAAGTTGGTTGGGCGGGCTTCAGCCTCACTCATTCTTCATTCCTCAATGCTAAAACGACGTATAACCAACAATGATCCAACAAGCTACGCTGGGAAACAACCGTTAGTTTCATTTAATTATTCATAACGAAAAAAAAAGGCGAGATTACTATCTCGCCCTATCAATTTCATCAGCATAGCGCCGTTATGTTACGCCTTACTCTGCTCCGCTTTCAGTGCGCTCGCTATCGATTCAGCCTGCGTACCCACAACAATCTGTACGCTTTGCTTATTCAGCCGAATAACGCCCGCCGCACCAAGACGCTTCGCCTGTGCATCGTCAACTAGAGAAGAATCCGCCACGTTCAAACGCAGACGCGTGATACAGGCATCAATACCGAGCAGATTGTCTTTCCCACCCAGTGCCTGCAAGTAACCCCGCGCCAGTGACGTTGCATCACCTGATTTCTCATCCGCAGACTCGGTACTCACATCATATCCATCAGCTTCGCTACCGCTCACGGCCAGCTCACGCCCCGGCGTTAACAGGTTGAAGCGCGTGATGGTAAAGCGGAACACCACATAGTAAATGACAAAGAATGCCAGTCCCTGAACAAGCAGCATGTACCACTGGGTGGCCAGCGGGTTACGCGAGGACAGCACCATGTCCACCAGACCCGCACTGAAGCCAAAGCCGGCAATCCAATGCATACTGGCAGCGATAAACACAGAAAAACCGGTCAGCAGCGCATGCAGGAAATACAGCACCGGCGCCACAAACATGAAGGAAAACTCCAGCGGCTCGGTGATCCCTGTGAAGAAGGAGGCAAATGCCGCCGCCAGCATAATTCCGGCCACTTTGCTTTTGTTCTCAGGGCGGGCACAGTGATAAATCGCCAGTGCCGCTCCGGGCAGGCCGAACATCATAATCGGGAAGAAGCCCGCCTGATAACGTCCGGTGATCCCCACCACGGCTTTGCCTGAATCAATAGATTGCTGGCCAGCCAGGAAGTTAGGAATATCGTTGATGCCCGCAACATCGAACCAGAACACGGAGTTCAGCGCGTGGTGCAGCCCAACAGGAATCAGCAAGCGGTTAAAGAAGGCATAAACCCCGGCACCAATCGATCCCATCTGTTGAATATGTTCACCGAATGACACCAGCGCATTGTAAATCACCGGCCAAACGTACATTAAAATGAACGCCACCAGAATCATCAGGAAAGAAACCAGAATCGGGACCAAACGGCGTCCGCTGAAGAACGACAGCGCCTTAGGCAGTTCAACCTGGCTGAAGCGGTTATACAGTTCGGCCGACATCACACCAACCAGAATCCCGATGAACTGGTTTTCAATCTTGCCAAACGCAGCGGGCACCTGTTCAACAGGGATCCGTTGGATCATGGCAACAACAGCCGGTGAACACAACGTGGTCAGCACCAGATAGCCGACAAAACCGGTCAATGCTGCCGCACCATCTTTATCTTTTGACATGCCGTACGCGACACCGACAGCAAACAGCACCGCCATATGCCCGATAATCGCCTCACCCGATTTGATGAGAAGTGCCGCCAACGCGTTCTCGCTTCCCCAGCCAACCGGATCAATCCAGTAACCTATCCCCATCAGGATGGCGGCAGCAGGCAGCGTCGCGACAGGCACCATCAATGCCCGGCCGACTTTTTGTAAATAGCTCAGAGTAATCACTTTTCCCTCTCTTACCTTTGTGAGGTAAATGAAATGTTGTGGGGCAAACAAACCTGCCAATAAATTTCACTGCCGAAGAACGTCGCTGTCGAAAACGTCATTGTCGAGAAAACATGGCAGCGGTGGTTCTTAGGGGGAGTGTAAAAAAAATAATTCGCTACACAAATTAAACCCCGTAATTATGTGATAAAAATCACCAAAAAACTGCATACAAAAAGTTTATACCTGAATAAAACCCCAACTTATTTCAAGATTAAAAAAAACGGAGTAGACTAATTTTAATGCATAGACAAAACGCAGCTGGCGCGATTGACGCAATTTATTCCACTTAAAAATCAGGAGAGCGCTGATGAGACTCATACCTTTAACCACCGCCGCCGACGTCGGAAAATGGGCCGCCCGCCACATCGTTGAGAAGATTAACGCTTTCAAGCCCAGCGCAGAGCGCCCTTTCATTCTGGGATTGCCGACGGGCAGCTCACCGCTGGAGGCCTACAAATCGCTGGTCGCCATGCACAAAGCCGGTCTGGTGAGCTTCAAACACGTTGTCACCTTCAATATGGATGAATATGTCGGCCTGCCGACCGACCATCCAGAAAGCTATCATACCTTCATGCATCAGAATTTCTTCAATCACGTTGATATTCCCCGTGAAAACATTAATCTGTTGAACGGCAACGCAGAAGACACCACAGCAGAATGTCGCCGTTATGAAGAGAAAATAAAGTCCTACGGAAAAATTCATCTTTTCATGGGCGGCGTGGGTAATGATGGACATATCGCCTTCAATGAGCCCGCGTCCTCTCTGGCTTCCCGCACCCGCATCAAAACATTGACGGAAGAAACCCGTATCGCGAATTCCCGTTTCTTCGGCGGGGACGTCAGTCTGGTGCCTAAATTTGCCCTGACCGTGGGCGTCGGTACGTTGCTGGATGCCGAAGAAGTGATGATTCTGGTGACTGGGCGCAACAAAGCACTGGCGCTTCAGGCTGCGGTAGAAGGCAACGTCAACCATATGTGGACCATCAGCTGTCTACAACTTCACGCTAAAGCCATCATGGTCTGTGACGAGCCTTCAACAATGGAACTGAAGGTAAAAACTGTTAAATATTTCCGTGAGTTAGAAACGGAAAGCATGAAAAACCTCTAACCGATCGCGGGAGTCGATGATGTACGCGTTAACCCACTGCCGGATTTTCACCGGCCATCAGATTCTGGATAATCACGCCGTGGTGATTGCAGATGGGCTGATCGAGCGAGTCTGCCCACTTGCCGAGCTCCCTGTCGGCATTGAACAACACAACCTGAGCAGTGCGTTCCTCGCTCCGGGGTTTATCGATCTCCAGTTGAACGGCTGCGGCGGCGTGCAGTTCAACGACTCGCTGGACACGATCTCCGTCAAGACGCTGGAGATCATGCAGCAGGCGAACGAGCGTTCAGGCTGTACCAGTTTTTTACCTACGCTGATTACCTCCAGCGATGCCTTTATGAAGCACAGCATCAGCGTAATGAGAGACTGGCTGGCGCAGAATCAGCATCAGGCGCTTGGGCTGCATCTCGAAGGTCCGTGGCTAAATGTACTCAAGAAAGGCACGCATGACCCTGCCTTTATTCGCAAACCAACGCAGGAACTCGTCGACTTCCTGTGCGCCAATGCGGATGCCATTACGAAAATCACGCTGGCACCGGAAGAAGTCGAACCGTCGGTTATCCGCCAGCTCACAGCGGCGGGCATTATCGTGTCCGCTGGGCATTCCAACGCCACCTGGGAGCAGGCGAAGCTGGGCTTTGCCGCTGGTATTCGTTTCGCTACCCACCTGTTCAACGCCATGCCGTATCTGACCGGCCGCGAACCCGGATTGGTCGGCGCGATTTACGACGCCCCGGAAGTCTATTGCGGTATTATCGCGGATGGACGACACGTTGACTGGGCCAATATTCGCAACAGTAAACGCATCAAAGGCGATAAGCTGGTGCTGGTTACTGACGCGACGGCACCGGCCGGCGCGGATATTGACCAATTCATTTTTGCTGGTAAAACCATATACTACCGTGATGGTATTTGTGTCGATGAACACGGCACCCTGAGCGGTTCGGCACTGACCATGATTGAAGCAGTACGTAATAGCGTCGAACATGCGGGCATCGCGCTGGATGAAGCGATTCGGATGGCAACGCTCTACCCCGCGCGCGCCATCGGCGTGGATAAACAGTTAGGCAGTATTGAAAACGGTAAAGTGGCCAACCTGACCGCTTTTGACCGTGACTATCACATTCTCAAGACGTTTGTTAACGGCAACCCGGTTTGGGGATAAAGTGAAAAACATCTTGGGGTAAAGCGGAAATCCATGGAGTAAACCGAGCAAGGTTTACCCCATGTGGACGAAGACGACGCATTGATATCTGCGTTTATACCTAAAGAAGCGAGTAACTTTTTCATGACCACAGGCGGACAGGCGCAGATAGGGAATGTCGATCTGGTTAAGCAATTAAACAGCGCGGTGGTTTACCGCCTGATTGACCAGCAAGGCCCAATCTCACGCATTCAGATAGCAGAACAGAGCCAGCTCGCGCCAGCCAGCGTTACAAAAATCACCCGCCAACTTCTGGATCGCGGGCTCATTAAAGAAGTCGATCAGCAGGCTTCCACCGGCGGCAGGCGCGCCATTTCGATTATCACCGAAAACCGCCCTTTCCATTCTATCGCCGTCCGGCTCGGTCGTTACGATGCCACCATTGCGCTGTACGACTTGCAGGGAAAAGTGCTGGAAGAAATGCACTATGACCTGCAAGAGAAAACACAAGAGGCGCTTGAAGCCGAGATTTTTCAGGCGATTAGCAGCTTTATATCCAGCCACCAGCGCCGCATTCGCGAACTCATTGCGATCTCCGTGGTGCTGCCGGGTCTGGTTGATCCGGTGGCGGGCATTGTCCGCTATATGCCGCACATCAGCGTAGATAACTGGCGATTGGTCGAAAATTTGCAACGCCAGTTCAACGTTACCAGCTTTGTCGGTCACGACATCCGCAGTCTGGCGCTGGCAGAACACTATTTCGGTGCTACCCACGACGCGCAAGACTCTATTCTGGTGCGCGTCCATCGGGGTACGGGTGCGGGTATTCTCGTCAACGGGCAAATATTTCTCGGCAGCAACGGCAACGTAGGCGAGATCGGCCATATTCAGATCGACCCACTTGGCGATCGCTGCCACTGCGGTAATTTCGGTTGTCTGGAAACCGTCGTCGCCAACGCCGCGATTGAACAACGCGTACAACACCTGCTGGGTCAAGGCTACCCCAGCAAGCTTTCTACCGATAGCTGTACAATTTCAGCCATTTGCAAAGCGGCAAATCGAGGCGATGCCCTCGCCCGTGAAGTTATCGAACAGGCAGGGCTCAATCTGGGCAAAGCACTGTCCATCGCAATCAACCTGTTCAACCCTCAGAAAGTCGTGATCGCCGGTGAAATTACCGAAGCAGAAAAAACGTTGCTCCCTGCGATTCAACGCTGTATCAACACGCAGGTACTGAAAGAATTTCGTCATAACCTGCCGATTGAGATCTCCAGCCTCAACCATCTTTCCGCTATCAGCGCGTTTGCCTTGGTCAAACGGGCGATGCTAAACGGCGTGCTGCTACAGCAATTGCTTGAAAATGCCTGATTCTCTTTCTGGCCGGATTATGTAATCCCTAAAAATCCGGCCTTTCCTGTGCAGGAATTTGACGAATCAACACCAAAAAATCGAATAAATTAACGAAACACAACATCAATGGCTTTTTTCATTAAATAATATTGAATTCCTATGGCACTTTGATGCTAAATCAATGGCACTGAGTTCGAATCTGTCATTACTGGGAGTCATGTATGTGTTCTATTTTTGGTGTGCTTGATCTGAAAAGTGATCCTGTTGAACTGCGTAAGAAAGCGCTGGAGTTATCCCGTTTAATGCGTCACCGCGGGCCAGACTGGTCCGGCGTTTATGCCAGCGATAAAGCAATTCTGGCTCACGAACGTCTGTCCATCGTTGACGTCAATACGGGCGCACAGCCGCTTTACAACGCCGAGCGCACCCACATTCTGGCCGTTAACGGTGAAATTTATAACCATCAGGCATTGCGTCAGCAATACGGTGACCGTTACGCGTTCCAAACTGGCTCCGACTGCGAAGTGATTCTGGCGCTGTATCAGGAAAAAGGCCCAGAATTCCTGGATGAACTGCGCGGCATGTTTGCTTTTGCCCTGTATGACAGCAAAAAAGACGCCTACCTGATTGGCCGTGACCACCTCGGCATCATCCCACTCTATATGGGCTACGATGAGCACGGCAACTTCTACGTCGCTTCTGAAATGAAAGCGCTGGTGCCGGTGTGCCGCACCATCAAAGAATTCCCGGCTGGTAGCTACCTGTGGAGCAAAGACGGAGAAATTCGCGAGTATTACCAGCGCGACTGGTTTGATTATGACGCAGTAAAAGACAACGAAACGGATAAAGAAGCATTGCGTGATGCGCTGGAAGAAGCGGTGAAAAGCCACCTGATGTCTGACGTGCCTTACGGCGTGTTGCTCTCTGGCGGTCTGGATTCTTCCGTTATCTCTGCAATCACCAAAAAATATGCCGCACGTCGCGTAGAAGACAACGAGCGCAGCGAAGCCTGGTGGCCTCAGTTACACTCTTTCGCCGTCGGTTTGGAAGGCGCACCAGATTTGAAAGCCGCGCAGGAAGTGGCTGACCATCTGGGCACCGTGCACCACGAAATTCATTTCACCGTGCAGGAAGGGCTGGATGCCATTCGCGACGTGATTTATCACATCGAAACCTATGACGTAACCACGATTCGCGCCTCAACGCCGATGTACCTGATGTCGCGTAAAATCAAAGCAATGGGCATCAAGATGGTGCTATCAGGTGAAGGTTCTGACGAAGTGTTCGGCGGTTACCTCTATTTCCACAAAGCGCCAAACGCCAAAGAGCTGCATGAAGAAACCGTGCGTAAACTGCTGGCACTGCACCAGTATGACTGCGCCCGCGCCAACAAAGCGATGTCTGCCTGGGGTGTGGAAGCTCGCGTGCCGTTCCTAGACAAGAACTTCCTCGATGTCGCCATGCGCATCAACCCACGCGACAAAATGTGTGGCAACGGCAAGATGGAAAAACACATCCTGCGCGAGTGCTTTGAATCCTATCTGCCGCACAGCGTGGCATGGCGTCAGAAAGAACAGTTCTCTGACGGCGTAGGCTACAGCTGGATTGATACGCTGAAAGAAGTCGCGGCTCAGCAGGTTACCGATCAGCAGTTGGAGACAGCACGCTTCCGCTTCCCGTACAACACGCCAGGCTCTAAAGAAGCGTATCTGTACCGTGAAATCTTCGAAGAGTTGTTCCCGGTTCCCAGCGCAGCAGAATGCGTGCCTGGCGGTCCGTCAGTCGCCTGTTCGTCGGCTAAAGCGATTGAGTGGGATGAATCTTTCAAAAAACTGGATGATCCATCAGGCCGCGCGGTAGGCGTACACCAATCCGCCTACAAATAATTCGCTTTAATTTTTTCCGCCAACGGGCCTTTCATGGCCCGTTTTTGTACGCTGAATTGACTGGGAATACGTGCTTTTTGGCGTTTTTCTCACCATACTGTTCACAACCCAAACAAACGATACGTTGAGGGCACTTTTCGGGAAAAAACTAGTTGACGCAATTAGGCCAACTACGCATAATGCGCCCCGCAACGCCGATGAAGGTGACGCGGAAAGGATGGCTACGTAGCTCAGCTGGTTAGAGCACAGCACTCATAATGCTGGGGTCACAGGTTCGATTCCCGTCGTAGCCACCATCTTTTTTGCGGGAGTGGCGAAATTGGTAGACGCACCAGATTTAGGTTCTGGCGCCGCAAGGTGTGCGAGTTCAAGTCTCGCCTCCCGCACCATTATCTTCTCGGTCTGACATCGCTTTTCGAAGCTTGTTAGTGTTTTGTAGTGATTGGGGTATCGCCAAGCGGTAAGGCACCGGTTTTTGATACCGGCATTCCCTGGTTCGAATCCAGGTACCCCAGCCATTTCAAAATCTATGCTGAAAAATTCGTTGTCCTGTTGGGGTATCGCCAAGCGGTAAGGCACTGGTTTTTGATACCAGCATTCCCTGGTTCGAATCCAGGTACCCCAGCCATCTACTTGATGTAGAAGATATTGTTGAAGTAAAGTAACATTAGCAGTACATTTGGCTACGTAGCTCAGCTGGTTAGAGCACAGCACTCATAATGCTGGGGTCACAGGTTCGATTCCCGTCGTAGCCACCATATTATTGGGGTATCGCCAAGCGGTAAGGCACCGGATTCTGATTCCGGCATTCCGAGGTTCGAATCCTCGTACCCCAGCCAAATAAAGCTGGTAAAACAGCAGAGAAACAGGGTGACTGTCGAAAGACGTCGCCCTGTTTTGTTATGTTACGATTCACATAATCTGGTATTCACAGACTCAGGTGCTAACATATTCAAACCAATCATTCGATTTTCCCAAAAGGGCGGGCATGAAGGTTTTATCGACATCCTCTGTTATTTATGTTTTCAACTCTGTTGTCGTGTCACGGTCGCATAATATTAGCCCGCCACAGCGCTCTGCCATACGAGCACGATTAACCACGCTGCTCTTTGGCATTACACTGCTATTTTGCCTCGCCACAACGAGTTATGCAGGTAATACCATTTCTTTTAAGCTATCACCGCAAACCTTCGCAGACAGAATGAACGCCAATCTGGCGATGCTCAATATTCCTCTCACGTTGACTATTAATTTAGACAAGGGAAAGTACGCCGATGACTTCCAGCACATCTTTAATGAGCACGTCGGCTTAATTGGAACGATAGAGACTAAAAGCCAGCATCTCAGTGAGATTGCGATACTCAGCGCGGCGGCAGATTCCCCTGAAGCCACGAGAGTGAATCTACAAATCGTTACAGCGGCGTTTTCTGCGTTACTGGGTGAGAAAACACCATCAGGTGAAAGTATACTCAAAAGCAATAAAATGACCGAGATGATGCTCGGTCTACTTCAGGATTGCCAAGCATCAGGAAAAAGCGCTCGGGAACTAGAAAATGTGCGTTTTACAGCAAGAAAGAACAAGGATGCTGACATCGTTTTCGTCGCCGAGCCCGTGCGATAACGGACAGTGCCCTCATTTTGTATCAGACACCAATGGCATACTTCAATGCGCGCTGTTTTAACACGCCAGCGCGCTGTGCCACCATCAGCGCCATATTGCGCGCAAAGCTCAACGGCGGTAGCGCATTACTGAACGCGTTATAGAAGAGGTCCATCCCGCTTTGCATCATCAGGTTATCTGGCATACGGCGGCACTGATAGCGACGTAACACGCGTTCAGAAGCCCATTCTTCTCCAGCATTACGTGCGTTAATGAGCACATCCAGCAGCGCCTCGACGTCACGATATCCCAGATTAACCCCCTGCCCCGCCAGCGGATTGATGGTATGCGCCGCATCGCCCAACAGCACTAAACCGGGCTTGATATAGGTTTGCGCATGACGCCTGACCAGCGGAAATGATCCGGCGGAGAGCGCTTTAACCGTACCCAATCGCTCTGGAAAGGTGGCCGCAATTTCTTTATCCAGCTGTGTAAGCGGCAGCGCCTGAAGCTGGCGAATACGCTGCGGGCTGTCATACCACACCAGCGATCCCCACTGGTCAAACAGTGGCAAAAACGCACGCGGGCCACTTGGCGTAAACTGCTGCCAAGTCACATCCTGCTGTGGTTGCGAAGTCTCAACGCCAATCAACATACAAGACTGACGATACTGCCAGCCACTGATGCCAATCCTCGCCCACTGGCGAACCTGAGAGTTCGCGCCATCAGCACCAATCACCAGCGAAGCCGTCAGTTGTTGCCCATCGGCAAGCTGTAAGCACCAGCCATCATCGGTGCGTTGCAGGTTCTGCGGCGTAGCAGGGCAATAACAGTGACAGCGTTCCTCTTCTTGCAAGCTTTCCCAAAGCGCTAATTGCAGCACACGGTTTTCCACCATAAAACCCAGCTCAGGTAGATGAATATCAGCAGCATCGAAAACGACTCTGGCATTCGCCCATTCCCAGGTTTCCAGACGTCGGTAAGGGGCGCTGCGCATTTGCTGTACTCGTGGCCATGCGCCCAACTCGTTCAGCAACGCAACCGACGCATAGCCAATCGCCGAGATCCGTAAATCTGGCGGGCTGACGGCATCAAACGGCGTCGGCATGTCCTGCTCAATCACCGCGACCTGAAACCCTTGCTGTGCCAGCCCAAGCGCCGCAGCCGCGCCAACCATACCTCCGCCAACTACAATCGCATCGTAATGCATATTGGCTTTATCCTCTCTGGTTCCGGTGTATTCACACCGGTAAAAGTGCATGAAGGTAGTGTACTGGATCTGTGGGTGATTTTTCAGAAAAGCCGCATTTTTATAGAAAGTAGGAAGTTATCAAATCAGCGCGGTTTCCGGTGCTGGTCACAACGTCAGCGAACGATTACAATACCGCCCCAAATGAGGGGAATAATTTTTATCCGCACTGAGTAATGGCAAGTCGATGACAAAAAAACTGCATATTAAAACCTGGGGCTGTCAGATGAACGAGTACGATTCATCAAAGATGGCTGATTTACTGGGAAGTACGCACGGCTATGAGCTGACTGAAATTGCTGAAGAAGCCGATGTCCTGCTGCTCAATACCTGTTCGATCCGTGAAAAGGCGCAGGAAAAGGTCTTCCATCAACTTGGCCGCTGGAAAGCGCTGAAAGATCTCAATCCGAATTTGATTATTGGTGTGGGTGGCTGCGTTGCCTCACAGGAAGGTGCGCATATTCGTGAACGTGCGCACTATGTTGACGTTATTTTTGGCCCACAAACGCTGCACCGTCTGCCGGAAATGATTAACCACGTTCAGGGTACCCGCAGCCCTATCGTTGATATCAGTTTCCCTGAAATCGAAAAATTTGACCGCCTGCCAGAACCACGTGCCGAAGGGCCAACGGCATTCGTCTCAATAATGGAAGGTTGCAATAAATACTGCACATTCTGCGTGGTGCCTTACACCCGCGGCGAAGAAGTCAGCCGCCCGTGCGACGATGTCTTATTTGAAATCGCTCAACTGGCCGCGCAAGGCGTGCGTGAAGTCAACCTGCTGGGACAAAACGTTAACGCCTATCGCGGTGAAGCCTATGACGGTGAAATTTGCTCCTTTGCTGAGCTGCTGCGTCTGGTCGCCGCCATAGATGGGATCGACCGCATCCGCTTTACCACCAGCCATCCTATTGAATTCACAGACGATATTATCAGCGTCTATGAAGATACCCCCGAACTGGTCAGCTTCCTGCATTTGCCAGTGCAAAGCGGTTCTGACCGTGTGCTGACGATGATGAAACGCCGTCATACCGCGCTGGAATACAAAGCGATCATCCGCAAGCTGCACAACGCGCGTCCAGGCATCCTGATCAGTTCTGACTTTATCGTCGGTTTCCCAGGAGAAACGCAGGCTGACTTTGAACAAACAATGAAGCTGATTGCCGATGTGAATTTCGATATGAGCTACAGCTTTGTCTATTCTGCCCGTCCGGGAACACCGGCTGCGGACATGGTTGATGACGTGCCGGAAGAAGAGAAAAAGCAGCGTCTGTACCTTCTGCAAGAACGCATCACCCAGCAGGCAATGCGCTTCAGCCGTCTCATGTTGGGCACCGTCCAGCGTATTCTGGTAGAAGGCACCTCACGTAAGAGCGTGATGGAGCTGTCTGGCCGTACGGAAAATAACCGCGTCGTTAACTTTGAAGGCACGCCGGATATGATCGGTAAATTCGTCGATGTGGAAATCGTTGATGTTTATACCAACTCGCTGCGCGGCATCGTGGTGCGCACCGAAGATCAAATGGATCTGCGCGTCCATGAATCACCGTCTTCCGTGATTGCGCGTACCCGCAAAGAGAATGAGATCGGCGTTGGGTTCTACCAGCCGTAATCGCCGTTCATGCAGATAGGCATGATGATGGGTGGCAAAGCCACCCATTTTTTATGACGGCAAGAATATCCGTCACCTCTGCGGGACAGGCTTTATCGCGTTAAAACGCGCAGGCGTTTTCTTGCGACAGCCCCTCTTCACCATCTGTTTTAATTTCATCGTGCTTACATTTGCTTTTGCGAAGCGGCATCCCAATATCATTATTGTGACTTGCACCATCGGGCATTCACGATGAATAATTCATTCGTAGGGCGGACACATCAGGCCGTCTGACAACTGTTCATTTTGTGCAGGTAGAATGCGCCAGCACAGCAACGCTCAAGAGGAATAATTTGAACGTAACGACAAAAGAGATTGCCCTTGAACCCGCAGATAACCAACGCCTGCTCAGCCTTTGCGGCCCATTTGATGACAATATTAAGCAGTTAGAGCGTCGTTTAGGCATCGAGATCAATCGACGGGATAATCAGTTTAAACTGGTCGGCAAACACCTGCTGACGCAAGCCGCCTCTGATATTCTGCAACGTCTGTATGTCGATACAGCCCCGGTACGTGGTGTGATCGGTGATATCGATCCTGAGCAAATTCACCTTGCGATTAAAGAATCACGCGTGCTTGAACAGTCTGCGGAACACGTTCCTGACTATGGCAAAGTGGTCAATATCCGTACCAAACGCGGCGTAATCAAACCGCGCACGCCAAATCAGGCACAGTATGTCGCCAATATCCTCGATCATGACATCACGTTTGGCGTTGGCCCAGCAGGAACGGGGAAAACCTACTTAGCCGTCGCTGCCGCCGTGGATGCATTGGAACGTCAGGATATTCGCCGTATTCTGCTTACACGTCCTGCGGTCGAAGCCGGTGAAAAACTGGGCTTCTTACCTGGTGATCTGAGCCAGAAAGTCGATCCTTACCTGCGACCACTTTATGACGCCCTGTTTGAAATGCTGGGCTTTGAGCGTGTCGAGAAGCTCATCGAACGCAATGTCATTGAAGTTGCGCCGCTGGCTTACATGCGTGGTCGAACGCTGAACGATGCTTTTATCATCCTGGATGAAAGTCAGAACACTACCATCGAACAGATGAAAATGTTCCTGACGCGTATCGGGTTCAACTCCAAAGCCGTCATCACTGGTGACGTCACGCAGATCGACCTGCCGAAGAATCTGAAATCCGGCTTGCGTCACGCCATTGAAGTGCTGGCCGATGTGGAAGAAATTAGCTTTAACTTTTTCCATAGCGAAGACGTGGTGCGCCACCCAGTGGTCGCGCGGATTGTGAATGCCTATGAAGCGTGGGAAAATGCCGAGCAAAAACGTAAAGACGCCTTGGCAGAACAGCGTAAGCGTGAAGCACAGGCTGCGGCATCAGATCAGGAGCAAAAATGAGTCAGGTGATTCTCGATTTACAAATCGCCAGCGAGCCAATACAAGGGCTACCGGAAGAAAAAGACTTTCAGCGCTGGCTGGAAGGGGTTCTGCCACAGTTTCAGGAAGTCGCGGAAGTCACCATCCGTATCGTGGATGAGGCTGAAAGCCGCGACCTGAATAACACCTACCGCGGGAAAGACAAGCCGACCAACGTGCTGTCCTTCCCTTTTGAAGCTCCGCCTGAAGTCGAACTTCCTCTGCTGGGCGATTTAATCATCTGCCGTCAGGTTGTCGAGCAAGAAGCCGCAGAGCAGGAAAAAACCGTAGAAGAGCACTGGGCGCACATGGTTGTCCATGGTAGCCTGCATCTGCTAGGGTATGACCATATCGAAGACAGCGAAGCCGAAGAAATGGAAGCGCTGGAAACCGAGATTATGCAAAGTATGGGTTATGCCGATCCTTACCTTGCAGAAAAAGATGGTCTCACTGAATAAATAGAAATACATTTTATCTAGCCCGAGATCGGGAAGATGTCGGGTACTTATCTGCTACACATCAGCGACTGTGCCGTTTCCAGTTGCTGGCAATAATCCCTTAACAAGAGTGATGTTAATTAAAACGCATGAGCGACGACCATTCTCAAAACAGCGATGCACCCAGTCCCAAAAAGGGCTTCTTTTCTCTTATTCTTAATCAGCTTTTTCACGGCGAGCCAAAAGATCGTAACGGTTTACTCACTCTGATTCGCGATTCCGAACAGAATGATCTGATCGATCCTGAAACACGAGATATGCTCGAAGGCGTCATGGATATCGCCGACCAGCGTGTACGTGACATCATGATCCCTCGCTCGCAGATGATTACGCTCAAGCGCGATCAAACGCTGGAAGAGTGTCTGGACGTGATTATCGAATCCGCCCACTCCCGTTTCCCCGTCATTAGCGAAGATAAAGACCACATTGAAGGCATCCTGATGGCGAAAGATTTGCTGCCGTTTATGCGCAGTGATTCTGAGCCTTTCAGTATGGATAAAGTTCTGCGCTCCGCCGTGGTTGTGCCGGAAAGTAAACGCGTTGATCGGATGCTGAATGAGTTCCGCTCACTGCGCTATCACATGGCGATTGTCATCGATGAGTTTGGTGGCGTATCTGGCCTGGTCACGATTGAAGATATTCTTGAGCTGATTGTCGGCGAAATTGAAGACGAATATGACGATGAAGAAGACAGAGATATTCGTCAGCTTAATCGCCAGACCTACACCGTTCGTGCGTTAACCGACATAGAAGATTTTAACGAGGCTTTCGGCACACGGTTCAGCGATGACGAAGTCGATACGATTGGCGGCTTGGTGATGCAGTCCTTTGGGCACCTTCCTGCCCGAGGCGAAACCATCGACATAGAAGGTTACCTGTTTAAGGTTGCGATGGCGGACAGCCGCCGTATTATTCAGGTTCATGTCAGAATCCCTGACGATGCCCCTCAACCAAAATTGGAAGAATAATTTGGCAATGGTTGTCGCTTCTTTTCTACAACGCCAGCAGGTCAGAGCCCTGCTGGCGCTCTTATTTGGTGCCTGTGGCACGCTGGCATTTTCTCCCTTTGATTTCTGGCCAGCGGCGATTATCTCGCTCATGGGCCTACAGGCGCTGACGCTAAACCGTACTAGCCGCCAGTCAGCCTGGATAGGCTTTTGCTGGGGTTTCGGCCTGTTCGGCAGCGGCATTAACTGGGTTTACGTCAGTATCGCGCAATTTGGCGGGATGCCGGGCCCTGTAAATATCGCACTGGTCATTCTGCTCGCGGCCTATTTATCGCTCTATCCCCTGCTGTTTGCCTCCCTGCTCTCACGTCTCAGCCCGAAGACAACGCTGCTGCGTCTGACACTGGCCGCTCCCGTGCTCTGGCAGCTAACCGAATTTCTACGCGGCTGGGTACTGACAGGTTTTCCGTGGCTGCAATTTGGCTACAGTCAGATCGATGGCCCGCTAAAAGGTATTGCGCCCATTCTGGGCATCGACACGATTACGTTCCTGTTGATGAGTCTCAGCGGGCTACTCGTTTATGCCATCACTCAACGCAAAGTTGTTCCGGCGGCCATTGCTATCGCTGTTTTCGTTTTATCATGGCCGCTGCGCAACGTGCAGTGGTATACCCTGCAACCTGAACGCGCCGTCAATGTCGCACTGGTACAGGGTAATATTCCTCAGGCCGTGAAATGGGAACAGGATGAGCTGCTGAACACGCTGCGGATCTATCTGGATAGCAGCCTGCCTTATATGGACAAAGCGCCTATCGTGATCTGGCCGGAAACGGCGATTCCTGATATTGAAAGTCGTCAGAGCGTTTATCTGAAACAGGTTGACGATATCTTGCGTAGCCGCAATAGCAGCCTGATTACAGGTATTGTCGATATCCGACGTGAGGGTAATAAAACCGATTTTTATAACTCAGTGATCGTTTTGGGCGACAAAGATCCGTATCACTACCCCACAACGAACCGTTACAAAAAAAACCATCTGGTGCCTTTTGGCGAGTTTGTCCCGCTGGAAACATTACTACGTCCGTTGGCGCCGTTCTTCGATCTCCCGATGTCGTCGTTCAGCCGGGGAGACTACGTTCAGCCTCAGCTTTCGGTTCATGGCTTCAAACTGAATGCCGCCATTTGTTATGAGATAATTTTAGGCCAACAGCTGCGGGATAACTTCCGGCCAGACACTGATATGTTGCTGACTATCTCGAACGATGCTTGGTTTGGTCATTCGATCGGGCCGTGGCAGCACTTCCAGATGGCACGCATGCGCGCGCTGGAATTAGGGCGTCCTCTGGTTCGGAGTACCAATAACGGCGTCACCGCGGTGATCGCGCCAGATGGCAATATCAGCGCCAGCCTGCCGCAATTTACCCGTGCGGTGCTGAGCACACAGATTGTGCCCGCTACCGGGATCACACCTTATGCACGCTTCGGTTCCTGGCCACTCTGGATCATTACGCTTCTTGGCGGCATCGTTACCGTTTTCTCCGCTTTACGTCGCCGATAACCACTCTCCTCTCACTTCCCTAAGGGCATGCTTTTGCATGCCTTTTTTTATTTATGGCACGGTATTTGCCTGTTATTACCCTGTAAAAGGTTGTTTCTGTATTTTTTTGGATATTGCGTCGGCTTCAGGCTCTCTATTGGAGCAAGTAGCGCACCAAATTGGTGCCACACACTGACATTGCAGCCATTTGGTGCGGCGGGTATCGCAAAAAACAAACATTTTCATTTCAATCTATTTACAATCAGCTACTTTTTAACTGTAGAGACAGTAACTTCGCGCTTTAACGGTGCAGCGGTATCACTGATAAGTCGCAAAGCGTTATGAGTGATGCAGCGGTACACGTTAACTTGAAAATGACGGGCATATTAACCATACGGTTATTCATGACAGCGCTATAACTATTGCAGCAACGACAGCAAAGGAGTTAGAACATGCAAATGCGTAAACTGGCATTATCACTGCTTCTGCTTGGCACAGCCGCCAGCGTAGCTCAGGCTGAAGATCTGGCCGGTACCCTGAAAAAGGTCAAAGATAATGGCGTGATCGTTATTGGACACCGCGAATCGTCCGTGCCTTTTTCTTACTATGACAACACGCAAAAAGTGGTTGGCTATTCTCAGGCTTACTCTGACAAAATTGTCGAAGCGATTAAGAAAAAACTGGATGCGCCTAACCTGCAGGTCAAGCTACTCCCTATCACTTCTCAGAACCGTATCCCTCTGTTGCAGAACGGTACATTCGATTTTGAATGTGGTTCAACGACCAACAATCTGGAACGCCAGAAACAAGCCGCATTCTCTAACACCATTTTCGTGGTCGGTACGCGTCTGTTAACCAAAAAAGACTCCGGCATAAAAGACTTTCCAGATCTGGCAGGTAAAACGGTGGTCGTCACCTCCGGTACCACCTCTGAAGTTCTGCTGAATAAGCTGAATGAAGAAAAACAGATGAAAATGCGCATCATCAGCGCGAAAGACCACGGCGACTCCTTCCGTACGCTGGAAAGCGGCCGTGCTGTGGCCTTCATGATGGATGATGCTTTGCTGGCTGGCGAACGTGCGAAAGCGAAAAGCGCCGATCAGTGGGACATCGTCGGCAAAGCGCAGTCTGAAGAAGCCTACGGCTGTATGCTGCGTAAAGACGACCCGCAATTCAAGAAACTGGTTGATGACACCATCGCTGAGGTTCAGACCTCCGGTGAAGCTGAAAAATGGTTCGATCGCTGGTTTAAACAGCCTATTCCACCAAAAGATCTTAACCTGAACTTTGCACTGTCAGATGAAATGAAGGCCTTGTTCAAAGCGCCAAATGACAAAGCGCTCAACTAATTAATAATGAGAATAAGGGCAGAGTCATCTGCCCTCTGATTGCTGATTCGTGGCAGGACAGACAGGCATGTGATGGTCGTTCCCCATCACATGTTGCCCCGAGACATTTCGATAAACAGGAAAACAAACAATACGCCTGTAGCTTGAAACAGAACGGGGATATGGCCGCTCATCAATCTTCAGGGTAGCTCCGCTACCCTTTTTTTACCGGAGTTCGTTATGTCTATAGATTGGAACTGGGGCATATTTCTACAAGACGCCCCTTTCGGCAACACAACCTACCTCGGATGGATTTTGTCCGGTCTGCAAGTCACCGTCACATTGTCTATCTGCGCCTGGATTATCGCCTTTCTCGTTGGCTCTTTATTTGGCATCTTGCGTACCGTCCCGAACCGTTTTGTTGCGGGCATTGGTACCTGCTACGTCGAGCTATTTCGTAACGTTCCGCTGATTGTTCAGTTCTTTACCTGGTATTTGGTCGTTCCCGAACTGCTTCCTGCTGGCATCGGCATGTGGTTTAAAGCCGAGCTAGATCCGAATATTCAGTTCTTCCTGTCATCAATGATTTGTCTAGGACTTTTCACCGCAGCGCGCGTTTGTGAGCAGGTGCGTGCGGGGATTCAATCGCTACCACGCGGGCAGAAAGCCGCTGGGCTGGCAATGGGCCTGACGCTGCCACAAACGTACCGTTATGTGTTGCTGCCCAATGCGTATCGCGTCATTGTTCCGCCGTTGACGTCAGAGATGCTGAACCTGGTAAAAAACTCGGCTATCGCGTCAACAATTGGTCTGGTGGATATGGCGGCACAGGCGGGGAAACTGCTGGACTATTCCGCCCACGCGTATGAATCCTTTACCGCTATCACGCTGGCGTACGTTGGCATCAATGCCATCATTATGTTGATTATGCAGGTCGTTGAGCGAAAAACCCGTTTGCCGGGCAATATGGGGAGCAAATAAATCATGTATGAATTTGACTGGAGCTCAATTGGGCCAAGCATGCCGTACCTGATTCAGGGGATGGTCGTTACACTCAAAATTACGCTGACGGCGGTGGTATTCGGGATTGTGTGGGGCACGATTCTGGCAGTCATGCGCCTGTCGCCGATCAAACCTATCAGTTGGTTCGCTAAACTGTATGTGAACCTGTTCCGCTCCGTTCCACTCGTTATGGTGCTGTTGTGGTTCTATCTGGTGGTTCCTAGCTTATTACAAAATGTGCTTGGGCTGTCGCCGAAAACCGATATTCGACTGATTTCAGCTATGGTAGCCTTCTCGCTGTTCGAGGCAGCCTATTATTCTGAAATCATTCGTGCGGGTATCCTCAGCATATCGCGCGGCCAATCCTCCGCGGCGCTTGCCTTAGGCATGACACACTGGCAATCCATGAAGTTGGTTATTCTGCCACAGGCATTCCGCGCCATGGTGCCCTTGCTGCTAACACAAGGGATTGTCCTGTTTCAGGATACATCGTTGGTTTACGTGCTCAGCCTCGCAGATTTCTTCCGTACCGCCTCAACCATCGGTGAGCGTGACGGAACACAAGTTGAAATGATCCTGTTTGCTGGGTTCATTTATTTTATCTTCAGCATTTCAGCCTCAATGCTGGTCAGTTACCTGAAAAAAAGGACGGTTTGATGATTTCCCTGAAAAATGTTTCTAAATGGTACGGCCAATTTCAGGTGCTAGCCGACTGCTCCACAGAAGTAAAAAAAGGTGAAGTCGTGGTCGTCTGTGGGCCTTCAGGCTCCGGCAAGTCAACCCTGATTAAAACCGTAAATGGTCTGGAACCGATCCAACAAGGTGAAATTACCGTTAATGGCATTGCCGTTAATGATAAAAACACCAATCTGGCTCAGCTACGTTCCAAAGTCGGGATGGTGTTCCAGCACTTTGAACTGTTCCCACATCTGTCGATTATCGAGAACCTAACGCTCGCGCAGGTAAAAGTGCTGAAACGTAAGCGTGAAGATGCCAAAGCCAAAGCACAGAAGCTATTAGAACGCGTTGGGCTGGCCGCACACGCTAACAAGTACCCAGGGCAACTTTCCGGTGGTCAGCAGCAGCGTGTGGCTATCGCCCGCGCACTGTGTATGGACCCTATCGCGATGCTATTTGATGAGCCGACATCCGCACTCGATCCAGAAATGATCAACGAAGTGCTGGACGTCATGGTCGAATTGGCACAAGAAGGCATGACCATGATGGTCGTCACCCATGAAATGGGCTTTGCCCGTAAAGTGGCGCACCGCGTGATCTTTATGGATGAGGGGAAAATCGTTGAAGACACCCGCAAAGATGACTTCTTCAATAACCCACAATCCGAACGCGCGAAAGACTTCCTAGCGAAAATCCTGCATTAATACTCAGATAAAGCGTGCCATAAGGCACGCTGCTGACTGGTAAAGCGCGTCGAGCGGTGGTAATGGGTAGATCGTAAAGACGCTGCAAGTACATCCGTTGTAAGCTCGGATTGCGCCATCCATGGCGCAAACGCTTTACTCTTCTATCCCATTATCACCGTTCTCGTTCTGTAAATCGGTTTGCCAAAAATCTTAATATGCCGTAAGGCAGCTTATTTACTGCTCCTACAGCCTTACAGCCTTACGGCTGAAACGGCTGGCGGTGGAACAAGTCATGCGAGCATTTCGGGCAGAGTGGCAAGACTTCCGGCGTATAGAACGCAATATGGTGGTGGCAGTTCTCACACACCAAATTGCCTAGCCCAACCACTTCACCGCTGTGGTACACTCCGTGATGATTCACATCTTTAAAAATCTCACGCCACTCAAGCTGAGTTTTATCCGTAATATCCGCAAGTTCCTGCCACAGGCTTTCCTTGATGACTCGCATAAAAACGCTATCGGTAAACGCATTCTGACTTTCGCTATAGCTGCGGGCAAACTCCTCCAGATCGCGCTGAACGGCCTGAATCACCTGTTCTATTTCTTTCTGCGTCAGCTCCGAGCTTTCCTGCAAGGTTTTGCGGGCGCTCAGCACCAGACTATCGAGATCGCGCTCCCCGTTGTTCAGCCGGGCCGTCACTGAAGCCATTAACTCGCGGTAATAACGGGCTAGTTTATTCATGGTTCCTCCTGAATAAGCGGGTTGAAGGACGATAAAGCACGACTATTCGCCGTCTGGCACACGAGGCAAAAAATCGATACGTTGCCTATCTCTCTCTATTTTAGATTATTTTTCCAGTACGCCTGATAAATTGTCGCCAATTTGCGCAACGCCTCGCAGTCTGTCGCTCACAGAGCAGAAATATTCCTCAGTCGGGCGCAGGGTGTTGTTGCACGCGCCGCTTACGGCTATGCTATGCGGATCTTTTGTTATGAATCAGAACAGGCTACTCACACGTAGCGATTCTTCACTAAACAGGACCCCTGGCAGCCATGCAAGAGCAATACCGCCCAGAAGAGATAGAAGCGGACGTCCAGCTTCACTGGCAAGAGAAGCAGACATTTAAAGTCACCGAACAACCCGGCAAGGAAAAATACTATTGCCTTTCCATGCTGCCTTACCCTTCTGGCCGACTACATATGGGCCACGTCCGTAACTACACCATCGGCGACGTGATCTCCCGTTATCAGCGCATGCTGGGTAAAAACGTTCTGCAACCGATCGGTTGGGATGCCTTTGGTCTGCCAGCAGAAGGGGCTGCGGTCAAAAACAACACCGCACCAGCGCCATGGACCTACGCCAACATCGACTACATGAAAAACCAGCTCAAACTGCTGGGCTTTGGCTATGACTGGGATCGCGAAATCGCGACCTGTAAACCAGACTACTACCGCTGGGAACAGTGGTTCTTCACCAAGCTGTACGAGAAAGGTCTAGTTTATAAAAAAACCTCCGCCGTTAACTGGTGCCCGAACGACCAGACTGTACTGGCGAACGAGCAGGTTATCGATGGCTGCTGCTGGCGTTGCGATACCAAGGTTGAACGCAAAGAAATTCCGCAGTGGTTTATCAAAATCACCGCTTATGCCGACCAATTGCTGAACGATTTGGATACACTGGAAAGCTGGCCTGAGCAGGTCAAAACCATGCAGCGTAACTGGATCGGCCGTTCTGAAGGTGTGGAAATCACCTTTGACGTGGCGGACAGCGCCGAGAAACTGACCGTTTACACCACGCGCCCCGATACGTTCATGGGCGTGACTTACGTTGCCGTTGCCGCTGGTCACCCTCTTGCCGCACAGGCCGCAGCCACTAATCCTGCGCTGACCGATTTCATTGCAGAATGCCGTAATACCAAAGTTGCCGAAGCCGATATGGCGACAATGGAAAAAAAAGGCATGGCAACCGGTCTGTATGCTATTCACCCATTGAACGGCGAGAAAGTCGCTATCTGGGTCGCCAACTTCGTCCTGATGGAATACGGCACAGGTGCTGTGATGGCCGTTCCGGGTCACGACCAGCGCGACTGGGAATTCGCCACCAAATACGATCTGTCCATCAAGCCGGTAATTCTGAATGCTGACGGCAGCGAGCCCGATCTGTCAGCTGAAGCGATGACAGAAAAAGGCAGCCTGTTCAATTCTGGCGAGTTTGATGGTCTGGATTTCGACGCCGCTTTCAATGCCATTGCCGACAGACTGGTAGAGAAAGGCATTGGCGAGCGCAAAGTCAACTATCGCCTGCGCGACTGGGGTGTCTCCCGTCAGCGTTACTGGGGCGCACCAATCCCAATGGTGACGCTGGAAGACGGTACTGTCATCCCAACGCCAGAAGATCAACTGCCGGTGATCCTGCCGGAAGATGTCGTGATGGATGGTATCACCAGCCCACTGAAATCTAACCCAGAGTGGGCTAAGACGACCGTTAACGGTCAGTCTGCGCTGCGTGAAACCGACACGTTTGACACCTTTATGGAATCATCCTGGTACTACGCGCGCTACACCTGCCCGCAGTACGATCAGGGAATGCTGGATCCAGCCGCCGCCAACTACTGGCTGCCCGTTGACCAATATGTTGGCGGTATCGAACACGCCATCATGCACCTGATGTATTTCCGCTTCTTCCACAAACTGATGCGCGACGCGGGTCTGGTGACGTCTGACGAACCAGCCAAACGCCTGCTGTGCCAAGGCATGGTGCTGGCCGATGCCTTCTATTACTTGGGCAATAACGGCGAGCGCGTCTGGGTTTCTCCTACCGACGTCACCGTTGAACGTGATGAGAAAGGACGTATCGTAAAAGCCGTCGATAACGAAGGCCGTGATGTGATCTACGCGGGTATGAGCAAAATGTCGAAGTCTAAAAACAACGGCATCGACCCGCAGGTCATGGTAGAGAAATACGGTGCAGATACCGTGCGTCTATTCATGATGTTTGCGTCTCCGGCGGAAATGACGCTGGAATGGCAGGAATCCGGCGTAGAAGGCGCAAACCGCTTCCTGAAACGCGTCTGGAGACAGGCATTCGAGCATACCGAGAAAGGTGCGGTAACAGCGCTGGATGTCGCGACGCTGAACGAAGATCAGAAATCACTGCGTCGCGATCTGCACAAAACGATTGCGAAAGTGACCGATGATATCGGCCGCCGTCAGACCTTCAACACCGCCATCGCCGCCATCATGGAGCTGATGAACAAACTGGCGAAAGCGCCGCAGGACAGCGATCAAGATCGCGCGCTGACGCAGGAGACGCTGCTGGCCGTTGTTCGTATGCTCTATCCGTTCACACCGCACGTCTGCTTCACACTGTGGCAGGCGCTGCAAGGCGAAGGCGACATCGATACCGCGCCATGGCCGGTTGCAGATGAGAGCGCAATGGTCGAAGATTCCAAGCTGGTCGTCGTGCAGGTTAACGGTAAAGTCCGTGGTAAAATTACCGTTGCCGCTGACGCGAGCGAAGAACAGGTTCGCGAACGCGCTGCTCAGGAACCGCTGGTCGCAAAATATCTGGACGGCGTCACGGTTCGTAAAGTGATTTATGTCCCTGGCAAACTGCTTAACCTGGTTGTGGGTTAAGGCAAGGAGGAACTGTGCGACATCGTCTATTCACGCTGTTGCTGGGGCTGGCGGTGTTAATTACCGCTGGCTGCGGTTTTCATCTGCGCGGCACGACACAAGTGCCTGCGCAGTTACAAACGCTGGTGCTTGACAGCAGTGACCCTTATGGCCCGCTCACGCGTGCAGTACGCGAGCAGCTCCGCCTCAGCGATGTGAAAATCGTTGACGATGCGATGCGTCAGGATATCCCGTCTCTGCGGGTACTGGGCTCAAGCGAAACGCGCGATACTGTTTCTATTTTTCAGGACGGTAAAACGGCGGAGTACCAGATGGTGCTGACATTGCAAGCACAAGTGCTGATGCCGGGTGAAGACATTTATCCGCTCAGCGTAACGGTGTTCCGCACGTTCTTTGATAACCCGCTGGCTGCACTGGCGAAAGATGCCGAACAGGACATCGTTCGTCAGGAAATGCGTGAGCAGGCTGCCCAGCAGTTGGTACGTAAACTGCTGACCATCAACGGTAGCCAAGAAGTCAAAAATCGGTTGCAGTCCACCGATTCCAATGCTGCCGCCAAGCGTTCATGATTCGGCTTTACCCCGAACAACTCACCGCACAGCTCCATGAGGGGCTGCGCGGTTGCTATTTGGTCTTTGGCACAGACCAACTCCTGCTACAGGAAAGCCTCGACAACATTAAACGGGTCGCTCAACAGCACGAATTCAGCGAGCATTTCAGCTTCATTCTGGATCCTCATACCGATTGGGATGCCATTTTCAGCACCTGTCAGGCGCTCAGCCTGTTTGCCTCGCGCCAATCACTCCTACTGGTTCTACCGGAAAACGGCCCAAATGCCGCGATAAGCGAAAACCTGGTCAAGCTTTCTGGGCTATTGCACCCCGATATTTTGCTGATTCTGCGCGGTCAGAAGCTGACCAAAGCGCAGGAAAACAGTGCCTGGTTCAAAGCGCTTGCGCAAGACAGCGTCTATATCAACTGTCTCACGCCGGAACAGGCACAGCTTCCCCGCTGGGTGGCCCAGCGTGCCAAAACCATGAAATTGACGCTGGATGAACAGGCTACGCAGCTCATTTGCTATTGCTATGAAGGTAACCTTCTCGCACTGTCTCAGGCGTTAGAACGGCTGGCGCTGCTTTATCCTGATGGCAAACTGACTCTGCTGCGCGTGGAAAGCGCCGTTAATGATGCCGCCCACTTCACACCATTCCATTGGCTTGATGCGCTGCTAGCCGGCAAAGGCAAACGCGCTTGGCACATTTTACAGCAGCTAAAACAGGAAGATTGCGAACCGGTTATTTTGCTGCGCACGCTCCAGCGTGAGCTCCTACAACTGTTAACGCTGAAACGGCGTATGTCAGACACACCGCTGCGTACCTTATTCGATCAGCAAAAAGTATGGCAAAATCGGCGTGACCTGCTCACACAGGTATTACAGCGACTTTCTCTTCAACAACTACAGCAGGCTGTGCGATTACTGGCGCAGGTAGAAATAACGCTAAAGCAAGACTACGGTCAGCCCGTTTGGTCTGAACTTGAATCCCTTGCCATGTTGCTATGCGGCAAAGCCTTGCCGGAGGCATTCATTTGAATACGTCATCCACAGCGCCATCGCTGACCGCATTTTTTGGCGGCACGTTCGATCCGATTCATTACGGTCATCTTCAGCCAGTGACAGCACTGGCACATCTCGTGGGGCTAACTCAGGTTGTTCTGATGCCCAATAATGTTCCGCCACATCGTCAGCAGCCCGAAGCGACTTCCCGACAGCGTTTTCATATGGCTGAGCTAGCCGTTGAAGGCAATCCGCTCTTTACCGTGGACGATCGTGAACTACAACGAAAAACCCCCTCTTACACCATTGAAACACTGGAAGCGTTGAGGGCTGAAAAAGGCCGTAATGCGCCGCTGGGTTTTGTCATCGGGCAGGATTCATTGCTGACGCTACACCATTGGCACCGCTGGCAGGATCTACTCGGCGTCTGTCATTTGCTGGTGTGCGCGCGCCCAGGCTATTGCTCGACGCTGGAAACACCCGAATTACAACAGTGGCTGGACGAGCATCTGACCCACACGCCAGACGATCTTCATCGTCAACCGCAAGGGCGGATCTTTTTGGCAGATACGCCGCTGGTCACCATTTCCGCCACGGAAATTCGCCAACGTCGGCTACAAGGTCAGGACTGCCACGACCTATTGCCACCCACCGTGCTACGTTATATCGACGAAAACGGCCTATACCAATAACATCGCTTTTCCTGTCCATCAGTCACGGGCTTTATACCACTAGGTAAAAGTGCGTGATATACTCCGCGGCTGGTTTCAATCACCGGGAAAAGCGGAAATTCTCGGAAATTACTCGGTGATTCACGTTTTTCCTAAACAATTCAGCGCCACACGCGTCTGTCAGTTACAGACAGAACGCCATTGAGGGGGAACCTTTGCAAGGCCAAGCACTCCAAGATTTCGTTATTGATAAGGTCGATGACTTAAAAGCCCAGGATATCGTTGCACTTAACGTGCAGGGTAAATCCAGCATTACCGATTACATGGTTATCTGTACGGGAACCTCTACGCGCCACGTCGCGTCTATTGCCGATCACGTCGTGCAATCTTCACGCGCAGCAGGTCTGATCCCACTCGGTGTCGAAGGTGAAAGCGCCGCTGACTGGGTTGTTGTCGATTTGGGTGACGTGATGGTTCATGTCATGCAAGAAGAAAGTCGCCAACTGTACGAATTGGAAAAACTGTGGGGCTAGTATGAAACTGCAACTGGTCGCCGTTGGCACCAAAATGCCCGACTGGGTGCAGACTGGTTTCACCGATTATCTGCGCCGTTTTCCCAAGGACATGCCTTTCGAACTACTCGAAATTCCGGCAGGGAAACGGGGCAAAAATGCGGATATCAAACGCATTCTGGAGCGCGAAGGCGAACAGATGCTGGCGGCGGTGGGCAAAGGCAACCGCATTGTGACGCTGGATATTCCAGGGACTCGCTGGGAGACACCGCAATTGGCGCAGCAACTGGAGCGCTGGAAGCAGGACGGGCGCGACGTCAGCCTGCTAATTGGCGGGCCTGAAGGTCTTGCGCCAGAATGCAAAGCCGCAGCCGAACAAAGCTGGTCGCTCTCGCCTTTAACGCTGCCGCACCCGCTCGTTCGTGTACTGGTGGCGGAGAGCCTGTATCGTGCATGGAGCATTACGACTAATCACCCTTACCATCGGGAGTAAGGCGATACGATGAAACCTGTGAAATAACGCTGGATGAAAGTAGAACGTAAACCCTTTCGAGATTATACGGCTGAGTCCGCCCTGTTTGTGCGCCGTGCTTTGGTCGCCTTTCTGGGCATTTTGCTGCTTTCCGGTGTATTAGTCGCTAACCTTTATCATCTGCAAATTGTGCGTGTTGATGACTATCGCACGCGCTCTAATGAAAACCGTATTAAGCTGGTTCCTATCGCGCCCAGCCGCGGCATCATCTATGACCGCAACGGCACCCCACTGGCGCTAAATCGTACCATTTATCAGTTAGAGCTGGTGCCCGACAAAGTCGACAATCTTAAAGACACACTCGAAGCGCTGCGTCCCGTCGTCGATCTCACCGATGACGATCTGGAAGGTTTTGAAAAAGAGCGTAAGCGCTCACGCCGCTTTACCTCTATTCCGGTAAAAACTGGGCTCACCGAGATTCAGGTTGCCCGTTTTGCCGTCAACCAATATCGCTTCCCCGGCGTTGAAATTAAAGGCTACCAGCGTCGCTATTACCCTTACGGTTCTGCACTGACGCACATTACGGGCTATGTCTCCAAAATCAACGATAAAGACGTAGAACGGCTGACCAAAGAAGAGAAAATCGCCGATTATGCTGCTACGCGCGACATCGGCAAGCTGGGCATCGAGCGCCATTACGAAGATTTATTGCACGGTAAGCCCGGCTATGAGGAAGTGGAAGTCAACAACCGCGGCCGCGTAATCCGTCAGCTCCATGAACAACCACCACAGGCCGGACGCGATATCTACCTGACGTTGGATCTAAGCCTGCAAATCTACATCGAAAAATTACTCGAAGGTAGTCGTGCTGCGGTCATCGTCACCGACCCGCGCGATGGCGGTATTCTGGCGATGGTTTCTACCCCCAGTTATGACCCTAACCTCTTTGTCGATGGCATTTCCACCAAAGATTACAACAAATTACGTAACGACCCTAATCGTCCGTTGATCAACCGTGCGACACAAGGTGTATATCCCCCAGCTTCCACTGTGAAACCCTATATTGCGGTTTCCGCTTTGACTTCGGGCGTGATTACGACTAACACCAGCCTGTTTGACCCTGGTTGGTGGCAATTACCCGGTTCTGAAAAACGTTTTCGCGACTGGAAAAAATGGGGTCATGGTCGACTGAATCTCACTAAATCACTGGAAGAATCTGCGGACACCTTCTTCTATCAGGTCGCTTATGACATGGGTATCGATCGCCTGTCTGAATGGATGAACAAATTCGGGTACGGTCAACGAACGGGTATTGATATCTCGGAAGAAAGCAGAGGTAACATGCCAACCCGTGAGTGGAAACTGAGGCAATTCAAAAGGCCTTGGTATCAGGGCGATACCATTCCTGTCGGGATCGGTCAGGGTTACTGGACGGCAACACCGATTCAGATGAATAAAGCGTTAGTTACGTTGATCAACGATGGGCAAGTCAAAACACCACATTTGCTTTATAGTTCGCGCGAAAATGGCGTTATAGTGCCTTACAAACAGACGGAGAATCAGCAAATTGGCGATATTCGTTCTGGCTATTGGGAAATAGCGAAAGATGGCATGTATGGCGTAGCTAATCGTGCGAACGGCACCGCACACAAAAGTTTCGAGGATGCCCCCTATAAAATCGCGGCAAAATCCGGTACTGCGCAGGTTTTCGGCCTAAAAGAAAACGAAACCTATAATGCGCACAAGATCGCAGAGCACTTACGTGACCATAAGTTAATGGTCGCCTTTGCTCCCTATAAGAATCCTAAAGTCGCGGTATCGATCATTCTGGAAAACGGCGGCGCAGGCCCTACCGTTGGTACCATCATCCGCCAGATCCTTGATCATATCCTGCTGGGTGACAACAATACTGATTTACCTAGTGCGCCCCCTGCGCCACCGGGTAGCGAGAGTGAGTAACAGACAGCCATGACCGATAGCCAACAAAAGGGATCCTTCTGGGCAAAAATCCACATCGACCTCCCGTTTCTTTTCTGCATTCTGGCGCTGTTAGGCTATAGCCTGTTTGTCCTATGGAGCGCCAGTGGGCAAGACATCGGTATGATGGAGAGAAAAGTCGTTCAAATCATACTGGGGTTGACCGTGATGATCGTGATGGCGCAGATCCCTCCCCGCGTATATGAGGGCTGGGCGCTCTACCTTTACGTCTTTTGCGTGATTTTGCTGCTCATTGTGGATATTTTCGGACAGATTAGTAAAGGCGCTCAACGCTGGCTGGATCTCGGTTTTATCCGTTTCCAACCATCGGAAATTGCTAAAATCGCCGTACCGCTGATGGTTGCCCGTTTTATCAATCGTGATATGTGTCCACCGTCGCTAAAAAATACGGCGATCGCGCTGGTTCTGATTTTTGTCCCTACGCTGCTGGTTGCCGCACAGCCGGATTTGGGCACCTCGATATTGATTGCCTTATCAGGGCTGTTTGTACTTTTCCTCGCTGGCATGAGCTGGCGTTTGATTGGTGTCGCCGTTCTGCTGGTCGCCGCGTTTATTCCGATACTCTGGTTTTTCCTGATGCATGATTATCAGCGTGCAAGGGTGATGATGCTGCTCGATCCAGAAAGCGATCCACTTGGCGCCGGATACCATATTATTCAGTCGAAAATTGCGATAGGCTCTGGTGGACTATCAGGAAAAGGTTGGCTGCACGGCACACAGTCTCAGTTAGAGTTTCTACCCGAACGCCACACCGACTTTATCTTTGCCGTGTTGTCGGAAGAGCTCGGCTTAATCGGCGTTTTGATTCTGCTCGCGATGTACCTGTTTATGATTATGCGCGGTCTGGTTATTGCTGCTAATGCACAAACCTCGTTTGGCCGCGTGATGGTCGGTGGGCTGATGCTCATTCTGTTTTTCTATGTTTTCGTCAATATCGGGATGGTCAGCGGTATACTTCCCGTTGTTGGCGTGCCGCTACCGCTAATCAGCTACGGCGGATCGGCGCTGGTCGTTTTAATGGCGGGATTCGGTATCGTCATGTCGATACATACTCACCGCAAACTGTTATCCAAGAATTTATAACACGAGGTGAGCAATGCGTAAGGATTGGCTTTGGATCGGCGTAGCGACTCTGGCGCTTGCTGCCTGTACCACGACGGAGCAGCGGCAGCCAGCACCACCTGTAACTCAGGTTTATAGCGGCCCTGTCGAAGAGATCGGCGGCGCGGAACCCCGCTACGAACCCTACAATCAGGGAACGCTGCAAGACTACAACGTAAAAGGCAAGACCTATAAAATTGTCAAAGATCCGCAAAACTTTAGTGAGACCGGCTTAGCCGCATGGTACGGCGAAGAAGCCAGCGGTAACCGTACGTCAATCGGCGAAACCTTTGATCCGAACGCGATCACCGCCGCCCACCCGACGCTGCCGCTGCCAAGCTATGTCCGTGTCACCAACCTGAGCAACGGCCGTCGTCTGGTTGTTCGAGTGAACGATCGCGGGCCGTATATGCCAGGTAGAATTATTGATCTGTCGAAAGCCGCAGGCGACCGACTGAACATCTCTAACAATACTAAAGTGAAAGTGGATTTCATCAACGTCGCACCAGACGGCACGCTCTCCGGCCCTGGGACTGTGGGCACCACCGTCGCGAAGCAAAGTTTCGCCCTGCCAGAACGCCCGAGTTTCGGCGCTAGCGGGCTAGGTACACCCATGATGGAAACCACATCACCCATGCCGAACAACGCCGTTCGCCCAATCAGTAATAGTAGCCTGAGCGTGCCAGCTGAAAATACACAGCCGCAAAGCGGTGCAACGTCACACAGCGGTGGTTTTTTGGGAGCCCCTTCCGCTTTGCGCCCTGGCGTGATTGAAACCAGCGTCGCGCCAGCGGCAACGCCGTCCTCATCCGCTGCGCCACTGAGCATCACACCCGCACCGGCCATTGCCGCGTCCGCCACAACGACACCGTCTACAACAGGTCACTATGTGGTTCAGGTCGGTGCGCTGAGCGATCAGCAGCGCGCACAAACCTGGCAGCGCAGCCTGAGTGAACGTTTCCGCGTAGCCGGTAAAGTCACAGCGAGCGGCGGGCTGTACCGCATCCAGCTAGGGCCATTCCAGAATCGTCAGCAAGCCGCTGAACTTCAACAACGTTTGTCAGTCGAAGCTCAACAGCAGTCGTTTATTACCGCCGCACCCGGCACCCTCTAGTCACGGATAATCGGCAGGCTCACCATGCAAAAGCGGTGGCTATGACATTGAACATAACGCCCTGTTGCAAAATCACGTAACGTAATGCCTGATGCCTGCCTATTCCCCATCTGCTATAGTGTGGCTCGTTTTTTAACTCATACCCACGGATGTTGTTGTTCCAATCATGAATACTGTAAACACGTCTCGTTTTACTAAGCGTACTGCGCTTGGCGCACTGCTCGCCATTAGTGCCACTTCCTTTGCCTATGCCGAAGATATCAATCTCAAAACGATGATCCCCGGCGTTCCGCAAATCGATGCTGAATCCTACATCCTGATTGATTACAACTCTGGGAAAGTGTTGGCCGAAATGAATGCCGACACGCGCCGCGATCCGGCCAGCTTAACGAAAATGATGACCAGCTACGTCATTGGTCAAGCCATTAAATCAGGAAAAATCACCCCGAACGACATCGTTACCGTCGGTAAAGATGCCTGGGCAACCGGCAACCCGACCTTCCAGGGCTCTTCCCTGATGTTCTTGAAGCCGGGCGATCGTGTTCCCGTCTCCCAATTAAACCGCGGTATTATCCTGCAATCCGGTAACGATGCTTGCGTCGCGATGGCCGACTACGTTGCCGGCAGTCAGGATGCCTTCGTTAACCTGATGAACGGTTACGTGAAAGCGCTGGGGCTGCAAAATACCAATTTTGAAACCGTGCACGGTCTTGATGCACCGGGCCAGTTCAGCTCGGCGCGTGATATGGCCCTGATCGGTCAGGCGCTGATCCGCGATGTGCCAGAAGAATACGCGACCTACAAAGAGAAAGAGTTCACGTTCAACAATATCCGTCAGCCTAACCGTAACGGTTTGCTGTGGGATTCCAGCCTGAATGTTGACGGTATCAAAACGGGTCATACAGCATCAGCCGGCTTTAACTTGGTCGCCTCGGCAACAGAAGGTCAGATGCGTCTGATTTCAGCGGTATTAGGCGGACGTAATGCCAAAGGGCGCGAGTCAGAAAGTAAAAAACTGCTGACCTGGGGCTTCCGCTTCTTTGAAACCGTTGCGCCGTTGAAAGCAGGCAAAGAATTTGCTTCTGAGCCGGTCTGGTTTGGTGACAGTGACCGCGTGGCGCTGGGCGTTGAGAAAGATGCCTACCTGACCATTCCACGTGGCCGTATGAAAGATCTGAAGGCCAGCTATGTTCTGGACAACACGGAACTGCACGCGCCGTTAGCGAAAAATCAGGTTGTGGGTTCCATCAATTTCCAACTGGATGGCAAAACGATCGACCAGCGTCCGCTGGTGGTCATGAACGAAGTGAAAGAAGGCGGGATTTTTGGCCGTATGATCGACTACATCAAACTGATGTTCCATCACTGGTTCGGCTAAGCCCTCTTGTGTGGGGCCAAAACGCCCCCACATAGATAGCATCTATAACTCCCGCAGAACGCGGGAGTTATGCTTTTTTAGTATAATGTACTGATGTCAGTGCTAATACCGTCGGGATGATGCCGACGTATTACCCTCTCTGGAGCGCAAATGAAAACCAAATTAAACGAACTGCTTGAATTCCCCTGTGTTTTTACCTACAAGGTCATGGGTGAGGCAAAACCAGAGTTGGTCGATCTGGTCGTTGAAGTGGTACAACGTCATGCGCCAGGCGACTACACGCCGCAGATCAAACCCAGCAGCAAAGGGAATTATCACTCCGTTTCCATCACCATTACTGCGACACACATTGAGCAGGTGGAAACGCTGTACGAAGAGCTGGGCAATATCGACATCGTGCGCATGGTTCTGTAAAGCATAGGGTTCTGTAAGAATCACGCAATAAAAAGAACGAGCGGGAAAATTAGCGAGCACGGCATAGTTTTGTGATGCCATAATTATCGTGCGTAGTTTTGTGCCACCCACGTTTTGCACTCCATAATTTGCATAGTGCTGTTCGCTGAGGCCTCCCGCCGTTATAATCCTCCGACCTTTCCTTAACCTGAAGATGACACACGTGCTACAGGATAAGATCATCGTACGCCAATTTGACGTACAGCCGTATGAGCCCGTCTCTCTGGCGATGCATAATTTCACCGACCGGCGCGATGAGAATACCCCAGACGAACTCTGGCTGGTTCAGCATCCCCGCGTATTCACACAAGGTCAGGCAGGAAAAGCCGAACATGTCCTCATGCCCGGTGACATTCCCGTCATTCAGAGCGACAGAGGCGGCCAGGTGACCTACCACGGCCCCGGCCAGCAGGTGATGTACGTGTTGATTGATCTGAAGCGCCGTAAGCTTGGCGTTCGTCAGCTCGTCACTGCGATTGAAAATACCGTGATTGGCACACTGGCGCACTTCCATATTGACGCCCATGCGCGCCCAGATGCGCCCGGCGTTTATGTGGGCGAACGTAAGATCTGCTCGCTGGGACTGCGTATTCGCAAAGGCTGCTCGTTCCACGGACTGGCGCTCAATATCGCGATGGACCTCTCTCCTTTCCTGCGTATCAACCCATGTGGTTACGCGGGGATGGAAATGACGCAAATCAGTGATCTGATGGCGGGCGTCACGCTGGATGACACCGCTCCCGTGCTAGTGAACACCTTTTTACAGCAAGTTGGCTATTCCGCACCCGAGTTTATTTCGTGGAATTTGGACATACAAGGTGAGCCGCTTCCTAGTTAACAAGTTTCATCCTGTCGATGAAAATCAACTGGTTAGACTATCGCGTCTTGATAGATTACATTTTATTCACATAATTTATTCATTTTGATCGCGCAAAGGCTGATTGTGGTTAGGCAAGATGATATAATTTTTAGAGTTTTTTAAAAAAAAGTTTAACCAAAAACATAATCCTTTGAATTTGGATAACAAATTTAAAGAAACGATTCAGAACTGGAACTTACGCAAACATGAGTAAACCGATTCAGATCGAACGCGGCGTCAAATACCGCGATGCCGATAAGATGGCGCTAATCCCGGTACGTACTGTCGTTACCGAACGCCAAGAGCTTCTGCGCAAACCTGAATGGATGAAGATTAAACTTCCGGCAGATTCGAGCCGTATTCAGGGAATCAAAGCGGCTATGCGCAAAAACGGGTTGCACTCAGTTTGCGAAGAAGCGTCCTGTCCGAATCTGGCGGAATGTTTCAACCACGGCACCGCCACCTTCATGATTCTGGGCGCCATTTGTACTCGTCGCTGTCCGTTCTGTGACGTCGCCCACGGCCGCCCGCTTACGCCAGATGCCAACGAACCTGAGAAACTGGCTCAGACTATCCATGACATGGGCTTACGCTACGTTGTGATCACTTCGGTTGACCGTGATGACCTGCGTGACGGCGGAGCACAGCATTTTGCGGACTGCATTAGCGCTATTCGTCGTAAAAACCCGAATATCCGCATCGAAACGCTGGTGCCAGACTTCCGCGGTCGTATGGATCGCGCGTTAGAGATCCTGACCGCCACGCCACCGGATGTGTTCAACCACAATCTGGAAAACGTACCGCGCGTTTATCGTCAGGTTCGCCCTGGCGCGAATTATGAGTGGTCACTGAAGCTGCTGGAGAACTTCAAAAACGCGCATCCGGATATCCCGACCAAATCTGGCCTGATGGTTGGATTGGGAGAAACCAATGCGGAAATCGTGGAAGTCATGCGCGACCTGCGCCGCCACGGAGT
This sequence comes from Pectobacterium sp. CFBP8739, assembly GCF_013449375.1. Taxonomy (GTDB): domain Bacteria; phylum Pseudomonadota; class Gammaproteobacteria; order Enterobacterales; family Enterobacteriaceae; genus Pectobacterium. The sequence goes on along the minus strand of NZ_JACDRR010000010.1, from coordinate 249,076 downwards.
GACGATGCTGACGCTGGGACAATATTTACAGCCTAGCCGCCATCATCTGCCGGTACAGCGTTACGTCAGCCCAGATGAATTTGATGAGATGAAAGCGGAAGCGATGGCGATGGGCTTTACCCACGCAGCATGCGGCCCATTTGTTCGCTCGTCTTACCATGCCGACCTACAGGCAAAAGGCATCGAAGTAAAATAAGCGCTCATACATTTTTACACATCTTTTGTATGGGATAAAAAACGGACGGCAATAGCCGTCCGTTTTGTTGTGTGATGGGCAATCAGGATTCTTTACGAGAGGAATCATGCAGCGCTGCGGTATCATCCGTTTTTGCCGGTTGATCGTCATTCATCGCCTTTTTAAAGCCTTTAATCGCCGCGCCCAAATCACCGCCTAAGCTACGAAGTTTATTCGTACCGAACAGCAGGATGATTAATGCGCCAATCACCAACAGTTTGGCAATACTGATACCTTCCATACAAACCTACCTGATTTACAGATGCTGGAGACGCCAGCGAGCGAGACTATTCTTGTCGAAAAAATGCTTTATATCCTATGTCCTCTATCTAAGACCTTATGCAGCAGGACACAATTCGCATCTGTAACAAAGTAAGACGCGGGAAAAGCGCTTTCGCACGTATTCAGATTGGTTTACAACTTTCCTCTCGGTATCACTACAAAAAAACTGTCCGACGACGTAAACTTTTCTCTCCAAAAAGGAGATGACATTCCTCCCTACCCTAATGCCACCAAAAACGCTGGCAGACTGAACGACAGGGTACAACCGCCACTTGGCTAATGATGTCTACGTCCACCTCGCAGAGAGGGCGTAGCGTCCTGCCCGATACTCTTCGAGATGGCAAAAACGCCCTAAGCACAAATAATTCAGGAAAGATTTCTATGTTTAGCACATTACTCGCGGTATTTATTGGTGGCGGAGTCGGTAGCGTGGCACGCTGGCAGCTCGGAATGAAGTTTAATAATTTGCACCCAACGCTACCGCTGGGTACCTTACTTGCCAACTTGATGGGGGCCTTTGTGATTGGCGGCGCCCTCGCTTTCTTCCTGCGCCATCCTCATCTCGATCAAGGCTGGAAAATGTTGATTACCACTGGGCTATGCGGCGGCCTAACAACGTTTTCTACCTTTTCCGCGGAGGTTGTCATGTTTCTGCAAAGCGGGCAGTTGGCAGCGGCGGGGTTGCACGTGATGTTGAATCTGGCGGGATCGTTACTGATGACCGCGCTGGCGTTTGCTCTAGTTACGTGGGTAACAACGCACTGATACTTTTTTGATAATTGATGGCACGTGAAAATTGATAGCACGTGGAAAATGAAGCAAAAAAAACCCGCCATTAGGCGGGTTTTTCACGAAATCGGTATAATTAAATAGCGTTAACGTTAGCAGCAGAAGGACCTTTGGCACCGTCAGTGATTTCGAACTCTACACGCTGACCTTCAGCCAGAGTTTTGAAACCATTGCTCTGGATGGCAGAGAAGTGTACGAACACGTCTTTGCTACCATCTTCAGGAGTAATGAAACCGAAGCCTTTGGACTCATTAAACCACTTAACACTACCTTTAATCTTAGACATCAAACTTACCTTTACATGAATGAAAGACACAAAATCTGTGTCAGGTACAGTACAACAATAGATTGGCCTTTTGTCCAGTTGAAGTTGGATAAAAAGTGATAAAAGTCGCTAAAAAGATATACCGGACGACTTCACTACCCTATTTTAACCCGATGCAGAACACAGAGCGCTCGGTTCGGGCCGATTCATCACTTTTTATGATATCGAAGGAAAGCACCATGATAAGCAAAACGCTGGGTCTGATCGGGGGAATGAGTTGGGAATCAACCATACCGTATTACCGCATGATCAACGAGTATGTGAAAGGCCAACTTGGCGGCCTGCACTCCGCCAAAATCATCCTGCACAGCGTCGATTTCCACGAGATCGAACGATTACAAGCGCAAGGTGATTGGGAGCAGTCAGCCGCCGTCCTCGGCGATATCGCGGTGGGATTACGTCAGGCGGGAGCGGATGCTATCGTCATCTGTACCAACACCATGCATAAAGTAGCCGATGACGTTGAACGAGCCTGCCAGCTTCCTCTTTTGCATATTGCCGATGCTACCGGTGCCAGCCTGAAACAGCACGGATTGAAGAAAGTCGGCCTGCTCGGAACCCGCTATACGATGGAGCAGGATTTCTATCGTCAGCGCATTCAGGAACGATTTGGCGTGGAGGTAGTCGTTCCCGACCATGAGGGAAAAGCGATCGTTAATCGCATCATTTACGACGAACTTTGTCTGGGGAACATTAATGACGCATCGCGGCAGGTCTATCGGGACATTATCCAGCAGCTTGAACAGCAAGGCGCGGAAGGCATCATTCTGGGTTGTACGGAAATCCCGCTGTTAATCAGTACCCAAGATGCGACAGTTCCTCTTTTTGACACCAGCAAACTTCACGCGATTGCCGCTGCGAAATTTGCGCTTAACCAATCATCATAATGAATTAATTGAATAAAATGGATTTCGTTCGCAAGCTTAATAATACCCTCTTTTATTTACTCAAGTTTCCCCTTTTTGGATAGAAAAAAAGCAGTATTGAGAGACTCAATACTGCTTTTTCTTATGATTTTATTCCTGGTATGCAATGACTAACAGTGCTTTTCGTTATTATTTGCCTAACATTGCTTCAATAAAATCTTTCCAAGTGCTTACTTCTACCTCTACCATACAAACCTCTTAGTAATTAACGGCGATATATTATACGCACGCTTTTTAATCAAAAAAAAGCCTTTTAAGTACAAAAAACAGACAGGCAATCATTTTTGCTACATGGTTCACAGTAGATCTCCCCGCTCTTTTTCGGCATTCTGAGCTATTGCCCGAGTAAATCGCGCTGTCGAGAACAGCGATCGTCATGCAACCCAATAAGCAGAAAGGATTTTACCCCTATGACGCTGACCATGTACGGCATTAAAAACTGTGACACCATAAAGAAAGCGCGCCGCTGGCTGGACGATCAACAGGTGGCGTATCGCTTCCATGATTACCGTGCCGACGGTCTGGATGAACCGCAGCTACAGCGTTTTATCGACCAACTGGGGTTTCAGGCCTTACTCAACACACGCGGAACGACTTGGCGTAAACTCAGTGAGGAGCTGCGCGAATTAATCAACAGCGATACCCACGACAGCGCAGAGGCAGCCAAAAACCTAATGCTGGAACAGCCAGCGGTGATTAAACGACCGTTGCTGATTACCGATGACGGCAACGCGCTGCTTGGATTCAGTATCGACAGCTACCAGAAATTTATTGCGGAGAACCAATAACGTGTCTTGCCCAGTCATAGAGCTCGCTCAACAGTTAATTAAACGCCCTTCCCTTAGCCCGAACGACGAGGGCTGCCAGGCACTCATGATTGAACGCCTGACGGCGATGGGCTTTACCGTCGAAGCAATGGATTTTGGCGATACCCAAAATTTCTGGGCATGGCGCGGCACAGGAAAAACGCTGGCCTTCGCCGGACACACTGACGTGGTTCCCAGCGGGGATGAAAGCCAGTGGCAGCACCCGCCGTTTGAGCCGATCATCCGTGACGGTATGTTGTACGGTCGCGGTGCCGCGGATATGAAAGGTTCGCTGGCCGCGATGGTGATTGCCGCCGAGCGCTTTGTCGCCGCTCACCCGAATCACCAAGGGCGTCTCGCGTTCCTGATTACGTCGGACGAAGAAGCCAGCGCCGTTAACGGCACGGTAAAAGTGGTTGAGGCGCTGATGGCACGCAATGAACGCCTTGACTACTGTCTGGTCGGTGAACCGTCCAGTACGCATGTTGTGGGCGATGTGGTAAAAAATGGCCGTCGTGGTTCTATCACGGCGAACCTACGCGTACACGGCGTACAGGGGCACGTAGCCTACCCTCATCTGGCAGACAACCCCGTTCATCGTGCGGCACCAGCGCTGAACGAGCTGATCGCCACCGAGTGGGATCGGGGTAATGATTTCTTCCCACCAACCACGATGCAGATTGCCAATATTCAGGCAGGCACCGGCAGCAACAACGTCATCCCCGGTGAACTGTTTGTGCAGTTCAATTTCCGTTTCAGTACCGAATTAACGGATACGCTAATCCAACAGCGCGTCGCAGAATTGCTAGATCGCCACCAGCTCAATTACACCATTGACTGGAAGCTTTCCGGCCAGCCATTCTTGACTGCACGCGGCGAATTGGTCGATGCCGTAGTGAATGCCGTCAAGCACTACAATGAGGTTACGCCAGAGCTGCTGACCAATGGCGGCACCTCCGATGGCCGCTTTATCGCTCGTATGGGCGCACAGGTGGTTGAACTCGGCCCCGTCAATGCCACGATCCATAAAGTGGACGAATGCGTCAGCGCGGCAGACTTGCAGCTGCTGAGCCGCATGTACCAGCGTATTATGGAGCAGCTCATCGCATGATGACGTCAGCGATGTTAACCGGTAAAAGCGACCAACATCTGGTCGTATTAGACGGTCGCCATCGCCTTCATCCGGAGGCGATAACGGCATTTCTGGCGCTACAGCTGGCGGCAAAAACAGCAGGATTTAACCTACAGCCTGCCAGCACGTTTCGTGATTTTGAACGCCAGCGTCAGATCTGGAATGGTAAATTTCGCGGTGAACGTCCCGTCATGGATGCCAACAGCCAGCCGCTGGATGTGTCAGCTCTGGACGACGCCGAGCGCTGTGAAGCAATTCTACGCTGGTCTGCCATGCCCGGATCCAGCCGCCACCACTGGGGCAGCGATCTCGATATCTACGATCCCGATTTATTACCCGCAGGCAGTTCGCTCCAGCTAGAACCGTGGGAATATGAAGAAGGCGGTTATTTTGCCGCCTTGAACGCGTGGTTGAGCGCGCACATGCATGAATACGGTTTTTATCGGCCTTATGCGCACGATCTCGGCGGTGTCGCAGTCGAACCCTGGCATATCAGCTATTATCCATTAGCACAGTATGCGGAAGAACAGCTTACACCCGACCTCATTCTTGCCGCCTGGCAAGATGAAGATATTGCAGGCTACCACTGGCTTTGCCAGAACTTGCCGCAGCTGTTTACCCGTTATATTCATAATGTTGATGAGGCGTAACCATGGCATGGCTGGCTGATTACTGGTGGATAATCCTGATTATCCTGATAGGCATGCTGATTAACGGCATCAAAGAATTGCGCAACGTTGACCACACGCGTTTTCTGCTCAACAAACCCAAATTGCCCCCGCATCGTGACAACAACGATAAATGGGATGATGAAGACGACGACTGGCCGAAGAAAAAACCCTGATACGGGTCATCGCCAAACCGCCAGCACGCGAGTTAAGCGTCACGCTGCGGGCGGTTTGGATTCTCACGCGGCAGGAACAAAACTTTCCGCCCGCTCCAGCAGAAAGTCATAAAACTCTTTCGCACACACCGAAAGCTGACGTTCTCTATCCGTCACCAGATAGATACCGCGCTGTAGCGATAAATCTCGGAACGGAATAATCGCAATGTCTTTGTGCTGAAACTGGAACAGCGTCAGCCCCGTCACAATACTCACACCATAATTTGCCGCTACCAGCCCCATCATGGTGGTCAACTGACGCACTTCCAACACATAGTTAAAGCCTTCTGGTTCGATAAGCTGATCGGTGTACTGCCGGATGCTGGTGCCTTTGCAGAACCCGACAAACGGGTATGGCGCCACGTCGGCCACATCAACACTGTCGCGCTGCGCCAGCGGGTGCGAGTTCTGGCAGATCAGATAAAAGCTGTCGGCAAACAGCATGCGAGAACTGAACGTTCCCGGCGACGGTTGCCCTGCCGTCAGGGCCAGATCGGCGCGCCCATCCAGCACCGCCTTTAGGCAGCGATCCCACTGTGTATCCAGCAGTTCAACCTTAATCTTGGGGTAAGCGCGATGATATTGCGCCAGCACCTGAGGTAACCATTCCACCGCCATTGACGGCAATACCGCCAGCACAATCTTCCCTTTGTACCCCGTGGCATACGATTTGATCTCACCGACAGCATCGTCATGGGTTTGCACCAGCCGACGAGCAATATCAATGAAATGGAGGCCATCAGCATTGAGTTGCACTTTACGTGTATCACGATCAAATAGCCGATAGCCGACCTCTTCCTCCAGCCCAGCAATTAACGAACTAAATGCAGGCTGAGAGAGATTTATTTTCTGGGCCGCGCGCGTGAAATTATCGGTTTCCGTCAACGCGATAAAGGCTCGTAATTGTTTTATCGATAAGTTCATAGTGTTTTTATATAAATAAAATGAAGTCTCCGGTAAGAAAGGAACAAATTCAATAGAAAAAAAATAGTAACTGCCATTTTTATGACCCTTCCCGCATTTATTTAATTCCATTCAAACACAGCCCACTATTCACAAAAATGGACATTCTGGATAAATATCACAAATCATAAAAAACAATTACGTAAAAATACTCAGTTAAACAAACCAAATCAATCAATTAGACATTGATAAGAAAATCGAAAGAGTTAATACCATTAACAAATAAAATAAACCCATCAGATTTACGAATAAAACCATTAGGATTACGAGTTAGTATAAATCGGGTTGAGGGTGATAAAAATAGCGCAGACAAAAAATCAAATGACTCTGGCGTAAGCACTCATTTGTTTTGTTAATTATGACAAGGATTGTTATTGAGTTGTTTAATTCATTGTAAATAAAACAAATAGGCAACATACAAATATATTATTAAAGAGGAATTTTTATGCTAGCTCTCATCGGGGTGCTAACCATAGCCACCTTGCTCTTTTTCATCATGACTAAACGAATGTCGCCTCTGGTGGCGCTGATCGTGATTCCCGTTCTTGGTGCACTCGCCGCAGGCAGCGGCACCGATACCGCGAAATACGTGGTGGACGGCATCACCAAACTGGCCCCGATGGCGGCGATGTTTGTTTTTGCCATTGCCTTCTTCGGTGTCGTCACCGATGCCGGCATGTTTGATCCTATCATCAAGGGGATCTTACGCATGGTCGGTACCAATCCGGTAAAAATCATTATCGGAACGGGTGTATTGGCACTGATTGCGCACCTGGACGGTAACGGTGCCGTCACTTTCCTGATCACGATTCCCGCCATGCTGCCGCTGTTTAATAAGCTCGGCATGGATAAACGCATTCTGGTCGGCATTACCGCGCTCAGCGCCGGTGTTAACTTCCTGCCGTGGACTGGGCCGATGATCCGCGCCGCAGCCGCGTTAAACACCACGACGCACGACTTGTTTATCCCGCTTATCCCAGCGCAGCTTTGCGGCCTGACCTTCATGGTGCTCATGGGCTATTACTGGGGCAAGAAAGAAGAGAAGCGTCTGGGATTGGCATCGGGTAATCCACTGGCGGGCGGCACGCAGTCCATCACGGCTGAAGCGCATGTGAAAGAGCTGACCGATGCCGAAAAAGCGCTGCGTCGTCCGAAGATGTTCTGGGTCAACATCGCGCTGGTGCTTGCCGTTATCGGCACCATGGTGTTTACCAAAATTTCCCCTACGGTCGCCTTCATGATCGCGCTGACGCTAGCGCTGATGTTCAACTACCCCAACGTTGAAATGCAGAAAGAGCGCATTAATGCTCATGCCAAAGCCGCGCTGATGATGGCCAGCATCTTGTTTGCTGCGGGCGCGTTCACCGGCATCATGAGCGGCACCGGTATGCTGAAAGCCATGTCGCTCTCGGCAGTCAGCTTTGTACCGGAATCTTTTGCCTCCCACATTCCGTTTATCGTCGGCCTGATCTCTATGCCGCTGAGTCTGGTGTTTGACCCTGATTCGTATTACTTCGGCATCATGCCAGTCATTGCCCACACCGTGGACATGCTGGGTGTACCGCCGATTCAGGTCGCGCAGGCTTCCGTATTAGGACAGATGACCACAGGCTTCCCGGTTAGCCCGCTGACGCCAGCCACCTTCCTACTGGTCAGTCTGGCGGGTGTCGATCTCGCCGATCACCAGAAGTTCTCTATCCCTGTGCTCTGGGCCGCCAGCGTCATCATGACGTTCGCCTGCGTCATCTTCGGGGTCTTCCCCTTATAGGGAACGCACCGTTTCCCATTGATCACGCCAACAGACACATTTCATTGATAAAGGTAAGTTTATGAAGACAATTCGTATTGGTTCCGGCGCTGGTTATGCAGGCGATCGCATCGAACCGGCCGTAGAACTGGCTCAAAAAGGCGACATTCAGTATCTGGTATTTGAATGTCTGGCAGAACGCACTATCGCCATCGGCCAAAAACAGAAGCAGCAGAACCCGGAAAAAGGCTACAACGAGCTACTGGCCGACCGTATGCACGCTGTGCTGCCGCTCTGCCTAGAGAAAGGCATCAAAATTATCACCAATATGGGCTCGGCGAACCCCGTTGCCGCTGGTCAGCGCGTATTGGAAATCGCCAAAGAGCTGGGTGCAGAGAAGCTGAAAATCGCCGTCGTGACTGGTGATGATGTGCACTCGGTACTGATTGCGCAGGATTCCAAGCTGGATGAGATGGGTCAGCCTGTTTCACGCTGCGGCAAAGACATTCTTTCCGCCAATGCCTATCTCGGCGCCGATGCGCTGGTAGAAGCGCTGCGCCAAGGGGCGGATGTGATTATTGCCGGTCGCGTTTCCGATCCGTCTCTGTTCCTGTCCGCCATGATGTATGAATTCAACTGGGCGGCCGATGACTGGGATCGTCTGGGCAAAGGCACTTGCCTCGGCCATCTGTTGGAGTGCGCGGGTCAAATCACCGGTGGTTACTATGCCGATCCTGGCGTCAAAGACATTCCCCATCTTGATCGTCTGGGTTTCCCAATTGCGGAAATTAGCGAAGACGGCAGTGCCGTCATTACCAAAGTTGAAGGTTCCGGCGGCTGCGTCTGCGTGGATACCTGTAAAGAACAGCTGCTGTATGAGATCCACCGCCCGGACAGCTACATTACCCCAGACGTGATTGCCGATTTCAGCCACGTCACCTTTACGCAAGACGGTGAAAACCGCGTGCGCGTACAGGGTGCCACCGGACGCGCAAAAACCGACACGCTGAAAGTGTCTGTCGGTTATCAGGACGGCTTCATCGGCGAAGGCGAAATTTCTTACGCCGGTCCCGGTGCCGTCGCACGCGGCCGTTTAGCGCTGGATATCGTCAAAGGGCGCTTTGCGCTGTGCCAGATTGATTTTCAGGAAATCCGTTACGACCTGATCGGGGTTGATTCACTGCACGGCGCACAGCGGTCGCAAAGCAGCGAACCGTATGAGGTACGCGCGCGCGTCGCGGCACGCTGCACCTCCAGAGCGCAAGCGGTGAAAGTGGGTAACGAAGTTGAAACGCTCTATACCAACGGCCCGGCAGGCGGCGGCGGTGTTAACAAAGCGGTAAAAGAAATACTGGCGATGGATTCCACCCTGCTGTCTCGCGCCTGCGTCACACCAGCCGTTGATTATCTGGAGATTAAATAATGAAACTGCGTGAAATTGCCCACTCTCGTACCGGCGATAAAGGAAATACCTCCAATATTTCGCTGATTGCTTATCGGGCGGAAGATTATGAGGTGCTGAAAGAGACGATCACGGCCGAGAAAGTGAAGGATTGGTTTGCCGATATCGTGACGGGTGAGGTTGTCCGCTATGAGCTTCCCGCTATCGGCGCCCTGAACTTCGTTATGTACGGTGCACTGGGCGGCGGTGTTACGCGTTCGCTGGCGCTGGACATGCACGGCAAAGGATTAAGCTCAGCCATTTTGGATATCGATATTTAATTCGATAACAGGGAAAGGGTGGAATTTTTCTATTCTCCACCCTTTCCCTAAAAAACGAACATCCGCCACCACGATTGACAGGTATTTATTTATCTGTGGGGAGTCGTGCGGCCATTTTTCAGAGAAATAACTTTCAGAGTAAACAGGCAATGAATAATAAAGTCATTGATGCCAGCCATTTCCGTTCTTATTTATTTAACGGAATGACAATTATGTTCGGTGGTTTTATGGGCGTCGGTACACCGAAATTATTGGTAGATGAGATCATTAAATCCGGTGTCTCTGATTTAACCCTAATCGGAAATGATACTGGGTTTGTCGATACCGGCGTCGGACCATTAATTGCCAATGGTCAGGTGAAGAAAGTGATTGCTTCACATATTGGTACAAACCCAGAAACCGGGCGTCGCATGATCTCCGGCGAATTAGACGTAGAGCTGGTGCCACAAGGGACGCTGGCAGAACGCATTCGCAGCGGCGGCGCAGGTTTAGGTGGCTTTTTGACGCCAACTGGCGTGGGCACCATCGTCGAAGAGAATAAACAAAAAATAACAATAAACGATACTACCTATTTATTGGAACTGCCGATTACGGCAGATCTCGCCATATTACAGGCCAGTATTGCCGACACCAGCGGAAACCTTATTTATCACCTCACCGCCCGTAATTTCAACCCGCTTATTGCGCTTGCCGCGAAGAAAGTCGTGGCGCAATGCGAACAGGTTATTCCAGTTGGTCAATTAGCACCGGAATGTGTTGTTACCCCAGCGGCGCTGGTCGATCACCTTTATTTGGGAGAAAAATAATGGATGCGAAAGAGTTAATCGCCCGCCGCGTCGCGCTGGAATTAAAAAACGGTGACGTGGTGAATTTGGGCATTGGTTTGCCCACCAAAGTGGCGAATTACGTGCCGCACGGCATTGAAGTCACCTTCCAGTCGGAAAACGGCTTTTTAGGGTTAGGGGCCATAACCGAACCGGATAGCAATCTGGTTAACGCTGGTGGCCAGGCATGCGGCATGGTGCCAGGCGCGGCCATGTTCGACAGCGCTTTTTCCTTTGCGCTGATTCGCGGCGGCCACGTCGATGTTTGCGTGCTGGGCGGCTTGCAGGTGGATGAACACGGCAGCCTCGCCAACTGGATGGTACCGGGGAAAATGGTGCCCGGCATGGGCGGCGCGATGGATCTGGTGGTCGGCGCGAAGAAGGTCATTATCGCGCTTGAACACTGCGCCAAAAATGGCGATGCCAAGCTGTTACACCAGTGCACCTACCCGCTGACTGCCGCCAATAAAGTCAGCATGGTCGTCACCGAGTTAGCCGTCTTCCAATTCATCAACCAACAAATGGTGCTGACTGAGATCAGCCCCGACATCACCGTGGACGAACTACGCCAGAAAACCGAGGCGAACTTTACCGTGTCCGCCGATTTAAAACCGTTCAGCATTCATTAATCGAGGCGATCATGAACGACTCCGTTGTTATTGTTAGTGCCAAACGCACCGCGATTGGCAAATTCGCCGGTAGCCTGGCCAATACGTCCGCTATCGATATGGCCTCAGCCACCATCCGTGATTGCCTGTCGACGCTGCCAGACACGCTGGCGGTTGATGAGGTGATTCTCGGCAACGTGCTGCAAGCCGGTCTGGGGCAAAACCCTGCGCATCAGGCCAGCCAGACGGCGGGACTGTCCTTTGAAACCCCATCGTTGACCATCAGCAAAGTCTGCGGTTCTGGTCTGAAAGCCGTCGTGCTCGGCGCACAGTCTATTCTGTCCGGCGACAATCAGGTCTGCGTAACGGGCGGGATGGAAAACATGAGTGCGGCTCCCTATCTATTGGAAAAAGCGCGCCACGGTTACCGCATGGGGAATGGCAAGCTCGTTGACATCATGATTAACGACGGCCTGTGGTGCGCGTTTAATGATTACCACATGGGCACCACGGCGGAAAATATCGCCGAGCGCTACCAGCTCACGCGCGAAGAACAGGATCAGGTGGCGCTGGCGTCCCAGCAGAAAGCCGTTGCCGCGATTGAAGCAGGCCGCTTCAAGGCTGAAATTACCCCGCTGTCACTGCGCAGCAAGAAAGAGACGCGGATTTTCGATCGGGATGAATTCCCCCGTGCAGACACCACACTCGCGTCGCTGGCGGCATTGCGTCCGGCGTTTTCCGCGAACGGCACCGTCACCGCAGGCAATGCGTCCGGCATTAACGATGCTGCCGCAACGCTGGTGTTAATGCGTGAATCCGAAGCGAAAAAACAGGGTATTACTCCGCTGGCACGGATTCGCAGCTGGGCGTCTGCCGGCGTACCGAGCGAGGTCATGGGCCTGGGGCCGATTCCTGCGACACAGAAAGCGCTGCTCAAAGCGGGGTTGACGATTGGTGATATCGACCTGATTGAAGCCAATGAAGCCTTTGCTGCACAGTTTCTGGCCGTACAGCGCGATCTCCAGCTCGACCCAGAGAAAGTGAACGTCAACGGCGGTGCGATTGCGCTGGGTCACCCTATCGGAGCAAGCGGTGCGCGTATTCTCGTCACACTGGTCCATGCGCTGCACAGCTACAACAAAACGCTGGGGCTGGCGACATTGTGCATCGGCGGCGGACAAGGTATCGCGATGATCGTTGAGCGCGTTTAAACGTGCAATTGGCCGAAACATGTGCCAGAGGACAAAGTAATCAGACCGTTGACAAACCTATTTACAGAACGAAAACGGGAGTAAGGGAATAGAAGAGTAAAGCGTTTGCGCCAGGGATGGCGCAATCCGAGCTTACATGGAGGTACTTGCAGCGTCTTTACGATCTATCCCTTGCTACCGCTCTACGACCTTTGTCGTTTTAACTGGAGAACAACAATACGATTCGCTGGCTAAAACGTTTCCCAGTTCGCATTCGATGAGCCAGCATGGGTGGGTTTGGACAGCAGCGATGCCGGTAATGCCGCAGGAGAAGGCGCACGCTCGGCACGATGCTCCTGCGCTGCCGCCTGACTAATTTTGAACACCGCCACCGCGTTCTGCAAAAATCTGGCCTGCTCTTCCAATGCCGCCGCAGCGGAAGCGGATTCTTCTACCAGCGAGGCGTTTTGCTGCGTGACGCGATCCATTTCATTAACCGCCTGACCGACCTGCTCAATCCCTCGGCTTTGCTCATCCGAGGCCGATGCGATTTCTCCCATGATATCCGTTACCCGGCTCACGGCGCTGACGATCTCTTGCATCGTGTCGCCCGCGTCTTTCACCTGCAAAGACCCCGTATTCGTGCGGCTCACCGAATCATCAATCAGCGTTTTGATCTCTTTGGCGGCCTGCGCACTGCGCTGCGCCAGCGTGCGAACTTCTCCCGCCACCACGGCAAAGCCCCGCCCCTGTTCACCGGCACGCGCCGCTTCTACCGCCGCATTCAGCGCCAGAATGTTGGTTTGGAAAGCGATGCTATCAATCACGCTGGTAATGTGGGCGATTTTTTGTGAACTGTCGGCTATCTCATTCATCGTTTTCACGACATTATCGACGACAGCCCCCCCTTTATTGGCCGTCTCTGACGCATTTTTTGCCAGCAGCGTCGCCTGACGCGCATTGTCAGAATTCAGTTTCACCGTTGAGGTGAGTTGTTCCATACTGGCGGCCGTTTCTTGTAGCGAGGCAGCCTGCTGTTCCGTGCGCGACGACAGATCGTTACTGCCCACCGAAATTTCACTGGCCCCAGAGTGGATGGAATGGGAACTGTCGCGCACCTGGCTCACGGTACGGATTAATGACTGCTGCATGTGGTGCAACCCTGTCGCAAGCTGGCTCATCTCATTGCGGCCGCTAGCATCAATAGGATGCGTCAGATCGCCCTCAGCGATGGCGCTAATATGCCGCATAAGCGTTCGCAGCGGGTGCAAAAGAATGCGCTGCAACCCGATCCAACTGAGGATGATCACCAACACGACGACTACAGAAAGGGCCCCCAAAAGCCACAGCATGGTTGCAAACGCCGTGTGGTTTTCCTTCAAACCGTCATCCGACAGCTGGTTTTGTGCCGTACGCCACGCAATATAGGCGTCCTGCATGGCCACATTATATGGCGCCGCACCGCTACTTAATTTCATCGCCGCTCCTGCTAACCCGCCGGAAAGCGAATCGACAATATCATTCAGCAGCTTGTCGTAAGCGGTATAGCTCTCTTCTAGTTTTTTAGATAACGCCTCATCCAATCCAGGCGTATTAGGGAGGGATAAATAGTCTTTATAACTACTTTCTGAGGCAGCCAATTGCGATTTTGCTTGCTGTAAGAGCGCCTGCATGGCCTCTTTATCCGCATTCCCCATCATCATGTTTTGTATAATGGAACCGATAGCGATGCGCGTCTGATTCATCATGATCCAGGCATCAGTAAAGGCGGCCACATTCTGATTCGAGCGTTGGGAAACCAAGAAGCTGTCTCTATCGTTCATCAGTGCCCGAACGGATAACGCGCCCGTTAAGAACTGAGATATGCCTAATACCAACAATAAAATGACAAGGATGGTAATGACTTTAATACGCTTAAACATGGCACACCCTCTTTTTCCATAAGGATGGAATAGTTATATCCGAAAAAAGAAGGTAAATATTGAACACTCAACACAAATAAAAACATTGCCTATATTATTTAACATTCCGATATGGATGATATTATTTTTAATATGGATAAAGTCTCACGCCTAAAACGCTAACCTCTCATTTGAGTGAGACAGTGAAAACGGGCAATAAGCTATTCCTATGGAATAAACCCTGAATCACTCGAATAGCGTGGTAAAACATTCATCGGTTGAACGGCGTAAAGCGTCGGTTCTTTAAAGCCAGCTCATAAAGAACCGGGTATTTAAGGAAACCAACGCCTATGCAGCCTGAAGTATGGCGGGAGAGATTTTTATTTGAGGTAGGACAACGCCTGTTTCAACATCCGTTCATCAATGCCGTGCCCGACAGCGGGGACACTATCCAACGTAAACGAGGTTCCCAGCTCCTGAAAGCGCCGGGCGGCGGCATGAGCGTGACCAACGACAATCACGCCGTCCGCTTCACCGTGAATCAGGTGCACCGTAACATCGGCAAAGGCTTTTTCTGGCAATACCGCAAAGCGGCCGCTGAACGCGATAATGTGCCCGGCCAGCGCGGATTCTGACTTCAACGCTTCGAGCGACATAATGCTGCCCTGAGAGAAGCCCACCAGCACGGTGCGTGCCGCGCTAATGCCGCTTTCTTCCTGCCAGTGGCGCACAGTATCAACAAAACGCGGCAGGTTTGCCTCAATGCGGGCTAGCCGATTCTCTTCCGTAACGCCCTGCACAGAGAACCACTGACGTCCGTCGCCATAGCCAGTGCTGAACGGCCCGGCAATACTGATCACCCTCGCCTGCGGCAGTGCAGCGGCAAAATAACGCCCAATCTGTGCCATACCCGCGGCGGTATCGCCTACCCCATGAAACAGCAGGATTAATTGATTCGCCTCCGAAGGCTGCTGAACAACAACATAATCTTGATTCACGTTTCTCTCCTGAGAGCCTGTGCCGAACACCATCATCTGCCGACGTTCGTCATAAAGTACGGTTAAGTCTCACTATACGCCGCGTGCTGACAGGAGAAATCGGGAATTACTGAACGAGATGTTCCATTTTTTGCAACGATAAAGGGGCTATTTTCCTGTCAATGCGGTTTGATGATGCGAATCGTTGAGGCCGGATCGTTAACCAGACAGCGTGCCGGACGCACTGGCCGTTTGACTAACTCACCGCCGCAGTTCGGGCAGGCGTGATGAAAGACGGTATCCGCACAGTCAGGACAAAACGTGCACTCATAAGAGCAGATATACGTTTCGGTATCTGGCGGTAAATCACAGTCACAGTGCTCACAATTAGGGCGTAATTCCAGCATCGGCTTATCCTGAATGGGGCAAAAAAGTTTCTATAATCTATCAGGTATCACCGCGCACGAGAAACCCATCCAGCACACCGTTGCGCGTCAAGATCGAACAAGGCATTGGCTGCCTCTTCGCGCCAGCGTTTCAGGAGCGTTTTCCTACCGCTTAGTCCCAGCGTCGTGGCTATTCGCTCACCTTCATCTGGAGTTTCCGCCAGCAGGCGTAGCGCAGGCAATGGAAGCGATGTGTTCATCAATAAACGACAGATGGAAGCGAAGCTGGCTTCCATCGGCCGATGGGCAAACGCAAACCCCGCCA
The DNA here is from genome assembly GCF_013449375.1 of Pectobacterium sp. CFBP8739. Classification (GTDB taxonomy): domain Bacteria; phylum Pseudomonadota; class Gammaproteobacteria; order Enterobacterales; family Enterobacteriaceae; genus Pectobacterium. Next base: position 233,055 of record NZ_JACDRR010000010.1, on the reverse strand, counting down.
GCTCACGCCAGTCGTCTTCATTCAGTTCACGACTTTCTGTATCCAATGCAATCGGTTCTGTCTGTGGCAGCGTGAGGTTCAGCGGAATCAGGCGCTGTAACCAACGCCAGTCACGCGCCAACTGTCGACTTCCCTGCTCCGCCAACTTATACCCCGCTTCACTCAGCGGCAGTACCGCCATCGCGCTATAACAGCCACTGCTAGCCTCAAGATGGCTGCCAATGCGCACCAGTTGAAAGCCGCATGATTGCCAGAATGTCCACAAGTCTGACTGATAGCCGAAGCTAACCGACAGGTAATCCAACGCCTGCTGTTGTGCCTCGCGCGTCTGCTCGGCAATGAGTGCCCGACCAATCCCCTGTCGGCGAAATGACGATGCCACCGCAATCCGGCTCACGCGACGCGCCCGCAGCGTCGGTGCATGCCACAGCCCAGCGTGTGCCGCCAGCGACTGCGCCACCAGATTGCCACGCGGGCGCCGCCGTCCGGCCCACACCTCATGAGCCAATGACTCTGATAGACCGCCTTCCTCCACCAGCCACAGTACGCCGCACATATTGCCCGCCACCTGTGTACTGGCAATCTGCATGCCCGGCGCATCCATCAGGCGGCGCAAATCCAGCGGCGAAGTACGGTAATGCGCGCTGCACAAGAGCGCGTAACACCCTGCCAGACGCTCAGGGTTCGTTAGCCAGTCGTCGACACGTTCGATTCGACTGTCCAGCGCAGAAGGCGGAATAGGTAGATTGGACGGCAGCGGGGAATGAAACGCGTCGGGGTCATTGAAGAGCAATGCCTGATCCAACACCCGCTCCAGCGGATCGTTAACGGCCCAGCGCAGAGGATCGTCCAGCGTAAACGCTCGCCACTGCGGTAACGTCGCACAAAACTTCAGCAGGAATCCCCGTCCGGTACCTTCATACCCTTGCACCGTCGTGGTCATCAGAATACGAGGGAAATAGGGTAACAGCGCGGAAAGCACGGAAGACGGAATCGCCGCCGCTTCATCAATCAACAACCAGTCGACATCAGGCGCGCCATGAAGGCGGCAGTGTGCCAGCAGCGCATCCGGCGCCCAAAACTGCGCATCGGCACGCGCGTGCTGTTGCAGAATCTCCGCCGCCGCACGAGACGGTGCGGTGATCCAACAGGCTTTACGGCTCCTCTGCGTCAGCATTCCCGCCAGCGCGGATTTCCCACGCCCGCGCGGTGCGGTAATCACAAATACGCCGGATTCAGCGGCGTTCAGCTCATACAAGATGTGCTGCTGTCGCGCGGTCGGTTCACCATTCGCTGGCTGCCAGTCCGATCGCACGGCCAGTGGCCGAATCACAGCTTCCTGGCCCTGCTGCCAGAGCACCACTTCTTCATCGGCCAACAGTTGGCGCTGAAAATGTTGGATAAAGTACGGGGTAGCAATCGGCTGTGCTTGTTCGCTCCAGCGCAGGCTATCTTCATCCGGCAAGGTCGGCCATGTCTGCCACGGCGGCACCAGCATAATCAGCCAGCTACCAGCCTGTAGCGTGCCTGATAGCATCGCCAGCGCCTCGACGTCCACACCTTTACGTGCATCAAATACCGCATGGAGAAACTCCCGCCCCAGCAGCGTCCGTACTCGGCTGGCTGGCCGTGAGGTAACGGAATCAGGTGCAGACTCACCGATCCACAGCCAGTCGCCGGACAATTGGCAACTAAGCGCCAACGCCTGCGCTTCACACCAGCTTGGTTCACCGCTTAGCACCAGCAGGCGTCGGACGCCATAGCGCTGCTGCTGGTGTTGGCTGGAGAGAAAATCACGCAATATCATCACACGCGCCGAATGAATCAGGTCTTGCCGATCAGCAGGGAAAGCAGTCCGGCAGCGATCAATGGCCCGACGGGAACACCGCGAAACAACGCCACGCCCATAACCGTGCCCACCAGCAGCCCCGCTACCACGGAGGGCTGGTTGCTCATCAGCGACACGCCGCGTCCGCCAAGCCAGGACACCGCAACACCAATGAGGATCGCCAACAGAGATTTCCAGTGCAGGAAGGAATGCATCACTTCACTGGCGGTAATTTTTCCGCTGGCAATCGGTGCCATCACGCCAATCGTCAGAATAACGATACCGATGCTCAGGCCGTATTTTTCTACCCACGGGAAATAGCTGTTTAATGGCGTGATGCGTATCGCCAGCAGAACCAGAATCGCCAGCGTGACGGTCATGTTATGGCTGATAATACCCAGCCCCGCCAAAACAAGCAGAATTAACAATGTTGGATCGAAGTAAGCCATGGATGCGAGTCTGTCGAAAAGTAGTCAGGTTGCGCGTTAAGCAAAGCGCAATCATAGCATTAATCAGAGCAAGGGCAGGAATCGAAGTAAGAGCTAGGTCTGCAACTTATTCAGACAGAGATGAGAAGAGAAAGGCAGCTTTTTGAGAGGAAAATCAGCAAAACATTCAGGCCGTCAGCCTAGCAAAGACCAGCGACCTGAACGTAAACGATTGCGCAGTTAGTCTAATTTTACGCCGATACGGTGCGCAACTTCTTCATACGCTTCAATCAAGCCACCGAGGCTCTGACGGAAACGGTCTTTATCCATTTTGTTCAGTGTTTCTTTGTCCCACAGGCGGCTACCATCTGGTGAAAACTCATCACCTAGCACAACTTCGCCTTTGAACAAACCGAACTCCAGCTTGAAATCGACCAAAATCAACCCGGCGTCGCCAAACAGTTTGCTCAGTACGTCGTTCGCTTTGTAGCTCAGCTCTTTCATGCGAGCCAGATTTTCTTCGTTCACCCAGCCGAACGTCTTGCAGTAAGACTCGTTCACCATTGGGTCATGCATCGCATCGTTTTTCAGGAACAGATCGAACAACGGCGGATTCAGCTCGATACCTTCTTCGATACCCAGACGTTTTACCAGCGACCCTGCTGCGCGGTTGCGCACAACACACTCGACCGGCACCATATCCAGCTTCTTCACCAGCACTTCATTGTCAGACAGCAGGCTCACCATTTGGGTTGGGATTCCAGCTTCTTCCAGTTTGCTCATGATGAAATGATTGAACTTGTTATTCACCATTCCCTTACGGTCAAACTGCTCAATGCGCGCACCGTCTCCTGCTGATGTATCATTGCGAAACTCCAGCACCAGTAGATCGGGATCTTCGGTGGTGTAGACGGTTTTCGCCTTTCCACGATACAGCTCAGCTAGCTTTTGCATCTTTAATTACTCCACACAGTGAGGGTCAACCAATACGACCCGATATTTAACGCTTCCCCGAACGGTTGCCGATAGCGCCCGTCAATTCGGGTAGCGATTGTTGAATGAAGAAGGGCCGGATAATCCGACCCTTGGTTTATGCGTTATTTACTGAACGCCGCCTGGAATACGGCCACCAGCGCATCGTTCTGAGACTGGGTTAGCGTATGCCCTTTGGCGTCGATAAATTGCAGACTGCTGCGGTTATCTAAATCACCGACCTGCAATTTGTAATCACCGTTAGGCAGTTCAGGATTTTTCGCGCCCAGGTCATCCCAAGTTCCGCTGCTCGGTGCTCTGTACTTGACGGAAACCGAACCCTGAGGACGGCTGCGATCGCTAACTTCCATGCCGATTTTACTCAGCGCGGTTGGCAGACGATCCCACACCACCGTGTACGGACCGCGTACAATCAGCAGTGGCAGACCTGTGTCATCCGCTCCGCTCTGCACATCCAGCGAGCCAATGGTGCGGTTTGCCAGTGCGTTTTCACGCGCGGTTGCCTGAGAATCCAGACCATTACTGAGCGCATTCATCATCAGACCGGCGTAGCGCTGATTTTGATCGCTCGTCGTCACTGGCTGGCCGTTCAGCTGTAATCCCAGCAGTTTCACGATCAGTGCGACCTGATAACCCTGCTGCTGCACGGAAATCTGATAACGCCCCTGGTATGGTACGTTTTCATCTTCACGCGGCCATGAGATCCAGTCGGTTGTCAGCGTTTGGCTGGCATCCTGACGGCTAGCAATGGTGAACGCCTTGTCTTGCAACACACGGATAACTTGAGACCAGAGCTGGCTGTTCTGCGCGCTGTTTTCTAACAGCAGCGTTGCCGTATCTCCTGAGATCTGGGTACGGGAACCATTCAACAAGGCCAATGGCTGCACGGGAGGACGGATATCCAGTTCCTTACCGACCGCACCATTCAGGGTCACTGGCGGTATATCAAAATCCCCATTCTGCACCGGTAAAATCATCCCGGCAGGCGTATTCAGCGCGTGCAGCGCTGGTGCCTTCAGATAGGATTCATCGCCACTGACCTGACGCTTATAGCGCTGATCGGAGGAACAAGCCGCCAGCAGCATCACGAGTGATATGCCAACGACTTTCGCCACCATCGACTTTTGTAATGAATAACTCATTAAATCTCCCTAACGATTACAGCAAACCCGCTTGCTTAAGTGCTTGCCCCATCACCGTACGACCGGCATCGGTCAGTGGTGTCATCGGCAGGCGCAGCGTATCGGTCGCCATGAGTCCCAATTCCTTACAGGCCCACTTCACCGGAATAGGATTGGGTTCAACAAATAATTTCTGATGCAGTGGCATCAGGCGCTGATTTAAACGGCGCGCTTCGACAAAATTTCCCTGCGCCGCCAGCTTGCAAAGTTCCGCCATTTCACGCGCAGCAATGTTCGCCGTTACGGAAATCACACCTTTACCGCCGAGTTGCATAAAGTCCAGACCGCTGGCGTCATCGCCGCTCAGCAAAATGAAGTCTTCACTAACCAGCTCTTGGATCTGGCTTACCCGACTTAAGTTCCCCGTCGCTTCTTTAATTGCGACAATATTTTTCACTTCGGACAAACGGGCAACGGTTTCCGGCAGCATGTCACAGCCAGTGCGGGAAGGTACGTTATACAGGATTTGCGGCAGATCGGTATGCTCGGCAATCGCTTTGAAGTGCTGGTACAGGCCTTCCTGCGTCGGTTTATTGTAGTACGGTGTGACTGTCAGGCAGCCAACAACGCCAGTGCCGTGAAAACGTTTAGTCAGTGAAACGCCTTCAGCGGTCGCGTTAGCACCCGTGCCAGCGATGACAGGAATACGTCCGTCGCTCAGTTCCAGCGTCAGCATCACGACATCGCCATGTTCGTCATGGCTCAGCGTGGCGGATTCCCCCGTCGTGCCGACAGAGACAATCGCCGATGTACCGCTAGCGACATGATAATCAATCAGTTTTTTCAAGCTCGCCCGATCGACGGCGCCTTTGGCGTCCATCGGCGTAACCAGCGCAACAATACTTCCCGTAAACATTGGCCATCCCCTCCACAAACAAGTGCTTCATGGTACTTTTGACTTCTATGCAAAAGCAAGCGGACAAGGGCGTTGTCGGTGTCTGACGCAGGTTTTTTTATGTCGCAGTAAGCGAAATTAAAAATGCTTCTGACGTTTTGGTACAAAAGCAGCCCGTTTACTGCGACTTATCCGTCACTCGCGGGACGTTTTAGGTTAATTTTTACTCAGCCAATCAAATCCAGATATCATTTTCAGCCGTCCGTTCGCCGCCTTCATGACCGGTATTCAGTACGCCTTTCGGTTCAATCAGCAGCATTTTTACTTCGTGCTCGGCATAAGGCTTATGTTCAACGCCGCATGGAACAACGTACATTTCCCCGGCATTGATGTGCACATCGCCATCACGAAAATCAATTCTCAGTTGGCCTTCCAGCACGATGAACGTTTCGTCCGTTTCGGGATGAGAGTGCCAGATAAAATCGCCCTGAATTTTAACGATTTTAAACTGATAGTCATTCATCTCAGCGATCACTTTCGGCTGCCAATGATCGTCGAATAACGCTAACTTTTGGGCAAAATTAATGGATTTATACATACCGTTTCTCCTTATGATGACGCCCCCAGACTAGCGAAGCACAGTACCGGCTGTATTGAACGATTGTGCAAGCAGGCTAAGGGGTCTTGAACATGCGCTGCCAGTGGCCTGGTGAAAGGCCAAATGCCTTCACGAAATGACGCGTCATATGGCTTTGGTCTGCGAAACCCACCTGAGCAGCAATATCGACGAGGCTGTCACCGGCCAGCATGAGCCGCCGACAGTGTTCGAGACGGCGCATGGTGACGTAGCGGTACGGCGTCGTGCCGAAGAGTGCGCGGAAATCACGCGTCAGGCTCCAGCGATCCCGCCCGCTCACCTGCGCCAACGCATCAAGCGTAATGGTCTTATCAAAGGCATCATGAATATATTCACGCGCCCGCTCAGCCGCGTGATAATCGAACAAACGCCGCGGATGGCGCTGCCCTCCCACGGCTGACAGCGCCAGTGCCAGATCGTAGAGCACATCATCTTCTTCTAGCTCATCAAACGCCTCTTCCATGGCTCTGAGCAACGGTTCTGTTGCCGCAAACAGGCGTGGATCGTTGGATATGCCACCGTTAACGAAGGGCAAGGGTTTGCCACCGAGTATTTTTTGAATCAGCGCGGGCTCAACGTAAATCATGCGGTACTGAAAACCGTCGGCGGAACCCGCCTCGCCGTCATGGATCTCATCCGGGTGAAGCACCAGCGTTCCCCCCGGCACGCTATTGCACAAACTGCCACGATAGTGAAAGCGCTGCACGCCGGATAACGTCCGCCCAATCGCATAGGTATCGTGCCGATGGGGATCGTAGCCATGCCCACGGAAAAACGCCTCAATTCGCTCGAACGAGGCTGGATGCTGGGCCTGTTTTACCCAATCGTTATTCGCTTGATGACGTTGCATGATGAAAGGCGCTTTGTCTTTGGTTACCAACACATACCATAACGCGGAATCCCTACAATCACGAAATAGTGTCTGGGCCGCCGCAAGCGGCGTTAAAAATTGCTCCAGGCAATTTATGGCGAGCTATCCCTGCCCGCCCCCCTTCGGGCCGCCGCAAGCGGCGTTAAAAATTGCTCCAGGCAATTTTTTATGTTTACCATGTGATTAATGGGAAAAAAGACAGGAAGCATGATGTTGCCAAGCTCACAAGAATACTATCTGGTTATTACCGCTCTGGGGGTTGATCGCCCCGGTATTGTCAATGCAATTACACGCCACGTCAGTAGCTGTGGCTGCAATATCGAAGATAGCCGTCTTGCTATGCTGGGCAAAGAGTTCACCTTCATTATGCTGCTATCCGGTAGCTGGAACGCAATAACACTGATCGAATCAACCCTGCCGCTGAAAGGCGCGGAGATGGATTTGCTGATCGTGATGAAGCGGACGGAGTCACAGGCTAGCCAGCCGACGCCTTCGACCGTCTGGGTGAAAGTTGACGTTGTCGACTCCCCTCACATCATTGAGCGTTTTACCGATTTGTTCGATTCCCATCAGTTAAATATTGCTGAGCTGGTTTCAAAAACGCAGCCCGCCGAGGGTGACAAACCGCCGCAACTGTACATTCAGATTGCCGCACACAGTTCTACCCCATTGGATAGCTCAATTATTGAGCCAGCCTTTCATCAGCTATGTACAGAATTGAACGCACAAGGCAGTATTAGCGTCGTTAACTATGCTCAATAGTATTTGGGCTCAATAGCATTTGAACCCAATGGCATAACGTTGCCATTATTGCAAAGGGCATGGGCATATCCACAGCATGAAGAGAAACAAGACGGAGAGTCGTGATGAACACACTGAAAGCCGGTGATATTGCACCGAAATTTAGCTTGCCCGACCAAGATGGCGAACAAGTAAATTTAACCGACTTCCAGGGACAGAAAGTGTTGGTGTATTTCTACCCTAAAGCGATGACGCCAGGATGCACCGTTCAAGCCTGCGGTCTGCGCGACAACATGGACGATCTGAAAAAATATGGTGTTGAAGTTCTCGGTATCAGCACGGACAAATCAGAAAAACTGTCCCGTTTCGTCGAGAAAGAAGTCTTAAATTTCACGCTGCTTTCTGATGAAGATCATCAGGTTTCAGAAGGATTTGGCGTTTGGGGAGAAAAAACCTTCATGGGGAAAACCTATGACGGTATTCATCGCATCAGTTTCCTGATTGATGAAAACGGTAAGGTAGAGAAGGTTTTTGACGACTTCAAAACCAGCAACCACCACGACATCGTTCTTGATTATCTGAAAAACGCTTGATTGCGATTTTTAAGATTTTCCACCGGCACCGTCATACGTGCCGGTTTTTCCTATTATTCTCTCTCTTCACCACGTTTTTCCCGCTCGGGCATTTCTTTGTCTGCCATCGCTGGCTAAGATAGTTGGCAGAATGCTTTCACGTTAGCTGTTGATAAAGGTTATCTTCCGTTATGTCTATTCGGTTAAGAAAAACGGTCATGTCTGTCCTGCTCGGGGCATTACTGGCTGGCAACCTGCTTCCCGCTCAGGCCGACACGCAGGATCGGCTACCGGATATCGGCACCACCGCGGGCGGCACGCTCAGTATCAATCAGGAACTGGCGATGGGTGATTTTTACGTCCGCCAGTTGCGCGCAGGTGCACCGCTTATCAACGATCCGTTGCTGTCCAATTACATTAATCAGCTCGGCAACAGATTGGTCAAACAGGCCGATTCGGTACGTACGCCGTTCCATTTCTATCTGATCCGTAATGATGACATCAACGCCTTCGCCTTCTTTGGCGGCAACGTGGTGCTGCATTCCGCGCTGTTCCGCTATGCCGATAGCGAAAGCGAACTGGCCTCCGTGCTGGCACATGAAATCTCTCACGTTACCCAACGTCATCTGGCGCGTAGCATGGAATCACAGCAGCGTAACGCCCCGCTCACCTGGGTCGGCGCTTTCGGCTCCATTCTGCTGGCGATGGCCAATCCTCAGTTAGGGATGGCCGCGCTCAGCGGCACGCTGGCGGGTGCACAGCAGGGCATGATTACGTTCACGCAGGCAAATGAACAAGAAGCAGACCGTATTGGGATTCAGGTGTTGCAGCGTGCGGGCTTCGATCCGCAAGCCATGCCGAATTTCCTGCAAAAGCTGGCTGACCAATCGCGTTATGCCTCAAGGCCACCGGAAATGTTGCTGACTCACCCGTTGCCGGAAAGCCGGCTGTCTGACGCCCGCAACCGTGCCAACCAGATGCGCTCAACGCCAGTGCAATCTTCTCAGGATTTCCTGTTCGCCAAAATACGTACCTTTGGCATGTATGGCTCACCCGATCGCCCGATGAGCAACGATCTGCTGGAGCAATGGGAAAAAGGCAACGTGCGGGAGCAATTGGCGGCGAAGTACGGTCGAGCGATTCAGTTTTATCAGGCGAAAAAGTACGATGAGGCACGTAACGTGCTACAACCACTGCTAAGCAACGCGCCTGAAAATCCGTGGTTTCTGGATATGATGACCGATATCGATCTGGGACAAAACCGCGCAACGCAGGCGATCAGCCGCTTACAAAACGCGCCTGGCGCGCAGGCTAATCCGGTGCTTCAGCTTAATCTGGCGAATGCTTATGTCGAAGGGAAACAGCCTGCCGCCGCCAGCAAAATACTGTACCGCTATACCTATGCGCACCCAGATGATTCAAACGGCTGGGATCTGCTGGCGCAAGCCGCAGCCGCACAAGGACAGCGGGCAGAAGAACTGGCCGCGCGAGCAGAGAGTCTGGCGCTCAACGGCCAGCTCGATCAAGCCATTCGACTACTGAGCAACGCGAGCTCACTGGTTAAATTGGGGAGTCTGGAACAGGCGCGCTACGACGCCCGCATCGACCAGCTTCGTCAGTTGCAACAGCGTTTCCGCCAGTACCAGAAATCCTGATAAGGAACATGATGATGACACAATCTTCCCCCCAACCCGCCGTGACGATTTACCATAACCCGCGCTGCTCCAAGAGCCGCGAAACGCTGGCACTGTTGCAGGAGCATCATGTTACACCGAACGTCGTGCTCTATCTCGACACGCCGCCCGATGCCGCGACACTGGCGCAGCTCATCCGGCAGTTAGGCTTTAACAGCGCACGCGAATTGATGCGAACCAAAGAAGAGATTTATCAGCAGTTGGGGCTGTCCGACGCCACGCTGACGGAAGCACAGCTGATTCAGACGATGATCGATAATCCGAAGCTTATCGAGCGCCCCATTGTCGTGGCACACGGCCAAGCGCGTATCGGCCGTCCGCCGGAACAGGTGCTGGAGATTCTGTCGTTGTAAAAAATGGCTGTCAGAGAATAGCGGTAAACGAAAGGCGTGAACGATCCTCAACGGCGATCGTTTAACAACGATCGTTAACTACAGACCAAGGATCTCTTTCACAAAAGGTATGGTCAGCTTGCGCTGTGCAGTGATGGAAGCATGGTCGAGCTGATCGAGCGTCATAAATAATGTCCGCATTTCTCTATCCAGACGCTTAAGCAGAAAACGGCTCACGTCTTCCGGCAATTCAAACCCGCGCAGTCTGGCACGCAACTGTAGCGCTTCCCCTTTCTCATCATCCGACAGCGGCTGTAGCTTGTAGATTTGTCCCCAATCGAGACGGGAAGCCAGATCGGGCAGACGTAAATTCAGCTGCCGTGGCGGACGATCGCCAGTAATCAACAGCCGGGCACGTCCTGTTTCCTGAATGCGGTTATACAGATTAAACACGGCCATTTCCCACTCTTCATCACCCGCAATCGATTCAATATTATCGATACACACCAGCGCCAGTTGTTCCATGCCTTCCAGCACGTCCGGCACAAAGTAGGCGCGTTTATCTAACGGCACATAGCCCACCGCGCGTTCCTGACGCGACAGCTCAGCGCAGGCAGCATGCAGCAGATGGCTGCGCCCGCCCCCTTCGCGTGACCAGAAATAGATGTAGCTGCCATGCTCCTGATGCAAAGCATTATTGATGGCGGCAAGAAGAGACGCGTTTTCACCCGGATAGAAACTGGCAAAGGTTTCGTCATCGGGTAAGTAGAGTGGCAATGAAAGCTGTGCCGGCGTGTTCAGAATCACCTCAAGCAAAACGGGCAGGAAATCGGATCGAGTTTATCACAGAAACCACGCCCTGTTGAGGACGCGATATGCACGGCCTCAACAGGGAAACGGACGCGGTTATGAACGAGCGTCGTTCTCTTCCGGCGCATCGAGGATCTCTTCCTCTTTGCGGAACAGGCTAATGACCTTAAATACCAGGCTCATCCCGATACCGACAACGGTCGCCAGCGCCATGCCTTTCAGCTCGGTTGCCCCCAAATGCACTTTCGCACCGCTGACGCCGATGATCAGAATCACGGAAGTCAGGATCAAGTTTTGCGCTTTGTTGTAATCCACTTTGGATTCAATCAGCACACGAATACCAGACGCCCCGATTACGCCGTACAACAGCAGCGATACGCCGCCCATGACAGGAACGGGTACAGCCTGAATCGCCGCCGCCAGTTTACCCACGCAAGAGAGCAGAATAGCGAGGATCGCCGCACCACCGATCACCCAGGTGCTGTACACTTTGGTAATCGCCAACACGCCGATATTTTCGCCGTAGGTTGTGTTCGGCGTGGAGCCAAAGAAGCCGGACAACACGGTAGAAATGCCGTTGGCGAACATAGAGCGGTGCAGCCCCGGTTCACGCATCAGGTCTTTCTTCACGATATTCGCTGTCACCACCAGATGGCCGACGTGTTCTGCAATTACCACCAGCGCCGCAGGCAGAATCGCCAGAATGGCAAACCACTCAAAACGCGGCGTATAGAATGTTGGCATCGCGAACCAGTGAGCTTCACGAATCGGGGTCAGATCCACCACGCCCAGCGCGAACGACAGCGCATAACCTGCCAGCACCCCGATCAGAATTGGAATGATCGCCAAGAAACCACGAAACAGCACCGATCCCAGAATGGTGATCGCCAGCGTCGCCAGTGAAATCGTCACCGCAGTGGAATCGACAGAAGCGCCATCAGCAGGCAGCAACCCTGCCATTCCCGCCGCCACACCGGCCAGTTCAAGGCCGATAACCGCGACGATCGCGCCCATCGCCGCAGGCGGGAATAACACATTCAACCAGCCAGTCCCCGCTTTTTTAACAATCAGCGCCACCAGACAAAACAGCACGCCGCACATAATGAAACCACCCAGCGCGACTTCGTACCCCAGCGGCAGCAACAGTAAAACCGGAGAAATGAACGCGAAGCTCGACCCTAAATACGCTGGGATTTTGCCTTTACAAATGAATAAATACAGCAGCGTACCGACACCGTTGAATAACAGTACGGTGGCTGGATTGATCTTGAACAGAATGGGTACCAGAACGGTAGCGCCAAACATCGCAAACAGATGCTGGAAACTCAACGGGATGGTTTGTAACAAGGGCGGTCGTTCACTTACCCCGATGGCGCGACGAGTCATCTTCAATATCCTCTGTAGTGTTGTTATGTCGTGGTGTTATCGAGTATTGCTATTTATGTGTGCAGGTATACCGCACTGCTTATTTACAGCCAGACTTACCCCGCCCCACCGCAGTAAAGCAGGATAATTGTTGGCTACTGATATAATAAAGCACCGAGTGTGACGTCACACAGGCTGTGGTGAACCATAGGAAATACTTAGGTTCCCGCCAAAAAAAAGCCGACTAATAAGTCGGCTTACCTGTTATTTCGTACCAAATATTTTATCGCCCGCATCGCCCAGGCCCGGCATGATGTAACCCTGCTCGTTGAGGCCTTTATCGATGGATGCCGTGTAAAGCTCAATATCCGGGTGGGCTTTTTCCAGTGCGGCAATCCCTTCTGGCGCCGCGACCAGCACCAACACCTTAATGCTGTGACAGCCTGCTTTTTTCAGCAGATCGATCGTCGCGATCATTGAGCCGCCGGTCGCCAGCATGGGGTCAACCACCAGCGCCATGCGTTCTTCGATATTGGACACCAGCTTCTGGAAATAAGGAACAGGCTCCAGCGTTTCTTCATCACGGTAGATGCCGACAACGCTGATACGCGCGCTAGGGACATTTTCCAGCACGCCTTCCATCATCCCCAACCCTGCACGCAGAATAGGTACGACGGTAATTTTCTTGCCTTTGATCTGATCGACTTCAACCGGACCGCACCAGCCATCAATGGTGACCTTCTCAGTGACCAGATCGGCGGTGGCTTCATAAGTCAGTAAACTTCCCACTTCGGAAGCCAGCTCACGAAAACGCTTCGTGCTAATATCGTTCTCTCGCATCAAACCCAGTTTGTGTTTGACGAGTGGGTGTTTCACCTCGACGATCTTCATCTTTATCTCCCCATCGGCTAGTGGACGGACAAAAACGCCAAGCGCGTTTTTAAACACCGCTTGCGGCGGCCCGCAGGGCGGCGGGCACAAGAGCCCGTCGTAAAAAAAATCGCGGGATTATACCGCCTTTTTTGCTTAGCGCCATACGATTAAGCCTGATCCAGATCAACCGAGAAGAGAAATTGTTGCCGTTAACGAAAAATAGCCCGCCGATGACTCATCACTCGCAAACGATTGCCTACACTGTTAGAATTAGCGCGCATTATTTTTACCACAGTATGTTTTCTCAATACCGTGTTTTCTGAATACGACCCGTAACCTTCGTGGGGACTCAGCAGTGACCGACAAAACCTCTCTCAGTTATAAAGACGCAGGCGTGGATATCGATGCAGGTAATGCATTGGTCGACCGTATCAAAGGTGTAGTGAAACAGACTCGTCGCCCGGAAGTTATGGGTGGATTGGGTGGTTTCGGTGCCTTGTGCGCCTTACCGCAAAAATACCGCGAACCGATTCTGGTTTCCGGCACTGACGGAGTCGGCACCAAACTGCGCCTGGCGATGGATCTGAAACGCCACGATACCATTGGTATCGATCTGGTTGCGATGTGCGTGAACGATCTGGTGGTTCAGGGCGCAGAGCCGCTGTTCTTCCTCGACTATTACGCTACAGGCAAACTGGATGTTGATACGGCTGCCAGCGTGATTACTGGTATCGCAGAAGGCTGTAAACAATCAGGCTGTGCGCTGGTTGGTGGCGAAACCGCCGAAATGCCGGGCATGTACCACGGCGAAGACTACGACGTAGCTGGCTTCTGCGTCGGTGTGGTAGAAAAATCAGAAATCATCGACGGCAGCAAAGTCCAGAACGGTGATGTGCTGGTTGCCCTCGCGTCCAGCGGCCCCCACTCAAACGGCTATTCTCTGGTACGCAAAGTGCTTGAAGTCAGCAAAACCGATCCAGAGCAGTTCGAGCTGGAAGGCAAACCGCTGGCCGACCACCTGCTAGCACCGACCAAAATCTACGTGAAATCCATCCTGTCCCTGATTGAGAAAGTGGACGTTCATGCGATTTCTCACCTGACCGGCGGCGGCTTCTGGGAAAATATCCCACGCGTTCTGCCAGAAGGTATGCAGGCAACTATCGACGAATCTAGCTGGCAATGGCCTGCGGTGTTCAACTGGCTGCAACAGGCTGGGAATGTCAGCCGTCACGAAATGTATCGTACTTTTAACTGCGGTGTTGGTATGATCATCGCACTGCCAGCCGAACAGGCAGACGAGGCCGTTGCATTACTCAACAGCAGCGGCGAAAACGCATGGAAAATCGGCGTCATTACTCAAACCGATGCCGGAGACGCAGTGGTTATTAACTGATGAAAAACATCGTTGTGCTGATTTCAGGTCATGGAAGCAACTTACAGGCGTTGATTGACGCCAGTAAGAACGGACGTCTCAAAGGAAAGATCGCTGCCGTATTCAGTAATAATGCGGAGGCGTACGGGCTAGAACGCGCACAGAATGCGGATATTCCGACGTTCGTCCTGAACCCTGAAGATTTTGCCGATCGCGCTGCATTTGATGCCGCGCTGGCAAATGAAATTGAGCAACATGAGCCGGCGCTAGTGGTTCTGGCTGGTTACATGCGGATTCTTAGCCCAGAATTTGTTGCGCAATTTGCTGGCAAAATGCTGAACATTCACCCTTCTCTGCTGCCCAAATATCCCGGCCTGCATACACACCGCAAGGCGCTGGAAAATGGCGATCGGGAACACGGGACTTCCGTACATTTTGTCACAGACGAGCTGGATGGCGGCCCGCTGATTCTGCAAGCGAAGGTGCCAGTATTTAGTGATGACACCGAAGAAAGCCTGAGCGAGCGCGTGAAAACCCACGAGCACACGATTTATCCGATGGTCATTAACTGGTTCCTGAACGGCAGACTGGTGATGCGGGATAATGAAGCTTGGCTGGACAGCGTGCGTATTCCGCCACAGGGCTACGCTGCCGAATAATTCTGTCTGTTCATCATTTTAATAAGGCTCCCCGGCGGAGCCTTATTTACTTCCTCTTCCTGCTTTTTATTATCTCGCCTTCTCCGCATATGTCTTTTTCTGCACACGCACACATCGCTGTTTTCAGCCCGATCCGCGCTTTAAATATTTACTAATCTTTACCAAGAAAACACTAAAAGTCAGATAAAAAAGAACATTTCTATCAACCGGAATTACCCCCACTTTTCATCGGTTGAAAACGAAAATGACAATGATTATCTTTCCCCGCCCTACATTCTGTGAATTCCATCATGCGTACTGCCCTACTGCTTTGCCTGCTTTTCCTCAGCCCATTCCTACAAGCCAAAACGGTCACCGATATGTTGGGCCGACAGGTGGAAATACCAGACAACCCCCAACGCATCATTCTGGGTGAGAGCCGCATGCTGTATACGCTGGCGTTGCTTCAGCCTGATAACCCAGCAAAGCACGTCGTCGGCTGGCCAGGAGATATGGCGCGCTACGATGCGCAGAGCTGGTCACGCTATACCGAAAAATTCCCGCAGCTCACCCAGATCCCACAGTTAGGCAACGGCAGCCTGCAAGCGATGAACGCAGAGATGCTGCTGCCGCTAAAACCCGATCTGGTCATTCTGCCCCGTCTGGCAAAAAACGCGGCCAATGAAGATCTCCTGCAACAAACGCTGACGCGTGCAGGGATCCCGTTTATTTATGTCGATCTGCGTATCGATCTGCTTAACAACACGTTGCCCAGTATTCGTTTGCTTGGCGAGGTGCTGGATCAGCCACAGCGCGCGACCGCCTTCAGCAATTTCTATCAGCAGCATATGGATGTGGTGCGCCAGCGTATCGCGCACTATCACGGTAAAAAACCGACGGTCATGCTGCATTTGCATCTGGGCAGACGGGACACCTGCTGCACCACGGCAGTCGGCGGCAGCCTTGGCGACCTGCTGACTTTCGCCGGCGGCGAGAATATTGCCAACGGCACGATCAGCAGCGTCTACGGAGAATTGAGTCCAGAGCGCGTGCTGGCCGCCAATCCCGATGTCTATATCGCCACCGGTATGGCCGGTCCGGAGGGCAAACGCTTCTCCAGTTTGATGCTCGGCCCGCTGGTTAACGCCGCGCAGGCGCAAGAGAGCTTCGACAAACTTATCCGTCAGGAACCTATTTTGTCTCACCTGCAAGCCGTACAAACAGGCCGAGCCTGGAGCATGTGGCACAACTTCTACCTCAGTCCGTACCACGTTGTGATGGTCGAAATGTTTGCCAAGGCACTCTATCCGGATCAGTTCGCCGATATCGATCCGCAACAAACACTACAACAACTCTATCAACAGTTTTTACCTATTGAATTTTCAGGGATTTATTGGAGTCAGATTTCGCATGAATAAGTTTGTTATAAAAAATAACCCGTTACGTCACGGCTGGCCGTTGCTGGCGCTGTTGCCGTTTAGCATTCAGGCAGCCATCGTTGATAACAAAACCGTTGATGGCAAAGAAGACACCATGGTGGTAAACGCCACCACGGCCGCTCAAGCAGGAAAAGAAGCCGGCTATCAGCCGCATAAAACCGTGACCGGCACCCGTACCGAAAGCCGCCTGCTGGATGTGCCACAGGCGGTCAACGTCGTTCCGACTCAGGTAATTGACGATCGGGCGGTACGCAATATTGATGAAGCGCTGTATAACGTCAGCGGTATCACACAGTCAAATACGCTGGGTGGCACACAAGATGCCATCATCAAACGCGGCTTCGGCGATAACCGCGACGGCTCGATCTTTCGTGACGGCGTGCGCTCTATTCAAGCACGCAACTTTACCCCCAGCAGCGAACGCGTCGAAGTGCTGAAAGGCCCAGCTTCCATGCTCTATGGCATGGGCGAACCCGGCGGCGTCATTAATATCATCAGTAAAAAACCCGAACTGGTACAGAAAACACACATTGAAGGCCGAGGAAGCAGTTTCAAAGGCGGCGGCGGACAGTTGGATGTCACCGGCCCATTAGGCACATCCGGTTTGGCTTACCGTATGGTGGTCGATCATGATGAAACCGACTACTGGCGCAACTTCGGGCGTAATCGCCAAACGACAATTGCACCGTCATTGATGTGGTACGGTGAAGACACCACCGTGCGTGTATCCTACGAACATATGGAATACCTGACGCCTTTCGATCGCGGCACCCTTATCGATCCGAAGACGGGCAAGCCGGTTAATACGCCGCGCGATCGTCGCTTTGATGAAAGTTACAATGCGACACGCGGCGATCAGGACAACGTCACCATGCAGGTTGACCGCAACCTGAATGACCGCTGGAAAAGCAGCCTGACCTACTCGTACAACCGCAACCGCTACAGCGATAACCAGGCGCGGGCCGTATGCCAAAATAACACCGTCTGTTTTAACCCTGACTCTGGAATTCTTTACCGCCAACCAGACGCTACAGGATACGCACACAGTCAGGCGCAGATCGTCCAACTCACGCTAAATGGCGACATTGATTGGGGTAGAATCAATCACCAGTTACTGTTTGGCTTTGACTACGAGGCAGACAGGACATTTAGAGGAGACATGATTCGGGGAAGCAAAGCAGGTGGATTCAACATCTATAACCCAGTATACGGTCAACTTTCCGCCTCTACCGCCGTTAGCGCGAAAGACAGCGATCAGCGTGAAAATATCGATAGCAAAGCCTTCTTTATGCAGGATGCCATCCGCCTTAACGATCGCTGGCAGTTGCTGGGCGGTTTACGGTATGACACGTTCGATGTAATGTCAGGTAAAGGGCGCCCATTCATCACCAACACGGACAGTTCATACCACCGCGTTGTGCCACGTGCCGGCATCATCTACAGCCTAACGACTTATTCATCCCTTTACGCCAGCTACAGTGAATCATTTAAACCCAACTCCTCTATCGCAACGCAAATCGGCTCGCTACCACCAGAATTAGGGCGTTCTTACGAACTCGGTACCAAATGGGATCTACCCAACCGTATTACCGGTAACGTAGCCTTGTTCGATATTGAAAAACAAAACGTGATGGTCGATGAACTCATCAATGGCCAGACGGTAACACGCACCGCAGGCTCTGTACGTTCACAAGGTGTTGAACTGGATCTGGCAGGCAACATTACCGATTCATTAAGCCTGATCGGTTCTTATGCCTACACCGATGCTCGCGTCACTGCCGATCCGAAAAATGAAGGCAAACGGATGACCAACGCTGCCCGTCATACTGCGTCACTGTTCCTGACACAGGACTTTGGCAATATTGGCCTGGCAGTTGGTGACGATCTCCGTGCCGGTACAGGCGCTCGCTATGTCAGCCGTCGTGCAGGCGATGCGGCAAACAGCTTCTATCTGGATGATTACATCGTCGCCGACGCGTTTGTTGCTTACAGCCTGCCGCTCAACGGCTACAAGGTGAAATGGCAGCTCAACGTGAAGAACCTGTTCGATCAAACCTATTACCCGTCAAGCGGTAATAATCTGCGTGTCGCCATCGGCGAGCCGCGTCAGGTGGTGCTACGCGCCAGCGTCGATTTCTAATCGCCTTTCGCCCCGCATTTCACTACTGCGGGGCACTTGCTACTTTTTTATAAAGACAGTAAAGATATCCCTTCCCTGTCTTATTTTGCTGAGCAGTACGTTACCCCGCAAACTGCCGGAACAGTGCTTTACCGCGTAAGAGTCGTAGCCCCAGCCAGCCGCCGCAGAGCGACAGAAGGAACGCCGCGATTAACGGGAGCGTTATCCACATCGTGACATTCGGTTCCCAGGCAAAGTTAAAGACCTTCCGCTGCAACAGCCACAGTGCCGATTCTGCACCAATCGCCGCTGCCGTTCCCGCCACCAGTCCCAGTACCGCGAATTCACACCACAACGTGGTGCGCAGCAGGCGTAACCCAGCTCCCAGCGTGCGATATACCATCAGTTCCTGACGCCGTTGACGCATCCCGACCTGAATCTGTGCCAACAACAGCAGCACGCCACAGAACAGTACCAAAATGACCATAATCTCCAGCGCCCGACTTACCTGCTGTAAGACCAGCCCCACCTGACGCAGAATACTGCCGATATCCAGCACGCTGACCGTCGGAAACTGGCGGTTCAACTGCGTAATCATCTTTTCATCGCCGTCGTAACGGAAGCTGGTCAGCCAGGACTGCGGCTGGTTATCCAACGCCCCTACGGGGAAAATAAAGAAGAAATTCGGACGCAGGCTTTCCCAGTCTACCTGACGGAAGCTGGTCACCGTTGCGCTAAACGGTTGCGTGTCGCCAGTGAAGGTCAGCGTATCGCCAATCTTGATCCCCATCTCTTTGGCTTCTTTCGCTTCCATCGAGACTTCACCCGCCTTCGGCGCGTCGCCTTCCACCAGTACGTTATACTGCGGAATCCCGTTCATCCAGGTCAGGTTCAGTTCACGGTTCACCGTGTTGCCACCCGGATCGTCCTCGTGGATCACTTCCGTTGCAACCTGCTGATTAATCTCCGTTAGCCGCGCACGAATAATCGGGAAGAATTGCTCCGGCGTCACATTATGTTGAGAGAGGAAATTCTCTATTTGTGGCACCTGTTCCTTCGTGATATTCAGCAGGAAATAGTTTGGGCTACCCGGCGGCAATTGCTGCTGCCAGCGCTCCAGTAAATCACCGCGCATCACCAGCAGCAGCGCCAATAGCATGAAGGACAGCGAAAAGGCGGCCAACTGGCTGAGCGTCGACCACGGCTGGCGCAACAGGCGATTAATCGCCAGACGCAATGCCAGTCGTTTAACCGTCAGACGCCGTAACAACAGCAGACCGCCCCAGCCAATGACACCCAACAGTAGCGACAGCACCGCCATACCGCCGAGCAGCGACCATAGCAGCACGCCTCCACCGGACAATACCGCCAGCAGCCCGACGACAATAAGCAGGACAATCGGTAGGTAGTAGCGCAGCGGCCATACGTTCGCCACCACATCCTGACGCAATACGCGCAGTGGCTGTGTCGCCAGCAGCAGCCGATAAGGGCGTAGCCCAACCAGCAGCGAGATCAGCACCAGCGATCCCAGCGCCCATACCCACGGCCACAGCCCGGAAGCAGGCAACGAGGCAGGCAGCACGGGTGCCAGCATTTTCATCAACAGCGCTTCAAACCCTAAGCCAAGTACGCTGCCACAAATCGCCGCCAAGCCCAACACGGAAAGCCACTGCCCGATGATTAATCGCCTTAGTGCCTGTTTGCCTGCCCCCAGCGTTTTCAGAATGGCGACCAAATCATAGCGGCTACGACAGTAGTGCCCCATCGCCACCGCCACTGCGGCGATAGACAACAACAGCGTCAGCAGCGCCGACAGCAACAGGAACTGCTGTGACCGTTTTAACGACTGACTTAATGCGCCTTGGGAATCTTCCATGCCATACCAGCGCTGATCGGGCTTAAGCTGGGGTTTGATGAAGTTACTGAAGTCACTAATCTGCTTCTCATTGCCGGAAAACATGTAGCGCCAGGTAATGCGCCCCCCCGGCTGAATCGCCCCAGTTTTCTCGACATCGTCCAGATTCATCAGAATACGCGGCGCGGTGTCAAACGGATTGAAGCCGGCATCCGGTTCCTGAATTAGTTCACCGCTGATGCGCAGCGAGGTATCGCCGACGTCCAGCATGTCACCGACTTTCAGCCCGAGTAGCGCCAGCAGGCGCGGCGCTACCAGCACCGTTCCCGCTTCCGCATGCAGCCCTTCTGGACGCGTCTGCAAATTACCGTACAGCGGGTAGCGCTGGTCGGTGGCTTTAACCTGCGCCAGTTGCGGCGTATCACCCGCGAACGTCATGGTCATAAAGGAAATTTGTCGGCTGAGCGTCAGCCCGCGCTGCTGCGCCTCCTGAAGCCAAGCTTCTGCCACGGGCCGCGAGGCACGCAGCACGCGGTCGCCAGCCAGAAAATCACGGCTCTGCTGACTGAGTCCTTTTTCCATGCGATCGCTGATCGTGCCCAGCGCCAGCACGCAGGCAACGGCCAGCGTTAATGCCAGCCAGACAATCAGTAAAGAAGGAGAGCGCCATTCGCGCCAGAACCACCGCCAGATCATGCGTCCTCCCGCAGCTTGCCATCGACTAAGCGCAGGCGTCGTTCACAGCGCGCCGCCAGTTGTTCATCATGCGTTACCAGAATCAACGTGGTGGCATAATCGCGATTGAGGGAAAACAGCAGATCAACGATGCGCTCACCGGTTTTACGATCCAGATTTCCGGTCGGTTCATCAGCAAACAAGACATTGGGACGACCGCTGAACGCCCGCGCCAGCGCCACACGCTGCTGTTCACCACCGGAAAGCTGAGCGGGAAGATGATGTAAGCGCTCACCCAGCCCGAGCTGCTGTAACAGCTGTTCAGCCTGACCACGGCTGTGGCTGTCGCTTTCACCGCGCAGCAACGCAGGTAACTGTACATTCTCCAATGCATTCAGCGTCGGCACCAGCATGAAAGACTGAAAAACAAAACCCACATGCTGAGCACGCAGCGCCGCACGGCCTTCTTCATCCAGCACATTTAGCGATTTACCCATCAGGCTTACCTCGCCTTCCGTGCCATCATCCAGCCCGGCCAAAATGCCCAGCAAGGTTGACTTGCCCGACCCAGATTCCCCAATCAGGGCAATTGTCTGCGCAGGTTTGACAATAAGCTCAACTCCGGTAAGGATGGAAAGCCGATTTTCTCCCTGACCAACGTGCTTACTAAGATGATGAACTTCAAGAATGTTTTCTACGTGCGCAGTTTCGCTTGGCGTAGCACTCGCTGGGCTGGTCTTCGCAAACATGTTTTCGTCCTTTTGCTTCTGGGATTATGCAGCGTACGCGCTTTCGCCGCTGACACATTATTAATTCTGGGCGATAGCCTCAGTGCGGGCTATCAGATGCCGATCGCTAACGCATGGCCAACGCTCTTGAACACGCAGTGGCAGACGCAGAAAAAAGGCGTCGCGGTGGTTAACGCCAGTATTAGTGGAGACACCACCGCACAAGCACTGGCGCGTCTTCCTGCCTTGTTGCAACAGCATCAGCCGCGTTGGGTATTGATTGAACTGGGCGGCAATGATGGCCTTCGAGGATTTCCGGCCCCTAACATTGAGCAAGATCTGACGAAAATCATCACGCTGGTCAAACAGGATAACGCTCAGCCGCTGCTCATGCAGATCCGTTTGCCGACCAACTATGGCCGTCGCTATACCGAGTCATTCAGCAATATCTACCCCAAATTAGCGGAGCAGTTTGCGCTTCCGCTGCTGCCTTTCTTTATGGAGCAGGTGTATCTTAAACCGGAGTGGATGATGGAAGATGGCATCCATCCAACCCGGGATGCCCAACCGTTTATCGCAGAATGGATGGCGAAGCAGCTGGAACCCTTAGTTAACCATGAGTCTTAATAAATAGGCTTTTGAATTAGGTAAAGTTATGCAAAAAACGGTCTTCATTACGGGTTGCTCCAGCGGCATTGGCCTGATTGCCGCTCAGGATCTGCAAAAGCGCGGTTATCGCGTGATTGCCGCCTGCCGCCGCGCAGAGGATGTCGCGCGTCTGGCCACGCTGGGTCTGGAAGCGATTACGCTCGATCTGGATGACAGCGCCAGCGTTGAGCTAGCGGCTGCGGAGGTGATCAGACTGACGAATAACCGCCTGTACGGTTTGTTTAATAACGCCGGATACGGCCTGTATGGCCCGCTGAATACCATTTCGCGCCAGCAGCTTGAACAGCAATTTTCCAGCAATCTGTTCGGCACGCATCAACTCACCCAGTTGCTGCTACCCGCCATGTTGCCGCACGGTGAAGGCCGTATCATCCAGACCAGTTCTGTTCTGGGGCTGGTGTCCACACCGGGGCGCGGTGCCTATGCCGCCAGCAAATATGCGCTGGAAGCCTGGTCAGATGCATTGCGTATGGAGCTCCACGGTAGCGGCCTGCACGTCAGCCTGATCGAGCCTGGCCCAATCAGTACGCGCTTTACCAGCAACGTCGCACAGACGCAGACAGACAAGCCGGTGACCAATCCCGGCATCGCTAAACGCTTCACACTGCCGCCGGAAGCGATATTGCCGAAGCTGCATCATGCACTGGAAAGTTCGCGGCCTAAATTACGCTATCCCGTCACGCTGGTGGCTCACGCCTTAACCTGGCTGCGTCGCCTGCTACCGGGATGTCTGCTGGATAAGGTAGTACGAGGATAAAACCTCAGAAGGTGAGGTATTGCGCACTTGCCTCTGTACGAGGCTTGCAAGTGACACCGACAGGCCCCATCTAAGGGTCAAACGCATTCAGGAAGTAAGAGAGATTACTCATGTTAGAACAACAAGCGACTATCGTTGACGTCAACGAATCCAACCTGCATCAGGTGTTGGAACACTCCATGACCCTGCCAGTCCTGTTTTACTTCTGGTCGGCGCGTAGCCAGCACTGTCTGGAACTGGAACCGGTGCTGGACAAGCTGGCGCAGGAATACGCAGGGCAGTTTGTTCTGGCGAAGGTGGATTGTGATGCCGAGCAGCGCGTCGCCGCTCAGTTTGGCCTGCGCTCCATTCCAACCGTTTATCTGTTTAAAGATGGCCAGCCACTGGACGGTTTTCAGGGGCCACAGCCGGAAGAAGCCATTCGTGAATTGCTGAAACGCGCATTGCCGAAAGAAGAAGAGCTCAAAGTCGCGCAGGCACAGCAGCTGATTCAGGAAGACAAACTGCCAGAAGCCATGCAATTGCTGAAAGACGCCTGGCAACTCAGCCAGCAGCGCAGCGACATCGGTCTGATGCTGGCGGAAGTGCAGATTCAGATTAAACGTAGCGAAGAGGCCGAAGCCGTGTTAGCCACCATTCCATTGCAAGACCAGGACACGCGTTATCACAGTCTCGTTGCGCAGATTGAGCTACTCAAACAAGCGGCAGATACACCGGAAATTCAGCATCTACAGCAGCAATTGGACGCCGATCCACAAAATGCGGAGCTGGCGGTACAGCTGGCGCTGCAACTGCATCAGGTTGGTCGTAACGAAGAAGCGCTCGAACTGCTGATGGGCTTCCTGAAGAAAGATTTGGCTGTTGCTAACGGCAACGCGCGTAAAACGCTGATGGACATCATGGCCGCCCTCGGCACCAGCGACGCCCTCGCCGCCCGCTACCGCCGCCAGCTCTATTCTTTATTATATTGATTTACCTTGCGAAAAAGGCCAGAACATTGATTCTGGCCTTCTTATTTCAAACATTCGTCCTCGCCTATATTGGATTGATACGATGATTTCGGGTGTGCTAACTCGGCGTAAAAAATTATGCTGAGGAGATAGCAGGCTTAGGATGAGCCGCAGGACGCGGCGAAAGCTTGCGCCACGTCGGGAACGTGTCGCAAGCGGTCCGTTAAGCCTGATACCGACGAAGGCACCGCGTTAGCGGCATAATTTCCGCCAAAAAGCCTAGGGGTCACGGGGCGAGCGGCGCTTGAGACGCCCCGTGTCGGGCGCGTGCTGCGAAGTAGCATGAAAATGACGGTACTATCGCGCACGAAACAGCCTCGATAGCGACATAAAAATGCGACTCAGAGGCAGTCTTGGATCTCTCCGCTAACTACAACGTATCCAGCACCGTGATCCAGCCATGTCCGCCGTACACTGACCAGCCGTTTAGCCAGCGGCGCAGCATGTTCATCGCCAGCATCGCAACGACCTCTTGATGCGTTTTCAGGCTGTAGCGCTGTACGTTGAACTGTATCGTTTGGGCAAAAGATCCTTCCGGCGTATGTAGCGCCAGTGATAACTCGGCCTCGTTCCTATTCCCTACGACCAATGCTAATGACGCGCCCTGACGCTCCGCCAGATGGCGAGCATAGTCCGCTAGCCCAGGCAGGCTAACGTCCTCAACGTTTGCCAGCAGTTCCCCGCCTGCCAGCGGCGTATTTGCCGATTGAAGCTGCCAGTTGAGCAATCCTGCCGTGAAGTGTTCACTCACTGCCAGCGTCAGATCACGTTCAGCCAGACGCCGTGCCAGCTGTGCTGGCAGCCCTTCTGTTCCTTCAAAGAGGGTATTTTCACCGGCTACGGCGCGCACCGTTTCCCACAGCTGCATCATCTTTTCCTGCTGTGCGGCTGGACCAGTCAGCTTCAGCTCAATAATCGGCATAGAAGAACGGTAACCCAGCACCACGCCCGGCGGTAACGCCATGCCGTCCAGTTGGCTTGCCAAATCGCTTTCAGAACGGCCAAAGGTGGTCAAACGCAGGCACAGAGGCGCATCAGCGACAGCAAAACGCTCGCGCAAGCGCGGCATAATTTGCTGCTCGACCATGACCTTAAACTCAGAGGGAACACCTGGCGTGAAAAACATTAAGCACTTGTTCAAGTGCAGCGCAAAACCGCAGGCTGTGCCTACTGGGTTGTCCACCATTTCCGCACTAGCGGGGATTTGCGCCTGTTTGCGGTTGCTGGGTGCCATCACTCTGCCGCGCTCGGCAAAGAATGCCTCCATACGCGCCAGCCATTCCGTATGCTCAACCAGTTCTTCGCCTGCTGCGGTGGCCGCCGCCAACGCGCTGAGATCGTCGCTGGTCGGCCCCAAACCGCCGTTTACAATCAGGATATCCGCTATCTGGCTACGCTGCGTTATTGCCGCCACCAGCGCATCGAGATCGTCCCCCACCGTCATCCGGCTGGTCATTGGTAATCCCTGTTGAAACAAATAATCCGCCAACCAGGCCGCATTGGTATCAATAATTTGACCATGCAGCACTTCATCGCCGGTACATAACATCTCGACCCTAAGCATTTTTTATTCCTCGTGACGATCCTGAAACCACTTTAAAAAGTCGGATGAACAAACACAATGTTTCTTTCAGGCTGACTGAAACCACAGGCTGCCGATGAGCCGCAATCCAGTGTAAATATAAAATTACACCCTTCGTAACGGCGTTTTGACAGAAATCACTGAATACTCTACTCTGCTGCCAAAAATATCTGGATAGCCACGCTATATATAGAGGAATAGGTGAAAAATCGTACTCTTGGCAGTATTTTTATCGTTGCTGGTACCACCATTGGCGCAGGAATGCTGGCGATGCCGTTAGCCACCGCTGGCGTCGGATTTGGTACTACGTTAACAATATTAATCGGTTTATGGATTCTGATGTGTTATAGCGCCCTGCTGCTGGTTGAAGTGTATCAGCATCAGCCATCGCACACTGGACTGGGCACGCTGGCAAAAATCTACCTCGGCCGCTGGGGACAGTGGATTACGGGTTTCAGTATGCTATTTCTGATGTACGCGCTCACGGCAGCCTATATCAGCGGCGCGGGCGAACTGCTTGCTACCAGCATCAGCCAATGGAGTGGCTACTCACTTCCGCTGCCCGCAGGTATTTTGCTCTTCACACTGGTTGCTGGTGGCGTTGTCTGTATTGGCACCTCTTCTGTCGATTTGTTTAACCGCATCCTGTTTAGCTGCAAAGTGTTTATGTTCATCGTGATGTTGGCAGTGACCATGCCACATATTCAGCGTGTCAATCTCTTAACGCTACCATTACAGCAAGGCCTGACGCTCTCGGCATTACCCGTCATTCTGACCTCATTTGGTTTCCACGGCAGCATCCCCAGCATCGTGCACTATATGGGCGGTGACAGCCGTAAACTGCGTCAGATCTTTATTATTGGTAGCGCGATCCCGCTAGTCGCTTACATTTTTTGGCAACTCGCGATGCTCGGCAGCTTGAGCTCTTCAACGTTCAATGCCATTTTGGCCGATCAGGCAGGATTGAATGGGTTGATGCAGGCTATTCGCACGCTGGTGGCTTCACCGCACGTTGAGCTGGCCGTCCATCTGTTTGCCGATCTTGCGCTGGCGACTTCTTTCCTCGGCGTGGCGCTGGGGCTGTTCGATTATTTAGCCGATCTGTTTAAACGCAAAAATAGTGTCACGGGGCGTGCGCAAACGGGTTTGCTGACCTTTATTCCCCCGCTGGTGTTTGCCCTCTTTTATCCACAAGGGTTCGTGATGGCGTTGGGCTATGCGGCGATCGCACTGGCCGTGCTGGCACTGCTTATTCCCGTCCTACTGAGCTGGCAGGTGCGCAAACAGCATCCTGAAATACGCGCAACGCGCGGTGGCGCACCGGTTCTGGTGCTGGTCTTCGCCAGCGGCGTAGGCATTATCCTGATCCAACTGGCGATGGTTGCCGGCTGGCTGCCGTCGATCAGCTAATTTTTTTCAGCGACGCCTAGGCATAAAAAAGAGCGTGAACTCAACATTCACGCTCTTTTTTCTTTCAAACCAGCGATTAGAAGTTCAGACCAACGCCAACATAGGCTGAATCCGCCAGTCTGTTATCCGGACCGTTTTCACGCGCCATATTGATGTAGCGGTAGCCGACATCAACGCTCAGCGGTGCAAATACCTGCCAGCGTACGCCTGCTTTCCCTTCAATATAGTGATCGACATGGCTGGAGAAAGCATCCGGTGAGTAGTAACCTTCGCCATACAGCGAGAACTGACGGCTTAGCGGCCACTGCAGGCCACCGCCCAGAGCAACACCATAGCCATCGTTACCGTGATCCTGATTCAGATACAGCGCTTTACCGCCCAGAGTCAGCTTGAGTGGGCCGACAGGGATGGTGTATCCCAAGCCGAAGCCGTAGACGTCATTGTTGTTGTCGCCGTGGGCATAGCTCACATTCCCCGCAAGCCCAGGAATGCCCATACCGAAGCCCGCATTGGCGCCAGCATAATCGCGACCTGCTTCCCCGGAAAGGCTAATGGCATGTACAGACGCCGTTGCAAGTAACAGGCTTCCCGCACAGGCAATCACAAACTTTTTCATTTTCAATATCCTTAAAAACCGTCGTTAAACGCGCGTGTAAAGATGTTATCGCTGCCGATTTTACCCGAAACGCCCCCTCACTCCAGCATGAAATTGCCTTGAGCAGTGATTTATTCTTTTAATAATCATGAAAGTTTTCATTCAACGCTGCTGACAATAGCAACAATAAGCGTCGCCTATTTGCTCAAAAAAGACAAAGTGAACAATAGTGCTCATCATGGATGACGACAATACAGATAGAAAGAAACGATGATGAGAGAAGGAAAATTAGCCGCAGGAAAGCATACCACGGCGATGGATACCCATACGGTGCCTTCCGACAAGCACACGCCGATGCGGTTTCAGGACATGTGGTTTCTGGAAAAGCTGGCGCTGTTTGATCGTGAAACCAGCGCCAGTTATCAGACTAGTCAGCAAAAAAAGGCGACGAAACCCAGCAGCAACGCACCTGATTATTAGCTTACGGACACGTCGCGCTACCTGTTGGGCTCGTGGTGCGTTGCATTAACCCAGTTTTTTACCTGCTGGCGAGAAAGCTTAATCCCACCATTTTTCAGTTCAACAGGCAGCGCATAATACGCAACCGGACGCTGAAATCCGGCAAGCTGCGGCTGTAGCCAATCACGTACCGCATCAAGCGTCGTCGTTTGTGCCACTTCCAGCACCGCAACAGGGCGGTGACCAAACTCTGCGTCTTCAACGGGCACAATACAGGCCTGTTGCACATCGGGATGTGTCAACAGCACGGCTTCGATATTCTCAGGCTGGATCCCTTCTCCGCCGCTGAAAAATTGATTATCCAGACGTCCCAGAATGTGCCACTCGCCCTCGGCAAATCGCCCGCGATCTCGTGTGTGAAACCAGCCATCCTCATCGGCCAGTGGAATCAGTTTTCCGTCGCGCCAATAGCCAGCCGCCAGCGTACTGCCGCGCAGCAGAATTTCATCCTCGACCAGCCGGATCTCCCGCCCGTGTAACGGCAGCCCCACGCCAGAACGCCCATCGGCGCGTTTCGCGCAGGCTGTCGACGCCAGTTCCGTCAGGCCATAGCCGCACCAGCAGCTCACGCCTCGGGCTTCCGCCTGTTGCGTCAGCGTCTGCGGAATCATCGCACCGCCGAGCAATACGGCTTTCAGTGCCGAAGGGAATGTCCCCTCTGACAACAGTCGCCACAGTTGCGTTGGAACCAGAGAAGCATGGGTGCAATCGCGCAATGCACTATCCAGAGGCTGATGTGCTCGGACAGCGAGCGTTGCCCCAGTCGCAAGCCAGCGCCAGACAATGCCCTGCCCGGACACGTGAAAGAGCGGGAGTGACAACAGCCAACTATCGCGGGAGGAAAACGCCATCATCTGCACCACACCTTCCGCGCTGGAAAGATGAGCCGCGAACGTGTGCGCCACCGCTTTTGGCATTCCGCTGGAACCGGATGTCAACGTCAGCGTCGCCAGCCTATCGGCCTGCCAGCGCAATCGATCGGTACAGTGACGTTCTTCAGTATCGTCCGATGGCAAAGAAAGCGTGCGCACGGCATTCGGCCAGGGCTTATCATTCAGGCACAGGCCATACGCGACATTTAGCGTGGGCAACAGCGCCTCGGTTAACGCATCGGGCAACTGTGGATTCAGCGGCAGCACACGTGCACCACACTGCAATAGCGCCAGATAGCTGAACAACATCTGGACGCTATTCTTACCGCGCAGCGCGACCGTACTGTCAGCCGTCACGCCCTGCTGTGTGAAATGGTGCGTCAGATGATCCACCCGCTGGGCAAGCGCCTGCCAGCT
Source organism: Pectobacterium sp. CFBP8739 (assembly GCF_013449375.1). GTDB lineage: Bacteria > Pseudomonadota > Gammaproteobacteria > Enterobacterales > Enterobacteriaceae > Pectobacterium. The sequence goes on along the minus strand of NZ_JACDRR010000010.1, from coordinate 203,238 downwards.
CCAGCGGGTGTCATCTTCAATCAATGCGACAGGCTCATGCAACGAGGCAGGCTCATTCAACGAAACAGGCTGGGGCGTCTGGTTAGCCCAGTGTCGCCACGGCCAGTCAGTCAGGATTGCCATACCACGTCCAGTTGCTCAGCAGTCAGCAGCGGTAACGTGCTCTCCGGCCAACGTTGAATCACCTGCGCCTGCATCAGATCCAGCGTGTCCAGCCCTGGAATCGTATCCGGCGTCAGCCAGTGCGCCAAACGCGCCAGCTGCGTTAAACCCAGACTGGATTCGATACTGGAGCTAATCACCGCCGTTAATCCAGCCTGCTGCGTTTCCTGCACCAGTTGCTGGCAACGTGCAAGGCTGCCGACCAGCGTCGGCTTAATGACAATCGCGCTCACGCCCGGCTCAGCTTCCACCCGAAAATCGGCCTCGCGCACACTTTCGTCCCAAGCAATGCAAATACCGGTTTCCCGCGCAAATTCACGAGATTCTTCACGTGTTTTACAAGGCTCTTCGAGAAAGGCAATACGCGAACGCAATGACGGCGCGACATAACGGGCAAAGCCGTCCGCTTTGGCGCGCGTCCAGCTACGGTTGGCATCCAGACGGAGTTTCAGATCCGGCAACGCTTCCAGCAGCACGTTAACGATCATGCCGTCACGCACCGCTTCGTACAGGCCAACTTTGACCTTTGCCACTTTCTCGCCCGGCATCGCCTGTAACATGTCAAACAGCTCATCAGGATCGCCGCTGCACAATGGCGCTTTGCGATAGTCCGCCGCCTGCGGCAGACGCTGATCCAGTTCAGCCTGCGCACAGCTCAAGCCAAAGGCAACTGACGGCGGAAGATCGTCAGAAAATTCTGCCCCTGCCGCCCACGATTTTAGCTGTTCAAGCGCGGCGGATTCCGCCTCTGCCAGCGTTTCCACGCTGAATTCCGGCAGCGGCGCAATCTCGCCCCAGCCCAATCGCTCGCCGTCTTGCAGACGAATGATAAGCCCATCGCGGGTTTTAAGACGCTGATTGCGCAGCACCACTCCGGCTTCCATCGGCACGCTGTAACGATAGAGAGTGACCCGACGCATTACGGATTCCGTTTGAATTTGCTGAAGTCAGGCTGGCGTTTTTCGTTGAACGCGTTACGGCCTTCCTGCCCTTCGTCCGTCATGTAGAACAGCATGGTGGCGTTACCCGCCAGTTCCTGCAAGCCCGCTTGACCATCGCAGTCCGCGTTCAGTGCCGCTTTCAGGCAGCGCAGCGCCATTGGGCTGTTTTGCAGCATTTCACGGCACCAGCGCACGGTCTCTTTTTCCAGGTCGGCCAGCGGAACCACGGTGTTCACCAGCCCCATATCCAGCGCTTGTGCCGCATCGTACTGACGGCACAGGAACCAGATTTCACGCGCTTTTTTCTGACCGACGATGCGCGCCATGTAAGACGCACCCCAGCCGCCGTCGAAGGAACCCACACGCGGCCCCGTTTGACCGAAGATGGCGTTTTCAGCCGCAATGGTCAGGTCGCACATCATGTGCAGAACGTGTCCGCCACCGATGGAATAGCCCGCCACCATCGCGACAACCGGCTTCGGACAGGTACGGATCTGGCGCTGGAAATCCAGCACGTTCAGGTGGTGCACACCGCTGTCATCCTGATAACCGCCGTAGTCGCCGCGTACTTTCTGATCGCCACCGGAGCAGAATGCCTTATCGCCTGCACCGGTCAGAATGATCGTTCCAATCCCGTCGTCATGGCGCGCATTATCGAGCGCCTGAATCATCTCTTTTACCGTTTGCGGACGAAACGCATTACGTACCTGAGGACGGTTAATGGTGATTTTGGCAATGCCATCGGTGGATTTATGGTAGAGGATATCGGCGAAATCGCCGCTGCAATCGTGCCATTCAATCGGTGCGTAAAGCAGTTCTTCACTCGGATAAAGCATAGTTATCAATCCTTAACGGGATGCAAAAAGAAAAGCGCGAACCCGCTCGGCATACGCCGCTGGATTCGCCTGATGAGCATTATGGCCCGCCTGCGCGACACTCAGTAACGGCAGGCCGTAGTGCGCCGCCAGCGTTTGAAATTTCACGTCGCTGGCACCGCATAAATAAATAAAAGGCATCGACAGGTGCCGGAGCTGTTCCGCTAAAAAAGGCTGCCACCCCAGCGACGTGGCTTCCAGCATGGCCGCAACGGATGCGCCGTGATTCGCACTCCGGCACGCAATCAGCTGTTCACGCTGTACTGAATCCACATCGGCAAAGACCGCCTGCTGATACCAGTCCTGCAAGACCGCAGGCAGCGGTTCCTGACGAAAGCGCTTCGCCCAGCGTGCATCATGATGAAGACGCTCCGTACGCAACTCAGGCGTCGCCAGACCGGGGTGTCCCCCTTCGACCAATAGCCCGAGCATGCCGTCATGCTGTCCGGTGCAGGCGTGATACATCGCGATACGCCCACCGAGCGAATATCCCAGCAGCCAATAACGCGTAATACCCTGCGCCAGCAGCGTCGCGCTGAGCTGGAGGCTCACATCGGCAAAATCGGCAGTGGTAATCGTTCTCGAGGCCCCGTGCCCGGGTAAATCCACCAGCAACACCGGCCAGTCACGACAAAACGGCAGAACGGGTAGCCAGTCCTCGCCGCTGCCTAATAAACCATGCAGGCACACCAGCCACGGCTGCCCAGAAGCCACCGTGCCATGCGTCACCTTCCGGCAGCTTAGCTCTTGAAACGCTAGTGTGCCCACGTCGCCACCTGCGCGACCAGTTCATTGAGCGTTGCTGCGCCATCCTTCGGCTCAACCACCACTTCCAACAGCGTAACGCCGCCCTGTGTCCAGCAATCCGTCACCGTATTTGCCAGCGGTTCCCAGCTCTCGGCACGCACGTAATTCAGGCCAAACATCGCGGCAGCATGGGCGAACTCCACATTTTGCGGCATGCAGTAAAACGCTTCACGCTGCGCAACTGGCGTCGGCAGCAGGGAAAATATCTGGCCGCCGTTATTGTTCACCACAATCAGCACCAGAGGAGCGGGAGCCTGACGCAACAGCGCCAGCGCATTCAAATCGTATAACGCAGAAAGATCGCCGACGATGCCCAGCGTCGGTTTTGCCGTGGCACGCTGTACACCAGCCAGCGTGGAGATCAGGCCATCAATACCGCTGGCTCCGCGGTTACCGTACACCGGATACCCCTGCGGGAGTTGCGCCAGCGCGTCGATCAGGCGTACCACAAGGCTGTTGCCGACAAACAGCTGTCCATCTGGCGGCAACAGCGCCGAGATGCGCTGAGCCAACTGTGCCTCACCAAAGCGAGGAGCCAGATGCATGTCGATCTGCCGCTGCGTTCTGTCGGCAATATCCACCAACAACTCCGCCCACGGTGCCTGCTTGTGCGCTGGGTGCGCTGACAGCCACTCACCCACGTCCGCCACCAGACGGCGCCCGCGATGATGAGCCGGATCCAGCCGACCCGGCAGATCGTCAATTAACCAGAATTCTTGCGGCTGGCACTGTTCCTGCCATTGCAGAAGACGTTTACCCGTCAGGCTACCGCCGAATTGCAACACAATCTCCGCCTGCCGTAAGCGATCCGCCGCATCAGGATGCGCCAGCCAAATATCCGCACAGGGTAACGGCTGTCCGCTTTGTGACAGGACGTCACCAATCAGCGGCCAGCCCAGCTCGTTCGCCCACACCGCAAGTCGCGAGCCTTGTTCTGGCGTCACGCGACCGACGAGGACAACGCCCCGCTTCTGTCGCCACTGCGGCCAGTCCGGCTGCACCGCCAGCGTACTCTGGCGCATTTCACGCAGCCAGGGTTCACGGCTGTTCCACCAGTCGCCCAGCGTCATTAACCAGTCCTGATACGCCGTGCCGTCATCGGCACCGTACAACGGTTCAGCAAAGGGGCAGTTAATGTGCAACGCGCCGTGCGTCAGCCGCGCCATGGCGCTATCCACAGAGGAAACCAGCCAGCTAGCCGGAATGTCGTGCGTGGGGCGCGGTAAATCCAGCGCCAGCGTGGGGTGTGAAGCATACAGTGCATGTTGGCGAATCGCCTGATTCGCACCGCAATCAATCAGTTCCGGCGGGCGGTCGGCTGTCAGCACCACCAGCCGTTCGCCGGTCAACCCAGCTTCGATGATGGCGGGATAAAGGTTCGCAGCGGCGGTGCCTGACGTCACGATAATCGCAACGGGCTCACGCGAGGCTTTCGCCAACCCCAGAGCCAGATGTCCGAGCCCGCGCTCATCAAAATGCGTGTGGCAAATCAGCGCGTGATTGTCCGCCGCAGACAAGGTCAGCGGCGTGGAGCGAGAACCAGGCGCGATGCAGACATGCCGGACACCGTGGCGGGTCAGCGATTCCAGCAGTAATGTAGCCCAGCGGCGATTAAATACACTTGTTGACATGATGTACTCAACAACTCAGGTTGCAGGTTATTCCCGCCATCTTCCTGTGTACTGGCGGTATGCTCACAGAAAATGATGGATATAGACAAAATACGAATGATCAAACTGTTGGCGGCCTGGTTGCCCTTCAGCAAACATCAAGATCGGCATTATTATATTTTTTTTTATCACGCTGACTTTGATATAAACCATTACCTGACACAACAACCATAAAACAAAACTATGACATATCACCGTCTAACAGGGATCTCAGCCCCGCGGCTTTGTTTTCCAACTCCTGCCATTCTTGTTCTGGATCAGAACCCGCCACAATTCCGGCACCGGCATAGAGAGTCAAAATATGATCCCGCACTTCGGCCGAACGTAGCGCCACGCTGAATTCAGACTGCTGACGAGAAAGGTAACCCGCCGATCCTGCATACCAGCCGCGTTCAAACGGTTCATGTTCGGCAATAAAACGGCGCGCCTCTTGCCGCGGCAACCCCGCGACCGCCGCCGTGGGCTGTAATGCACTCAGGCACGCGCTATCAGAGGCGGTTCGTAATGTGGCATGAATGGTACGGCGCAGATGCTGCACTTTACGCAGGCGCACAATTTCCGGCGGCATCACATCCAGCGACAGCGCCGACTGCTGTAGCCGCTGGCAAATATCATCCACCACCAGCATGTTCTCGCACTGATTCTTGGTATCATTCATCAGCCAGTCTGCTAGTTCAGCAGCTTTGTGCGCATCGCGATCGCTTGTCACCGTCCCCGCCAGCGCTTCCGTTTCCAGTTCGCTCCCCCGACGGCGATAAAGCCGTTCCGGGCTAGAACCGAGAAACGCATGACGCGCGTCGTGCGCCAGCATGAAATGGAAGCAGTGGTGATTTGCCGCTCGGCTAGCGGCCATAAAGGTGGTTGCCTGTAGCGGCTGCGTCAACGTTAGCGTGGTCGCCCGTGCCAGAACGACCTTTTCCATCAGCCCCGCGTTGATGTCGTGCAGCGCCAGCTGGAGCAAATCAATCCATCCCTGACGCTCCGGCTGATGCCCGACGGACTGGACTTCCGCATGTAAAGCAAGAGACGACGCAGACGGCAGAAGCAGATTAATAAACGCCGAGGCTTCGGCGGCATCCTGCTGCAACGAGGTATCGCTGAACAGATTAATACTCAGGCTGAGCGTATCATCCTGACGCCGCAATTCTGCTCGAGGCAAAAACAGGTAGCCTGATGAATAGGTGCCGCTTTCTTTTATCTGGTTAAACGCATTCAGCCCCCAGATACGCACGTTGGGATCACACTGCTGCTGAACAAGGAATGCCTCAGCATCCTGAATATGGTGAAACCCGCACACGTTGCCGCACACGGCGGCTTCTTCACGATCCTGACGATGCTGCCAATAGAACTGCGGGTACACTGGCTGAGTCGCCAACCACGGCAATAGCTCAGACGCGTCGCTGAGGGTCAACGAACGCGTTATTTGTCTGAAACCTGCGCGTTCAGGCTGTGGCTCGCGCAAATCCTGCTGCAAATGCCGCAGCAAGTCGGAAAGTTGTTTCACCGTCACCCCGGAGACCTAACACAAAGTAGGGGATTATACGGGAAAAAAACACGTCGTGGGTGAGAGGTTACGCAAGACCATAACGGCGGGTACAGGCTGAAATCGCATCAAACGGCAAAACGGCGCGTATGCATCACTTTAAAATCCCACTCCATCATCATTATTGCTTCAATTGACCAATTCTTTTGCCGATTATCTAATCGGCATTTTTTTGCCCGCGATACTGCATCAGGAAGCGCTTTCCCCCTCCTCCTCGAACCACGCACCAGGATTCTTTCCATTCAGGCCACGAGTTATGGTAAAAATAGGCCCTTATTACATCGACCGGATAGCCTCATCAGGATGAGTACAACGCTGAATTCCAACCCGTTATGCATCAACCAGAATCTGTCAGGCAAAAAGACACAGGCAGCGACGCGCATCGTTTTCTTTGTTGCGGGTTTCGCCATGGCGTCCTGGGCACCGCTGGTTCCCTTTGTCAAAACGCGGCTGGCTATCAGTGATGCCTCTCTGGGGATGTTGCTACTTTCTCTCGGTATTGGGTCGCTGCTGGCAATGCCGCTCACCGGTTTCCTCACCAGCAAGCTAGGGTGCCGCAGCGTGATTTTGCTGGCAAGCGCGCTGCTTTGTCTGGTATTGCCCGCATTGACGCAGGCAGGCACATTACCCCTGATGGCGATAACGCTGCTCTTTTTCGGTGCCTCTATGGGCATGATCGATGTCGCAATCAATATTCAGGCCGTCATCGTAGAACGTGCCAGCGGGCGCGCGATGATGTCCGGTTTTCATGGTTTCTTTAGTGTGGGGGGGATTGTCGGCGCAGGTGGCGTCAGCGCCCTGCTATGGCTTGGCCTGTCCCCGCTGATGGCAATCCTGACGATGGTTGCGTTGATCCTGATCTTTATGGCAACGGCGCACAAGCACCTGCTGCACACCACAAATCAGGATGACGGTGGCCCGCTGTTTGTCATTCCGCGCGGCTGGGTGATGTTCATTGGTTCACTGTGCTTCATCATGTTTCTGGCAGAAGGTTCCATACTGGACTGGAGCGCCCTCTTTTTAACGGTTGAACGCAACCTGACCGGCGCGCAGGCGGGCATGGGCTATGCAGCGTTTTCCGTCGCCATGACGCTTGGCAGGCTGAACGGCGATCGCATCGTTAATGCGCTCGGGCGCTACGCGATTCTTACCGGCGGCAGCCTCTGCGCCGCACTTGGTCTGGTGTTAACGATCAGTATTGATAATGCGATCACCGCGATTCTTGGCTTCGTCATGGTCGGTATCGGTGCATCCAATGTGGTGCCGATTCTTTTCAGCGCGGCGGGAAATCAAAAGATCATGCCGCCCAATCTGGCCATCGCGTCGATCACCACCGTGGGCTATGCCGGTATTCTGATTGGCCCGACCATTCTCGGCTTTATTGCACAGTTCAGCAATTTGGCTACCGCATTTGGGTTTGTCGCATTGCTGTTGCTGGCCGTCAGCGCCAGTGCGCGTGCCGTCATCCGCTAATCAGGAGCGTTAATTGATGCCAGCTATGATCCTGCGTTATTTTTCTCTCCTTACGGTGTTATCGATCCTGATTACCGGAACCTTCACCTACAGCTATATCAACGATTTGCTGGCGGACAAAAAACATGCTCTGACAACCATTGCGCAAGGCATACAAAAACGTGTCGATACCTACCGTTTTTTCACCTATCAAATATACGGCAGTTTGAACAGCGAACCATCCGCTAACGACGCCAACATCACCGCCATTAGTTTAATGCCGAATGTTTTCTACGTAGAAAAAAACGGTCAGAAAACGGACGCGCTGATTTTCGGACAACACGATAAAGGCACGCTGACGTCGGTTCGTCGGATATCCCGTTATCTTGATATTCTCTGGGGAGCGGAAAACAGCGTCTATTCCATGTATTACCTAAATGGTATCGATAACAGCCTGACGATGATTTCCACGCAGACGCTGAAAGATATCTCTTCACAGTTCCGTGGCAATTATATTACGGTCATCGCCGAGGCGCGCCGGACGGAAATGCTGCAACAGGCGAATGTGTTAGACGAGCGCGAAAGTTTTTCCCCGCTGCGTAAATTACGCTTCTATAACGATTACTATTTTACGCTGCGCACCACCTTCAATCAGCCGGGGCATCTGGCAACCATTCTTGCTTTCGATCTGCCGATTAACGATTTAATCCCAGATACCATTCCGCGAGAGCACCTTATGCTGAAGCCGGATACGCCAGCAGCCAGCACGATGGACAGCAGCAATAATAGCGAAGGCTCGGCTGATGTGCAGCTTCACGGATCCAATATTGAAATCTCCGCTACGCTCGTTAATGCACCGCTAAAAATCGTTTTTCAGGTGCCCGTAAAAGCCCTGATTATTGATTCATTGCGTAATAACGTCTGGTTTCTGCTGCTGAATCTGGTTCTGCTGAGTTTGTCCCTCGCAGGCTTTTATCTTTTCCGTCGGAAGTATGCGCACCCCGTAGAGGATTTATCCCATCAGTTGGAAAAGAAACTGGATATTTACCGTGAAACCACGAGCAGAATCCCGATGGGCGTGCTGGTTTATGACTTCAGCAGCAATAAAGTCATCATACAAAATGAGCGTGCGGAACATTTACTTCCGCACCTAAGCCTGCAAAAAATCACCAATATGGCGGACGAGCATCAGGGTATCATTCAGGTCACGATCAATAATGAAATGTATGAAATCCGCCAAATTCGTAGCCAATATTCGCCTGACTATTGCCTCTTCCTGCTGCGTGAACAGGATAAAGAAATTCTGGTGCAGCGGAAACTGCTGCTCGCTCAGCGTGAATATGAAAAGAATATTCACGCCAGAAAACGCTTATTCCAAAACCTGCTCAGCGAATTCAAACAGCCGCTGATTTCACTACAACAGCATATTCATGCGCTGCGCCACAACGATATGGGAACCGTACAGACACCCACACTGGAGCAGCTCACGGCGGATACCCGTTGCGCTATTGAGCTACTGGAAAATATCGCCCTGCACGAAAAGCTGGAAGCGCAGGAATGGAGCGTGGTCAACGACAGCTTTTCGCTGCTGGCGCTGATGGACACTGTGCTGCTTGAGCTACTACCGCGATTGAATCAAAAAGGCCTGGCCCTATTCCATCATTACAACCTAGATAATAATCAAACTTACGTGGGTGATGCCGGGTTGCTGAAAAAGACGCTGGCACTGCTGCTGAATTATTCGGTGACCAATACAGATTACGGCAAAATTACGGTATCGGTTGACAGAAAAAATAATGAATCGGACACCCTGATTATTCAGGTCAGCGATACGGGCACCCATGTTTCAGGCAAAGAGCAGGAAAATATCCGCCACCCTTTCCTGCACCCTGCCACTTCCGATCGTTTCGGACAAAATTCAGGATTGACCTTATTTTTGTGTAATCAACTCTGTAATAAACTGGGCGGTGCGTTAACCATCAACAGTAAGTCTGGGTTAGGTACACACTATATTCTGACGCTAAAACTGGAGCCGGAACCGCTTCCCATTGAGGAAGAAAAACTGCTGGATGGTATTACCATTCTGCTGGATGTGACGTCTGATGAAGTACAGCATATTGTCGGCAATATGCTGACGGGGTGGGGAGCGAATTATCTGGTCAACGATGAACGCCAGATTAATCAGGAAGCCGATATCTGTATTACTGACGACCCAGAAAACAAGGCAGATTATACGCTGCTGTTGAGTCACGACGATGACACAGTAACGCCTTTGAGCCCGTGCCGTTTGCGGGTGAATTATAATATCAGCCACCTCCTGCTGGAGGCATTACTTAAGCTGATTGAGCGACAACTGGAAACGTCACCCGATGTGCTACAAAAAGGGGAACAGGATGATGTCGAATTTTACGCCGCACAATTGGCATCAAGCGACTATTATTCGCTGTTCGTGGAGACAGTACCGGATGATTTAAAGAGGCTGTATACTGAAGCGGAAGCAGGCGATTTCCCGTCACTTTCGCAGACGGCACACCGGCTGAAAGGCGTGTTTGCCATGTTAAACCTGCATCCTGGCAAACTGTTGTGTGAACAGCTTGAACAGCATATTACCGCGCATGATAGTGAACAGATCGAGGCTAACCTTCATGAAATTGAGAGGTTTGTCAGTGCATTACTATCCCCAGAAGAACCTAAAGGGCAGCAAGGTAGCCAACAAGATGAGTAACCAAAACGATGAGTAACTTAAACGTAATTATTGCCGACGACCATCCTATTGTCCTTTTTGGCATCAAAAAATCGCTTGAGCAGATTGAATGGGTCAATGTGGTTGGCGAATTTGAAGACTCAACAGCGCTGATCAACAACCTGCCCAAGCTGGACGCTAACGTTTTAATTACCGATTTATCCATGCCTGGCGATAAATACGGCGATGGCATTACCCTCATTAAATACATTAAGCGCCATTTTCCTCATCTCTCTATTATTGTTCTCACCATGAATAATAATCCGGCGATTTTGAGCGCAGTGCTGGATTTGGACATCGAAGGCATCGTGCTAAAACAGGGTGCGCCGACTGATTTACCCAAAGCGCTGGCAGCCCTGCAAAAAGGGAAGAAATTCACGCCGGACAGCGTATCCAAAGTGCTGGAGAAAATCAGCGCCAGCGGCTACGGCGACAAGCGCCTGTCGCCAAAAGAAAGTGAAGTGCTGCGTCTGTTTGCAGAGGGCTTTTTGGTTACCGAAATCGCCAAAAAACTGAATCGCAGTATCAAAACGATCAGTAGCCAGAAGAAGTCAGCCATGACCAAACTGGGCGTCGAGAACGATATCGCCTTGCTGAATTACCTGTCCTCCGTTAATGGCGGTGCAACGCAAGTCGACTAAACCTTTCCTTTATCTTTCCTCGCCTGCACCAGCAACCGCTGGTGCAGGTTATTCCTCAGATGTTCTCGCCTGACGCACCACATTACTGTAATACGCAAGCGCCTGCTGCAAGGTATCCAGCGTAACCGGTTTTGACAAACAGTTATCCATCCCCGCGCCGAGGCAACGTGCCCTTTCTTCCGCTAATGCATTCGCCGTCACGCCGATAACCGGGAAGCGTAATCCCTGCTCGCGCATACGCTGTGTGAACAGATAACCATCCATATTCGGCATGTTGACATCCGTCAGTACGATATCGATATGGTTCTTGCTCAATACACCCAGTGCATCGACGCCATCATTTGCCGTCATCGCCTGATAGCCCAGAGAACCCAGTTGATCCGCCAACAGCCTGCGGTTGATGGGGTGATCGTCAACCACCAGAATCATAATGTCGCCATTCTCATCCCGCACATAGCTGGCAAGCGGTGGTGAAATCTCGGCGTGCGTTCTGTCCTCATTTTCTGAACGATAGATTTTCTCCAGCAAATCGGGCAGATGTTGCGGTGTGGATGTCCCTTGCACCCAGTGCCCTGCACTCACTTCCTGCGCGGCCCCATTATGGGCACCGCTCATCACGATATGCGCCCGAACGGTGATATTCTCTTCCGATATGTAATCGCTAATCATCACATGATCAGGCGACACGGTTTGATTCTGATAGCGCGCCACCTGCAACCCTTGATCCTGCAACAACGTCAGCAGATAAGACTCCAGCCGGGCATTGCGTATCCTCAGCCAGCACATTTTTCCTTGCAGACTGGCGTTGATTGCTGCGGGAGCATAACGCGCTTTATACAGCGGAATTCTGACGCCAAACAGGCTGCCGAGCCCTGGTTCCGACTCGATGGTAATATCTCCATCCATTAGATTGACCAGCTTTTCACAAATAGCCAGCCCTAACCCTGTGCCTTGAAAATGGCGCTGTACGCCGCTCCCCGCCTGGAAGAATGGGTCAAACAGCTTCACCGCCTCACGAGGTTGAATTCCTACGCCGGTATCACGCACCACAAATTCCAGATAGCCATCGCGGCAGCCGACTTCAAAAATGATGCAGCCCGTGTCGGTAAATTTGATAGCGTTGCTCAGCAGGTTAGACAACACCTGCTGCAAACGCACGGGATCACCAAACAGGCTGACAGGGACATTGGGAGCGATAAAGCAGTACAGCGTCAGGCGCTTTTTCACCACCAGTGGAAGATAGTTGCTGGTGATGTGGCTGATGACCTCATGCGGCGCAAACTCACACGGTTCGATCTTCAACTGTTCCGATTCAATCTTGGAAAAATCGAGGATATCGCTGATGATTTTCAGCAGCAGCGAGGAAGAGTTATTCATCGCCGCCACCAGACGGTTGGCGTCCTGCGGCAGCGATTTGGTTTGCAGTAAATCGAGGTTACCGATAATCCCGTACAGCGGCGTACGCAATTCATGGCTGACGGTAGCCAGAAACATCGATTTCGACTGGCTGGCCTGCTCGGCAGCATTTGCCATTTCCTGTAGCGACTCTTCCATTTTGACGCGCGCGCTGACGTCCAGCAGCACACAAATCGCCACGTTTTCATTACGATAGCGCGAATGGACAAAGCTGATTTGCAGGTGATGATTGCGGCTGGTCATGACATCCACAAACTTGGATTGCTGCTCGCAAATGATGCGGGTAATGCGCAGCCTGTCCTCGTGGGTCAGCAGGTTGAGATAGTTATGCGCCAGCTCGTTACTGAGGATATTCGTGCCGTCATTGATACGCAGGATACAAATCCCGACCGGTGCCGAAGCCACTATTTTGCGGTTGAATTGCTCGTTCTCTTCCAACTGGAACGCATTCACTTCTGCCGGCAACAGCATTTTCCGCTCAAACACCAGCGCCAGTACAAACAGCAAGATAGCCGATAACATATTCAGCACTAGCATGTTGATCATTAAAGCGCTGATATGGGAGAGCAGCACTCTCAACGGCAGTGAATACACGATGCTGAACGACGTCGGCGGCAGCGACTTCTTCAAAATGAGTTCGTCATAACCATTCACATAGCCAAAATAGTTATGATCGGAGGGATAACCGTCTACCGACGAAGCGTAACGTCCCTTATCCTCGGAAAACTGCAAAACAACCTGATTGTATTGATCCAACAGCTTGGCACCGATCGGAAATTTACCCATGGTGACGAAGTCATCCAGACGAATCGTCTGTTCAATCCCCATGATGACTTCCAGCTTGTTATCCACATAAATCGGCGTCAGCGCATATAAATAGCCGACATCGGGGATAGACGCAGGAGTAATCCAATAAAGCGTTTCATCTCGCCCGCTTTGAGTACGATTCTTCTTCTGATCCTGAAACCGATCCTGCACGTTTTTAAGTAAGTTATCACGGTCGAGCGACTGGTTACGGATGCCAAAATCAACCATACAGCGCCGATCGCCGCCGACAAAAAAGACCCGGTTAAGATCGTAGACGGCAGAGAAATTATCCTGCCAGCCGTTAAAAAAATGACTTAATGAAAGCAGCGCCGCATTCCCGCCATATTGCGTGGAACAGGTTGCGCCGGGCGCAAGCGAATAAACGGAGACACCGGGGCCTCCTTCTATTGGCGGCTCTGCTTTTTCTCGCGCCAGCACCAGCCGATTTGCCGCCAGATACTGGAGTTCGCGCACAATATCCGACGCGTGTCGGATATAGCCCTGCGACTGATCAAAGCTGAGGTTGTACTCCTGCCGCAACTGTGACTCTTTTTCATTCAATACTTTAGTGACATAAAAAACGGATATCAGCGCGCCTAGCACCCACAGCATGACCGCCAAAACCCGAAATAAATAGCGGGAAACTTTTAATGTGGTGTGGAATGAGGCGAGATATTTCAAGTGAATACCGTTGAATAATGGAAGAACCAGTTGGCTGATACACTACCGAGTGTCGATAAAAAAAGCCAGCGCATCGCGCTGGCTTATTCGACTCACTCCGGCTAAGGAAAAGGCTTATTCGTCATCTTCTGCGATATCATCATCGCCATCAATGTCATCGATAGCATCATCGTCTTCGGCAACTTCGCCTTCAACTTTTACCACGCCATCCAACTCTTCATCTTCTACCGGTTCGGCCACGCGTTGCAGGCCGACAACATGTTCGTCTTCCGCCGTACGAATCAGCGTCACACCCTGCGTGTTACGGCCAACGATACTGACTTCAGATACGCGGGTACGCACCAGTGTTCCCGCATCGGTGATCATCATGATCTGGTCTGCGGCATCAACCTGAACCGCACCAACCACTTTACCGTTACGTTCACTGACCTTGATAGAGATAACCCCTTTCGTCGCGCGCGACTTGGTCGGGTACTCACTCACGGCAGTACGCTTACCAAAGCCATTTTGCGTCACGGTCAGGATATCGCCTTCGCCACGAGGAATGATCAGTGAAACAACGCGATCTTCGCCTTGCAGGTTGATACCACGGACACCCGTTGCCGTACGGCCCATGGAGCGCACCGCCTGCTCGGAGAAGCGAACCACTTTGCCTTCCGCAGAGAACAGCATCACTTCATCACTGCCATCGGTCAGGTCGACACCAATCAGCTCGTCACCCTCGTTCAGGTTAACCGCGATGATCCCCGCACTGCGCGGACGGCTGAATTCCGTCAGCGCCGTTTTCTTCACAGTACCGCTCGCGGTTGCCATGAAGATGTGGCGGCCTTCTTCATATTCACGCACCGGCAGAATCGCGGTGATACGTTCATCCGCTTCAAGCGGCAGCAGGTTGACGATCGGGCGACCGCGCGCACCACGACTGGCTTCCGGCAGTTGGTATACCTTCATCCAGTACAGACGGCCACGACTGGAGAAGCACAGAATCGTGTCGTGGGTGTTGGCCACCAGCAGACGATCGATAAAGTCTTCTTCTTTTATACGTGCGGCAGACTTGCCTTTGCCGCCACGGCGCTGTGCTTCGTAATCGCTCAGCGGCTGATACTTCACGTAACCCTGATGGGACAAGGTGACGACAACATCTTCCTGATTGATCAGATCTTCGATGTTAATATCAGCGGTATTCGCGGTGATCTCGGTACGACGCTCATCGCTGTACTGCGTTTTGATCGCTTCCAGCTCTTCGCGGATCACTTCCATCAGGCGCTCAGGGCTGTTGAGGATATAAAGCAGCTCGGCAATTTCTGCCAGCAACGCTTTATATTCATCCAGCAGCTTTTCGTGCTCCATACCGGTCAGTTTCTGCAAACGCAGATCCAGGATCGCCTGCGCCTGCTGTTCCGTCAGGTAGTAGCGACCGTCACGGATGCCGAACTCCGGCTCCAGCCACTCAGGACGCGCGGCATCATCGCCCGCACGTTCCAGCATAGCCGCCACGCTGCCCAATTCCCACGCCTGTGCGATCAGCGAGGCTTTCGCTTCAGCCGGTGATGGCGCGCGGCGAATCAGTTCGATAATCGGATCGATGTTCGCCAGCGCAATCGCCAGACCTTCCAAAATATGGGCGCGATCGCGGGCTTTACGCAGTTCAAAAATGGTACGGCGCGTCACCACTTCGCGGCGGTGGCGCACAAACGCAACCAGAATGTCCTTCAGCGGCATGATCTTTGGCTGCCCCTGATGCAGAGCGACCATATTGATGCCGAATGACGTCTGAAGCTGCGTCTGGGAATACAGATTATTCAGAACCACTTCACCCACGGCGTCACGCTTAATCTCGATGACGATACGCATACCGTCTTTATCGGATTCGTCACGCAGTGCGCTGATACCTTCGATACGTTTGTCTTTAACCAGTTCGGCAATTTTCTCGATCAGGCGCGCTTTGTTCACCTGATACGGAATTTCATGCACAATGATGGTTTCACGTCCGGTTTTCGCGTCCGCTTCCACTTCCGCGCGCGCACGGATGTAAATTTTACCGCGCCCAGTGCGATAAGCTTCTTCAATGCCGCGTCGGCCGTTGATGATCGCCGCTGTCGGGAAATCCGGGCCTTTGATGTGTTCCATCAACCCTTCAAGGCTGATGTTTTCATCGTCGATATACGCCAGACAACCGTTCACGACTTCCGTCAGGTTGTGCGGTGGAATGTTGGTTGCCATCCCGACGGCGATACCGGAAGAACCGTTAACCAGCAGGTTGGGAATACGCGTTGGCATGACGTCAGGAATCTGCTCGGTGCCGTCATAGTTCGGCACAAAATCGACCGTCTCTTTTTCGAGATCGGCCAGCAGTTCATGAGCAATTTTTGCCATGCGAATTTCGGTATAACGCATCGCCGCCGCGGAGTCGCCGTCAATCGAACCGAAGTTACCCTGACCATCAACCAGCATGTAGCGCAGTGAGAAAGGCTGCGCCATACGCACGATGGTTTCATAAACGGCAGAGTCGCCGTGCGGGTGGTATTTACCGATGACATCCCCGACGACACGGGCGGATTTTTTATACGGTTTGTTCCAGTCGTTGCCCAGTACGCTCATCGCATACAGTACGCGGCGGTGTACCGGTTTAAGTCCATCACGAACATCTGGTAATGCACGCCCGACAATAACGGACATCGCATAATCCAGATACGAGCTTTTCAGCTCTTCTTCAATGTTGACCGGTGTGATTTCTCTGGCAAGGTCGCTCATGGAGCCGCTATCCCTCTATTTAGGCATCTACCCGTGTTCAGAAAAGTGAACCGTTCAGTAAGGTGAACCGTTCAAAAGGTGAAAAATTATATCACAAAGCGCCGTTTCGGGGGAAACTCCCTTCCACCCTGAACAAACTGTTTTCCCACGGAACCGTTATCCTACGGCGAAAAGTATTTGGAAGAGAAAAACGACACCGCTGCACGTTGCGACACGAAGGGAGTATACTCGCGGCAGTAAAAGATGACGAAAGGCAGTGATGACAGATGAATGTAGAAAATCAAGCTCCGAACGTTGACCATCAGGAGATTGCCAAATTTGAGGCTATCGCTTCACGCTGGTGGGATTTAGACGGTGAATTCAAACCGTTACACCGCATTAATCCGCTACGTCTGGGCTATATTTCGCAGCGTGCGGAAGGCCTGTTCGGCAAGAAAGTGCTGGATGTCGGCTGCGGCGGCGGCATTTTAGCCGAGAGTATGGCGCGTGAAGGCGCTGACGTCACGGGGCTCGATATGGGCGCAGAGCCGTTACAAGTTGCGCGTCTGCATGCACTGGAAAGCGGTATCACCCTGAATTACGTACAAGAAACGGTAGAAGCCCATGCACTCGCGCATCCGAGCCTCTATGATGTCGTCACCTGTATGGAAATGCTGGAGCACGTTCCTGACCCGCAATCCGTGGTGCAGGCCTGCGCTAAATTGGTCAAACCCGGTGGACACGTCTTTTTCTCCACCATCAACCGCAATGCGAAAGCGTGGATGATGGCCGTTATCGGCGCTGAGTACGTGCTAAAAATGGTGCCGCGCGGCACCCATGACATTAAGAAATTCATCCGCCCGGCAGAGCTGATGCATTGGGTTGACAGTACGCCGTTGCGTGAAAAACACATCACTGGGCTACACTACAATCCGCTGACAGACCGCTTTAAACTGGGTCCAAACGTGGACGTGAATTACATGCTGCATACGCGCCACAATAAATAGATCGGATTCAGAGTATTCTTAAATGCTGCGCGGTTTTTTACCGCGCGCTTTGCTCCTTCTGGTGCCAAAACCAGCAAAGTCTTCCGGTTTTCTTTTTCTTATCAAAACCCAGAATGATATTGACATCGCCACAGGCCTTATCAGGCGAGGTTTTTAACAAAATATCTTTTCTTAAACCTCCAAATTAACGAAAAATCAACTCTTGTTCTTCAAAGAATCCACACTACAATACTCACCATGTAGTAGCCTTTTATCAAAAAATATCTATATCTAGTATTTATCCACAGAGTTAGTCACAGGGTGGTTTCTGTGAATAAACAGGGGATATTTTTTATTTTCACCAACAGGTCAATCCCAACATGAATCAGAGCTTGCTCGTTACCAAACGCGATGGCAGTAAAGAAAAAATCAATTTGGATAAAATCCACCGCGTCATTACCTGGGCCGCAGAGGGTTTACACAATGTCTCCGTCTCTCAGGTCGAACTTCGCTCCCACATTCAGTTTTACGACGGCATCAAGACCGCTGATATCCACGAGACCATCATTAAGGCTGCCGCCGATCTGATCTCGCGCGAAAGCCCAGATTATCAATATCTGGCCGCGCGTCTGGCTATCTTTCATCTGCGCAAGAAAGCCTACGGTCAGTTTGAGCCGCCAGCATTGCTGACTCACGTCACCAAAATGGTGGAACTGGGCAAGTACGACAAACACCTGCTGGAAGACTATAGCCCAGAAGAATTCGCCCAGATGGACGCTTTCATCGATCACTGGCGTGACATGAATTTCTCCTACGCAGCGGTTAAACAGTTGGAAGGGAAATACCTAGTCCAAAACCGCGTCACCGGTGATATCTACGAAAGCGCCCAGTTCCTGTACATTCTGGTCGCGGCATGCCTGTTCTCAAGCTACCCGCGTGAAACGCGTCTGGATTACATCAAACGTTTTTACGACGCGATTTCCACCTTCAAAATTTCTCTGCCGACGCCAATCATGGCGGGCGTGCGCACACCAACGCGTCAGTTCAGTTCCTGTGTGCTGATCGAATGCGGCGACAGCCTGGATTCCATCAATGCGACGTCCAGCGCCATCGTGAAATACGTTTCCCAGCGTGCGGGTATCGGCATCAACGCAGGCCGCATCCGTGCGCTCGGCAGCCCGATTCGCGGCGGTGAAGCCTTCCATACCGGCTGTATTCCTTTCTATAAACACTTCCAAACAGCGGTGAAATCCTGCTCTCAGGGCGGCGTCCGCGGTGGAGCTGCCACGCTGTTCTATCCGCTGTGGCATCTGGAAGTAGAAAGCCTGCTGGTGCTGAAAAACAACCGTGGTGTAGAAGGCAACCGCGTTCGTCACCTCGACTACGGCGTACAGTTGAACAAACTGATGTACCAGCGTCTGGTAAAAGGTGAAGAGATCACGCTGTTCAGCCCATCCGACGTGCCGGGGCTGTACGATGCGTTCTTCGCCGATCAGGATGAGTTCGAGCGCCTATATGTGCAATATGAGCAGGATGACAGCATCCGCAAACAACGCATTAAAGCCGTTGAGCTGTTCTCTCTGATGATGCAGGAACGTGCTTCTACGGGGCGCATCTATATTCAGAACGTTGACCACTGCAACACGCACAGCCCGTTCGATCCGCAAATTGCCCCCGTTCGCCAGTCCAACCTGTGTCTGGAAATCGCACTGCCGACCAAGCCGCTGAACGATGTGAATGATGAAAACGGTGAAATCGCGCTGTGTACGCTGTCGGCTTTCAACCTCGGTGCCATCAACAGCTTAGACGATCTGGAAGAGCTGGCGACGCTGGCCGTACGCGCACTGGATGCCCTGCTGGATTATCAGGATTACCCGATTACCGCGGCAGAACGTGGGGCAATGGGTCGCCGTACGCTGGGTATTGGCGTGATCAACTTCGCTTACTATCTGGCGAAAAACGGCGTGCGTTACTCCGACGGCAGCGCCAACGCCCTGACGCACAGAACGTTTGAAGCGATCCAATACTACCTGCTGAAAGCCTCCAACGTGCTGGCGCGCGAGCGAGGTGCCTGCCCGTGGTTCAATGAAACCACCTATTCGCAAGGTATCCTGCCTATCGATACCTATAAGCGCGATCTGGATGCGATTTGCAACGAGCCGCTGCATCTCGACTGGGAAGCACTGCGCAACGACATCAAAGAGTACGGCCTGCGTAACTCCACGCTGTCGGCATTGATGCCGTCTGAAACTTCGTCTCAGATCTCCAACGCCACTAACGGTATTGAACCACCGCGTGGTCACATCAGCGTTAAAGCATCCAAAGACGGTATTCTGCGTCAGGTTGTGCCGGAGTACGAAACGCTAAAAGATGCTTACGAGCTGCTGTGGGAAATGCCGAGCAATGACGGCTACCTGCAACTGGTGGGTCTGATGCAGAAGTTTGTCGATCAGGCGATTTCATCTAACACCAACTACGATCCGTCGCGTTTCCCATCCGGCAAAGTGCCGATGAAACAGTTGCTGAAAGATCTGGTCACGGCTTACAAATTCGGCGTGAAAACGCTGTATTACCAAAACACCCGTGACGGCGCAGAAGACGTACAGGACGACCTGCTGGCAGAACCGCAGGATGACGGCTGTGAAGGCGGCGCATGTAAGATTTAAGCCAATAATGAAAGGCTGCCGATGCAGCCTTCATCTTTTATAGCAGGCGTCGCTGCCCGCCCTCTATGGGCCTTCACAAGCGGCGTTAAAAAATGCTCTCGGCATTTTTTTGGAGAAACTCATGGCCTATAGCACTTTTTCACAGAACAAAAATGACCAGTTGCTCGAACCGATGTTCTTCGGTCAGTCAGTTAACGTCGCGCGTTTCGATCAGCAAAAGTATGAAATTTTCGAAAAGCTGATCGAAAAACAGCTGTCCTTCTTCTGGCGTCCAGAAGAAGTTGACGTATCCCGCGATCGCATCGACTATCAGGCGCTGCCCGATCATGAAAAGCATATCTTCATCAGCAACCTGAAATACCAAACGCTGCTGGATTCCATTCAGGGACGTAGCCCGAACGTGGCGCTGCTGCCGCTGATTTCTATCCCTGAGCTGGAAACTTGGGTGGAAACCTGGGCTTTCTCGGAAACCATTCACTCACGTTCCTACACGCATATCATTCGTAATATCGTGAACGATCCGTCGCTGGTGTTTGACGATATCGTAACGAACGAAGAGATCCTGAAACGTGCTAAGGATATCTCCGGTTACTACGACTCGCTGATTGAGATGACCAGCTACTATCATCTGCTGGGTGAAGGCACACATCAAGTTAACGGCAAGACCGTAACCGTCAATCTGCATTCGCTGAAAAAGCAGTTGTATCTCTGCCTGATGAGTGTGAACGCGCTGGAAGCCATTCGCTTCTACGTCAGCTTTGCCTGCTCGTTTGCTTTTGCAGAACGTGAACTGATGGAAGGCAACGCCAAAATCATCAAGCTGATCGCGCGTGATGAAGCGCTGCACCTGACCGGCACACAGCACATGCTGAATCTGATGCGTTCTGGCCATGACGATCCCGAAATGGCGCAGATTGCCGAAGAGTGTCAGCAAGAGTGCTATGACCTGTTCGTGCTCGCTGCCCAGCAAGAAAAAGAGTGGGCGGAATACCTGTTCCGCGACGGTTCGATGATTGGTCTGAACAAGGATATTCTGTGTCAGTATGTGGAGTACATCACTAACATCCGCATGCAGGCAGTTGGGCTGCCGCTGCCGTTCCAGACGCGCACTAACCCTATTCCGTGGATCAACGCCTGGCTGGTATCCGATAACGTGCAGGTCGCGCCACAGGAAGTTGAAGTCAGTTCCTATCTGGTCGGTCAGATCGATTCAGAAATCAGCGACGACGATCTGAGTGATTTCCAACTGTAAGCGATGAGCAACCCAACGATCACGCTGCGCACATCCGGTGCGCAGTTTTCCTGTTCAGATGACGGCCCTTCCCTGTTGGATGTACTGGAGTCCAACCGCGTCAGCATTGAATACCAGTGCCGATCCGGCTATTGCGGCTCCTGCCGGCTGCGTCTAGTAAAAGGCAGAGTGGCGTATCGCCAAACCCCGCTGGCCTGCATCCAACAGGATGAAATCCTCCCCTGCTGCTGCATGCCGCAGGGCGACATCGAGCTCGATATTTAGCTCCGTTATTCTCCATAAGCTAATCGCCCTATCGCTCGCGCTGGCGGGCGTATTTCCTGCCCGCTTTCATACTCAAGTAAGTTACACTATTCGCTGAAGTCGTCTTTTGACTGATATAAAACAACGTGGAGGTTTTAAAACATGCTCACCGTCATTCCTATTTTGATCTTTGTTGCGCTCATCATTGTCTGGTCAGGCATCAAAATCGTACCCCAGGGATATCAATGGACTGTGGAACGGTTTGGTCGTTATACCAAAACGCTGATGCCGGGGCTTAATCTGGTGGTGCCATTTATGGATCGCATCGGCCGCAAAATTAATATGATGGAACAGGTGCTGGACATTCCATCACAGGAAATCATTTCGAAAGATAACGCCAACGTCACTATCGACGCCGTGTGCTTTATTCAGGTTATCGATCCGGCACGCGCCGCCTATGAAGTCAGCAATCTGGAACAGGCGATCGTCAACCTGACGATGACCAACATCCGTACCGTACTGGGTTCGATGGAGCTGGACGAGATGCTGTCTCAGCGCGACAGCATCAATACCCGCCTGCTGCATATCGTGGACGAAGCGACCAACCCGTGGGGTATTAAGATTACCCGTATTGAGATCCGCGACGTTCGTCCACCGACAGAGCTGATTGCTGCCATGAACGCGCAGATGAAAGCGGAACGTAACAAGCGTGCCGATATTCTGGAAGCCGAAGGGGTTCGTCAGGCCGCAATCCTGAAAGCCGAAGGGGAAAAACAGTCGCAGATCCTGAAAGCAGAAGGCCTGCGTCAGTCCGCGTTCCTGGAAGCAGAAGCACGTGAACGTGCGGCGGAAGCGGAAGCACAGGCAACCAAGATGGTGTCCGAAGCCATCGCGGCGGGCGACATTCAGGCAGTCAACTACTTCATCGCGCAGAAATATACCGATGCGCTGCAACAGATTGGCTCTTCTAATAACAGCAAAGTCATCATGATGCCGTTGGAAGCCAGCAATTTAATGGGCGCTATCGGCGGGATTGCAGAACTGGTTAAAGACAGTAAAGAAAGCCGAGGTAAATAATGGGCATTGAACTGGTGATGGAAAATACGCACTGGTTCTGGCTGTCGCTCGGCGGCCTGCTGTTAGCCGCCGAAATGCTGGGCGCCAGTGGCTATTTACTGTGGAGCGGTTTATCGGCGGTATTGGTTGGGCTGTTAACATGGGTCATGCCGCTGGACTGGCCATGGCAGGGAACGATTTTTGCCATCCTGACGATCGTCACGGCGCTGCTCTGGTGGTATTGGCTGCGTAAACGGACGCTGTCACGCCCACAGTCAACGCTTAACCAACGTGGGCAACAGTTGCTTGGCCTGCGCGCCACGCTGACCGAACCGGTGACCAACGGTTTCGGCCGGGTAAACATTGGTGACAGCAGTTGGCGCGTGAAAGCAGAGCAGGATCTGCCTGCGGGCACGCCTGTCGAAGTGATTGCCATTGATGGCATCACGCTGCATGTGCGCCCAACGGAGCGCTAACCACACACACTTTAGGGGAGCCCGTCTCCCCTTTATGACGATTTATTTTTGGCGATTTACGCTTCTGACTACTTATTCTTCTGACAACAGCCCGCCAGATTATTGATTATCGGACAGTCCGCTCCGCCGTCCCCCGGACACTGTTCGGCCAGCACCAGTAGCTGTTCACGCATCGTTTTTAGCTCTTCGATATGCATTTCGATTTCGTGCACTTTCTGCAAGGTACGCGCTTTGACATCTGCGCTTCGCCGTAGCGGATCGTTAAATAGCGTCACCAGTTCCCGGCATTCATCCAGATTAAAGCCAACCTGGCGTGCCTGACGCAGCAGCGTAAGCTCTTCAACGTGATGATCGTCGTAGCTACGGTAACCATTTTCAGAACGCAGCGGCGTAGTCAGAAGTTCTTTTTCTTCATAGAAGCGAATGGTTTTACTACTAAGACCGGTTTTTTTCGCGACATCACTGATATTCATGATTTCCCCCTTGACCCTCCCCTTGCTAGAAGGTTTACCTTACCCAATAACTAGTAGAAATCAGATAGCCGGTCAACGTCTTTCACCTCCGGCTGTGATCACGGGAGAAAATTGTTATGTCACAAACCATCGTGTTGTCATTGCAGGGGCTAACCTGCGGACACTGTGTCCAGCGTGTTAAAAAAGCACTGGACGCGTTGCCAGCGGTCGAACAAACCAGCGTCACACAACAGTACGCCAGCGTCAGCGGCAACGTTGATTCGCAGACATTGATCGATGCCATTGAGCAGGCTGGCTACGAAGCGCAGCTTGCGACTACACCGGATGTGTCCCTCCAGCTTTCCGGCCTGAGCTGCAATCACTGCGTCGCGGCTACGCGTAAAGTGCTGGAAGTTATTCCCGGCGTTGTGGCGACGGATGTCACCAAAGAACAGGCAAGCGTGTACGGCAACGTTGAGGCCACAATACTGATTAGCGCCATTGAAGAAGCCGGCTATCACGCCAGCGTGCAGGAGAGTGCTCACCCAAAAACTGAGCCGCTGGCACAGGTAGCGACAACGCCGGAAGCGCTGCCAGCGGCCGAGAGTATTCTTCCGGCAACAACCACATCGTCCACCCACGATGACGACAACGTGCAGCTCCTGCTTCAGGGCATGAGCTGCGCCAGTTGCGTAAACCGCGTACAGACGGCGCTGCAAAACGTCAGTGGCGTCACGCAAGCCCGGGTCAATCTGGCCGAGCGCAGCGCGTTGGTCAGCGGTCATGCTGAACCGGAAGCGTTGATTGCCGCCGTTGAACAAGCGGGTTATGGGGCAGAAATCATTCAGGACGAAGAAGCGCGCCGTACACGCCAGCAGCAAACCTCTCAACAGGCTATCCGCCGTTTCCAATGGCAGGCCGCGCTAGGCTTAATGCTTGGTGTGCCACTAATGCTGTGGGGTGTGTTGGGCGGCAGCATGAGCCTGACGCCAGAAAGCCAAACGCCGTGGCTCATCATCGGTATTTTGACGCTGGCGGTGATGGCATTGGCTGGCAGTCATTTTTATCGTAACGCTTGGCGTAGCCTGAGAAACGGTGCTGCAACCATGGATACGCTGGTCGCACTGGGTACGGGGGCGGCGTGGCTTTACTCCATTACCGTCAACCTGTGGCCGGATCTTTTCCCCATGGCGGCGCGCCATCTTTATTACGAAGCTAGCGCGATGATCATCGGTTTGATCAACCTCGGTCATGCACTGGAACAGCGCGCCCGTCAACGCTCTTCGCGGGCGCTGGAACGGTTACTGGATTTGACACCGCCCACTGCCCGCGTCGTGACAGAAGAAGGTGAGAAATCGATTCCGTTGTCCGCTGTGCAGTCCGGCATGACGCTGCGCCTGACAACCGGCGATCGTGTTCCTGTCGATGGCGAGATACTGCAAGGTGAAATCTGGGTGGATGAAGCGATGCTGACCGGGGAGCCGATCCCGCAAGCCAAAACCGCTGGCGATACGGTGCATGCGGGTACGCTGGTTTCCGACGGCAGCGTTCTCTTCCGAGCGGATGCAATTGGTAATCAAACCACGCTGTCGCGCATTATCCGGCTGGTCAGACAGGCACAAAGCAGCAAACCTGCTATCGGCCAGTTGGCGGATCGCATCTCTGCCGTGTTTGTGCCCGTCGTTGTGGCTATTGCGCTTCTCAGCGGCGCGATCTGGTTCTTCGTTGGGCCGCAGCCGCAGATGGTCTACACGCTCATCATCGTCACGACCGTCCTGATCATTGCCTGCCCCTGCGCACTTGGGCTGGCAACGCCGATGTCGATTATTTCCGGCGTCGGACGTGCTGCGGAGTTTGGCGTGCTGGTGCGAGATGCCGATGCCTTACAGCAGGCCAGCAAGCTGGATGTACTGGTGTTTGACAAAACCGGTACGCTAACCGAAGGACAGCCGCGCGTTGTGGCGGTTCATACCTTCGGTGACGTAACGGAAACACAGGCACTGGCTTGGGCGGCCTCGTTGGAACAGGGATCGAATCATCCGCTGGCAAAAGCGATTCTTGAACGAGCAGAGAATCTGACGCTCACGCCAACCGAGCAGTTCCGTACGCTGCGCGGTCTCGGCGTCAGCGGCAAGATCGGTGATACCACTCTGCTGTTGGGGAATCCGGCACTACTCAAACAGCATCAGGTCGATATCACCGAAGGCGAAACACTGATCAACGAACAGGCTCAGCGCGGTATCACACCGGTATTGCTGGCGGCGAATGGTCATATCATCGCGGTGTTATCTATTCACGATCCGCTGCGAGCAGATAGCGTGAGCGCCTTGCAGCGTCTGCATCGGCAGGGCTATCAGCTCGTCATGCTAACAGGGGACAACCCGCTTACGGCGAAGAGCATCGCTAAAGAAGCGGGTATCGACCAGGTGATTGCTGGGGTGCTGCCAGACGGAAAAGCCGAAGCCATCAAAAAGCTACAGGCTCAAGGCAAACGCGTGGCGATGATTGGTGATGGCATCAACGATGCGCCCGCGCTGGCGCAGGCCGATGTCGGCATTGCGATGGGCGGCGGCAGCGATATTGCGATTGAAACCGCCGCCATCACGCTGATGCGCCACAGTCTGCACGGCGTCGCCGATGCGCTGGCGCTCTCCAATGCCACGCTGCGCAACATGAAGCAGAACCTGCTGGGCGCATTTATCTATAACTCGCTGGGAATCCCGATTGCCGCGGGCGTACTTTACCCGCTGACCGGTGCGCTACTCAGCCCGGTGGTCGCCGGTGCCGCCATGGCGCTCTCCTCCATCACGGTTGTCAGCAACGCTAACCGCCTGCTGCGTTTTACACCTAAAAGTGAGTAATACCAATGCGGCGCGTCTCAACAACGCGCCGCGTTTCCTCTTTCGGAAATTGTCATGGTTTTTATCGACTGTCGTCAGACCTATTTAACCAGACTCACTCCAGTTCATGGCGTGCCGCTTCTGCCAAAAAATGGCTACGATCGCGATAAGTTCCCGGCTGCTCACGCACGCGATTATCAATACGCTGTATCAACGTATCAGGAAGTGAAATATTCAATCTCTGCGGCTTTCCTTCAAAAGCCGATAGATCGACATCCAGCACAAACCAACTATCGTAGTCCGCGAAATCAGGCATCGCCGCATAGATCAGATGCCCAGCATCATTAAGTCGCTTAATGTCCAGATTTCCGCGACTCACCGCTTCATCAATAAGGGCTAAAATCGCTTCCCGCGCCATGCGTGCGATATCCTGCTGGCTGTCAGCCGCAGAGAAACAGCCGTAATCATCAGTACACAATGCCGGAACGATCAGCCCATATGCCGTAGCATCATCTTTTGGCGTTTCCACACCGACTGAAAAAAACATATTGCCTCCGAAAAGGCGGGGATTAAATCCCCGCCATTTTTTTGATGGATTTGACAGTTCCAAGTGGTAAATCCTTTTTGGGATGCGGCACCGGAAACGTTTTTCCAGTAATGGGTGACCACCATATTTGGTGGCTTCCGCCATTATGCCGTTTGCACTCACAACCTGCCGCTGCCAGCTCCTTTATCAGGTCAGTTGATTTCATATATCCTCCTAACCTGATTTTATTATACACACCCGTACACACCCATCAATATTTTACATGCAGGGAAAATCGATAATGAACGATCAACCAAACACTGAGGCTTCAGTGCCCTTAGGATTGGTATACCTTGTATTGTTCCGCATCTAGCGTTTAGCATAGTTATTCCCACATCAGGAGACGGAATCAATGGGGCAACTGCTGCGTAGAATCGCAACTTTTCTTGGTTTTATTTCACCGCTGGCTTATACCTATCCGGCGATAGATGTTC
Source organism: Pectobacterium sp. CFBP8739 (assembly GCF_013449375.1). GTDB lineage: Bacteria > Pseudomonadota > Gammaproteobacteria > Enterobacterales > Enterobacteriaceae > Pectobacterium. Next base: position 175,776 of record NZ_JACDRR010000010.1, on the reverse strand, counting down.
AGCTTGCCAATGAACGGCAACTACATCTAGTCGGCAGTATTCACATGGGAAGTCAGGATATGGCACCGCTGCCCGATACGCTGCTGCAACAACTCCGCCAGGCTACCGCACTCATCGTCGAAGCCGATATCTCCGATGCACACTCCCCCTTCGGCCACAGTGATAATGAGTCACCACTGGTGCAACGCCTCAGCTCAGACAGCTACCGCCAGTTGGAAAAAATCTGCGAATCGCTCGCTTTCGATGAAAGCAATATCAATACGCTTCCGGCGTGGCAGGCCGCGCTGATGCTGCAAGCAAGGCAGGCACAGTTGCTGGGCTTACGCCCCGACTATGGCATCGATTATCAGTTGATTAACGCGGCGAAATCTCACGGTATTCCGGTCATCGAACTAGAAGGGCAACAGACGCAAGTTGAGTTGTTACAGCAACTGCCACAGGGCGGTTTGCTGCTGCTGGAAGATACGATTCAACACTGGCACACCAACGCGCGTCTGCTGCAAACGATGGTCGGCTGGTGGCTAGACAGCAAGCCAGGCCAATATAAGCCGGATATTCCCGCAACATTTAGCAATGAAATGACCGACCTGCTGATGGGCCAGCGTAACCGCCGCTGGCAACAGCAACTTCAGGCGCTGCCGTCCGGAAACTACGTTGTGGCCGTCGGTGCGCTGCATCTGTATGGCGATGAGAATTTACCCACATTGCTCAGAAATGGTCATTCCGCCACGCCATAAAAGACCACATTATGACGCGCAACCGCGTCTGCAAGATAAAACCCGCGAAAGGGTTAAGGACAGTGAAATCATGACACCCGCAGTCAATCTGCTCGAAAAGAATAAGATCGCCTTTACGCTGCACAGCTACCACCATGACAGTGACGAAACCAATTTTGGCGAGGAAGCGGCCAGAAAGCTGGGACTGAATAAAGAACAGGTTTATAAAACGCTGCTCGTTGCTCTGAATGGCGATGCGAAAAACCTCGCCGTAGCCGTCACACCGGTCGCCGGAATGCTGGATCTCAAGAAAGTCGCTCGCGCGCTATCGGCCAAAAAAGCCGATATGGCCGATCCGGCCATCGCCCAGCGTGTAACCGGTTATCTGGTTGGGGGAATCAGCCCGCTTGGGCAAAAGAAACTGCTGCCGACCGTGATTGATGAACCGGCACGCCAGTTCGATACCATTTTCATTTCCGGCGGTAAACGCGGGTTGGATATTGAACTGTCAGCCGACGATCTGGCACGACTGCTGCGCGCCACCTTTGCCGATATTGCCAAACATGATTAATGCCCGTCATTAAACGGGCATCACTTGCTGGGTGACGTGTAGCAAAGTGAAGCAGGTAGCAGAGGACTCCACGGCCAGTGTGCCCCCCGCTACCGCTTCATAATCGATTACTGATCGACTTTCGCCCCTTTATCCAACTGCATCACAGGGCCTTCTTTTACATTCACCGTCAGGCCTTTGGTTTGCAGTTCCGCATTCCTGACGCGAATACCTTTATCTGCATCAATGCGCACGTTAGCAAAGTGGAAACCACTGAGCGGGGCTTCCGGCACGCCGATAATGTATGCCGCCGCCTTGGTCTTACCTGTCGACTCCAGATTCTCAATCGTCACGTTACTGAAATGCGGCGTTTTGTATTGATCAAACGGCTGCTCTGGATCGGTATCTGGTGGATAAATCTGCTCGCCCATGGTGAAGCCACCTTCAGCCAGCATTTTGTCCACCTCGGCTTGCACAATCGGCGCGGCTTTATAGTAACCCGCAAAGACCAGCGGGATTTCTACATCCACCATTTTGGTATTACGGTAGGTGATGTTTTTCACTTCGCCGCCTTTACCACGCAGGGTTTTAATGCGGATACCGTACATAGAACCTTCGAACTGGTTATTTTCGACCAGCACGTTATTCACACCGCCCGAGGTTTCACTGCCGATGGAGATACCGCGCCCCTGCTTCAGGATGTTGTTGGCGATATAAATATTATCGACGACGCCATTCGGGAAGCGACTATCCGGCTTCTCCGCTTTTATCGCAATATGGTCGTCATTACAGTCGATATAGTTGTTAGTAATACGGATGTTCTGGCTGTCGATCGGGTCGATAGCATCCGTGTTTGGCGCATGCCACGGCGACAGAATCCGCGTGCCATTCACATCCACATCATGCGAGTAACGCATCACAACGTGGAAACTTGGGGAGTGGGTGAGCGTGACGCCATCCACCAACACGTTACTGGCGTTTTTGATATAAATCAGGCGTGGACGATCGGTGCCGCCTTTCTTGCCCGTTGCGCGAATATTGGCACGCCAGCGTTCCCACCAGACGGCCCCCTGCCCATCAATGGTGCCCTGACCGGTGATAGCCACGTTTTGCGCATCCGCAATACTGATGAAGGGAAGCCAGCCATTTTCTGCTTCAGCGTACTTGGTTTTTTCCGTCGCGCGATACGCGGCTTCTTCGGTTGATGCAACAATGGTCGCATCTTTCGCTAAATCCAGCCTGATATTACTTTTTAGGAACAGCGGATCGACCAGATAGTTACCGCGAGGTACGTGTACCGTTCCGCCGCCGGCCGCAGCACAGTCATCAATCGCTTTCTGGAAAGCCTCGGTATTCAGTGCGATCTGTAAGCGGTGACCTTCGGCGCCGTATTGCGTTACGTCACAAATTTTATCGGGGAATTTCACTGAGCTGGCCGCTTGTGCGGAGCCCGCTTGAATACCCAGTGTGATGCAGGAAGCCATTAATGACAGGGCAAGACCACTACGCATACTTAACCTCACTAAAAATGAAATGTAGTTTTAATAAAATAACACTCTCATTCCATCAAAAAGCGAGGAGCGATCACGTTTTAGATGTATTCGTAATAATTACAATAAGGTATGAATTTTTCTGTGCAATTGCCCTATTCACATTTTGCCGATGGTCACAAAGTGAATACCGCTCTGTCGGGTAGTGAGCAACGTACGCAGGATAAGGAATGGTGCTGGCCAGAGCGACCAGCACCAGTAAGATGAGTAATGCTATGCCGTCAGGCGAGCGAAAGCGTCACGGATTTCCTGTTCAGGTAAATCCACACCGATAAACACCAGCACGCTCTTTCTTTCTTCATCAGGCTGCCATTCTCTGTCCCAGTCAGCACTATACAAGCGCTGAACGCCCTGAAACAGCAGGCGGCGGTCATCACCGTTGATGGCCAGAATACCTTTATAACGCAGCAGATTATCGGAGAATTGCAGCAGCAGGTTTTCCATCACATCGGAAACAGACTGAAGCTCAACCGCCTTATCGAGATACACAACAATCGATTGCACGTTATTTTGCGTAGGAGCAACAAAGCGAAATACGGGCGTTTTCACGTCCAGCTTATCGCTGAGGACAAAACCGTCGATGTTAAACAGCACGCTCAGATCGATATCGCCATGTACCACAGAGTAGATCGGTGCACGCGCATTGATGCGCTGAAGACGCGGTAGCAGCGTGTCGTCCTCAGTTGCTACGTCGGTTTTAGTTAGCAGTATGCGGTCGGCATAGCCAATCTGCGACTGCGCGATAGTGAACTGATCGAGCTGCTGTTGCGCATGTACCGCATCCACCAGCGTGATGATGCCGTCCAGCACAAAGCGTTCGCAGATAACGTCATGCGAGAAGAAGGTCTGTGCCACGGGCCCAGGATCGGCCATACCCGTGCATTCAATGATGACGTGATCGAAATCCAGCGTACCGTTATCCACGCCGTCGATCAGATCGAGTAGCGCATCGGCCAACGCATTGGACTGTGTGCAGCAGATGCAACCGTTGCTCAGGGTCGTAATTTGGCTGGCGCGTTCACCGATTAACGTATTATCAATCGGCACTTCGCCGAATTCATTTTCAATCACGGCGATTTTATAGCCGTGGTCTGCATTCAGAATATGTCGTAATAAGGTGGTTTTTCCCGCGCCGAGAAACCCGGTCAGGATGGTGACATACACGGGGGTAGCCACATCAGAGGATAAAGGTTGAGTCATAACAGGTTCCAAATCGTTAACAGCAGCGCATCCCGCCTTTGCCATCTCCACCGTAACGCGCCTGCTGGCGTTCGCGGAAAAATTCTTCATACGTCATCACAGGTTTATCCGGGTGGTTGGTCTGCATATGCTGCACATAGGTGTCATAGTCTGGCATACCGACCAGCATACGCGCCGCCTGGCCCAAATATTTTCCTGCTTTTCCCAGATTGCCAAACATCATTACCTCCAGACCATCGCCTGCGATAGCGGCTAGATAAAAAATACCCTGTATAACGTTATACATTATACAGGGTATCTGTACCCGTCATCTTTCACATTCAGCCTTGCTAGCTGTCTCGCAAAATCTGACGGGCGAGTGACTTAGTGGCCGGAAGAGACTTTCACGCCGCCTTCAGGAACCGGAACATATGGCGTTTCCTGATCGGTACGTTCAGCTACTTTACGTGCGGCCAGAGCCTCTTTGATACCATACGCAATAATGCTGTACACCACGATCAGGAACAGAATGCTCAGACCGGCGTTGGTATAGTTGTTGGTCACGATATGGTTCATGTTCGCAATCTGCTGTACGCTCAGGTCAGCACCGCCTTGCGCAATTTTGCCCTTGAACATGTTCGCCATATAGAAGAAGCCTTCCAACTGCGGGTTGTCACTGAACAATTTCAGACCCAGCGCCCAGGTCGTACAGATCAGTAGCCAAATCGCCGGAAGCAGCGTGACCCAGATGTACTGTGTACGTTTCATCTTAATCAGAATCACCGTACCCAGAATCAGCGCGACGGCAGCCAGCATCTGGTTAGAGATACCGAACAACGGCCACAGGCTCTTCACGCCGCCCAGCGGATCGACCACGCCTTGATACAGCAGATAGCCCCACAGACCGACGCAGCCCGCCGTACCGATGATGCCGGCGATCAGAGAGTCGGTCTTCTTCAGGAACGGAACGAAGTTACCCAACAGGTCCTGCAACATGAAGCGGCCAGCACGTGTGCCCGCATCCAGCGCAGTCAGAATGAACAGCGCTTCAAACAGAATACCGAAGTGATACCAGAAGCCCATGTCGGCACCAGGAATGATCTGGTGGAACACGTGTGCGATCCCCACAGCCAGCGTTGGTGCGCCACCTGCACGGTTCAGAACGGACGGTTCACCGATGTCTTTCGCCGTTTGCAGAATCTGCTCAGGAGAAATCACGAAGCCCCAGGAGCTAACAGTCGCCGCCGCATGAGCAGAGACATCCTGCAACTGAGCCAGAATCATCGGCGCATCTGCCGTGCCCAGTCGGTGCAGATCCGGCATCGTAATGCCCAGCGCCGCTGGCGGGGTGTTCATCGCGAAGTACAGGCCAGGTTCGATAATCGATGCCGCAACCAGCGCCATCACCGCCACGAACGATTCCATCAGCATCGCGCCATAGCCGATGAAACGCGCATCGGTTTCATTAGCCAGCAGTTTCGGTGTCGTACCAGACGCAATCAGCGCGTGGAAGCCAGATACAGCACCACAGGCGATAGTAATAAACAGGAACGGGAACAGCGTACCTTTCCAGACCGGGCCGGTGCCATCCACAAACTGTGTTACTGCTGGCATTTTCAGATCTGGGTTCAGGATCACGATACCAATCGCCAGACCGACGATGACACCGATTTTCAGGAAGGTTGCCAGATAGTCACGCGGAGCCAGAATCAACCATACCGGCAGCAGCGCAGACACGAAAGCATAGCCAATCAGCGTATAGGTAATCGTCGTATCTTTGAAGGTCAGCGCCGGGCCCCAGTACGGGTCATGTGCAACCACGCCGCCGAACCAGATCGCCAAGACCAGCAGCACGATACCCATCACCGAGACTTCACCGACTTTACCCGGACGGATAAAGCGCATGTAAATGCCCATAAACAGCGCGATCGGCACCGTAGAACACACGGTAAAGACGCCCCACGGGCTTTCTGCCAGTGCTTTCACCACAATCAGCGCCAGTACGGCAAGAATAATGATCATGATCAGGAAGCAGCCGAACAGCGCAATCGTACCCGGAACAGGGCCCAGCTCTTTCTTAACGATTTCGCCTAGCGATGCGCCATTACGGCGGGTTGAAATAAACAGCACCATGAAGTCCTGTACTGCCCCCGCCAGCACGACGCCGGCCAGCAGCCACAAGGTGCCGGGCAAGTAACCGACCTGGGCGGCCAGTACCGGCCCAACCAACGGGCCTGCACCAGCGATAGCGGCAAAGTGGTGCCCGAACAGGACGTTACGGTTCGTCGGCACATAGTTAAGACCGTCGTTATTGACAACGGCAGGGGTTGCTCTGGTCGGGTCCAACTTCATGACTTTCTGTGCGATATACAGGCTGTAGTATCGATAGGCCACGAGGTAAACGGCGACAGAAGCAACAATAATCCATAATGCACTGACATGCTCACCGCGACGTAGTGCGACTACGCCGAGGCAGGCAGCCCCGATGATTCCAAGAATCATCCAGGGGATGTGTTTAAGAATGGAACTGCTCTTCATAAGACATCCTTCAATTAAAAATTACGATCGTTTGATTTTGTTAGCTGTGGAAAAAGAAACCCTGGTAAGACGTTGCGCGATAACGTGTCATCGCGTGTTTCGGATAAAGGGACATCGTGGCGGCACATTACGCCATCGCGTACGCGCGTGGGGCGGGTATTTGGGTAGGCGGCAGAATAGCGAGTTAAGCGGTTAGAATGACGCGGTAAGTGGCAGGGGATAAATGGGGCGCGATAAAAGAAAAGGCCGCGAACGTCGCGGCCAGTAAAATGTTGAGCATCGTGAACGATTACGGTACCTGATACGCCAGTTTGTAATTGCCTGCCGTTACGGTGCGGAATGTCACGCTGTCGGTGCGCCAGCGGATTTCCACTTCCGCAGGGGACTGCACTTTCCAACTGGACGCATCGTTAACGTTCAGCACCAAGCGGTCAATGGTCGCGACATCTGCCGCCGGATCGGTAATATCAAGCGCGAACGCAAAGGCAAGCGAGTCCGGCACACCGTTGTTAGATGCAAACAGCTGCGTCCACTGGGCCGCCGTAATAGCGCCAAGATCAGCAGGCGTCATACCGTCGGCGATCAGTTTCGTTGCCCCTACCGTATCTGCTGACAGCGCACCCACATCAACCCATGCCCCGTTGCGCAAGACATGCCAGTTAACTAAGTCACGCGTGACAGCGACACGCACTTTACCGTTGCCTGTCTGCGTTGCCGTTAACGTTGCGGCATTGATTTTTGACCATGCGGCGGACGTTAGTGATTTTTGAATAGCAATTTGTGTATAAGGTGTATAACGAGTTTTCACTTTAATCGGCTGTTCTGAAACAATTTTTACCGATTTAGAAAAAAGAGTGATTCCTGTATTAATCTCCCCTGAATTTAATATACCGTACTGATTAATTTTCTCAGCACTCAACTCACCGCTAATCTCAGTAATGTTCCCTTCAGTTACACCATAGTACTTCCCATCCACATAGAAAACAAATTTACTATCAGGTGGAAACAATTTAAATTCAGCAATAGTTAAAAATGGTTTATCCCCATTTTTTTTCGTAATCATAAGTCGATATTTTGAATAACTGGCAATACCATCAATATTAAAATCTCTGACAGCTCCAGCTTCGTTATTCTTGTCATCTATGACTTGATGCAAATCAATCCAGACAGTTCCATCATCACTACCCTGTAATATCCATGAATTGGGTCCTCCTAATTGATTCTGAGAACGGTTTATAATCTGATATCGACTGACTGCAGTTTTATTAGGCAACTCTATTTGCAACCAATGAGGTTTAGAAGGAACTGGTTGCCATGATTCATCGGTACTCCAGCAATCCGGTAATCTACCTATGTTATTTGAGCCATCAAATGCAACCCATGGTGCATATGTTGCATTTGATATAGCAAAATTGGATGCACTAGCTATATAACCTAAAGGTGCTATATTTGATGTCATTTTCGGGATAACGGTATCAGAATCAGCAACTTGATATATATTTATAATTTTTCCATCCGCTTTTATTTCAGCAGAGTAAAATTTTCCATCAGGTACTAATTGATAATTTGAACCGGTATAAAGGCTGGCTATACCATCAAAAGTAACATCATTTGTCGCGTTATAATTGGGCTCACTTGATGCATTGAAGTCATCAACCACATAAGTCTGATTCGCCGCCCCCGCTTCTTCTTTCAACGCATACGCCGCGAGGTTAAATGCATTTTGTGGGCTAATGCTGAAGGCGTGATTCTGCCCCGCCGTTGCGCCCAGACGATCGGCGACGATATAGCCAGAGCCACCACTGCTCGAACCACCGCCCGTAGCACTGATTACCGTTTTCTCATTCACTGGGTTATAGCTCAGCGTTACACCTGCCCCAGCCTCCAGCGAGGAATGGATAAGCTGTTTTGTTTTTTGTGTATAGTCGGTGATGTCCGCTGTGGTATGAGTATGTCCAATGGCCGCAACGCCCATTTGTGCTGGCGTAGGTGAAATATCACCACTGCCCAGCAGCGATTGACCAAAGACAGTGCGGATAGTGGTGCCAGAGAGTAATGCATCCTGCTTTTCATTCCAGGTCGCTTTTTCATCCGGCGAGGCAAATTTTCTGGTGGCGGTTTCGGTGATCTGATCGGCCGTATAGTCGCCATCTTGTGCGGTTACCATGCCGGTACGCCCGAATACGGAGGTAACACCCGAAACACCGGGTTCTTGACCGCTTTCGTTATCTGAATGACAGCAAACAGGGGGATTAACAGTACATGTTGCTTTACCTGTACTGTCACAAACATTGATTTCAATATTTAGGTTTTTCATAATACCGACGGCTCCGTTAGTGAAGGTGCATCAGGAGTATCGCGTATTTGGCAGGTCTGTTATTTTAAAGCACTTTACTAAACATAAAATTATTTAATCAATAAAATCAGTAAATTAGATTCAATTCATTTTTGTAATGCGCAGCTTATATGCAGCACAGCCTTTAAGAGCTCAAACAGAAAAAATGGCGGTTTCAGTCATCAGCAAAGAGACAAAAACCGCCACCACTATTAGTTACTTATAAACAATTTGTTACTTATAAACAATTTCACCTTTCGGCGCGTAGGCTTCTGCGTCCAGTGGTGAATGCTTCTCGATATATTGTTTAAGCACTTCAGCGTCGACAAAACCGGTATTCACATAGCCCGGCAGATTATCAAGACGCGGGTAGCCATCGCCGCCCATCGCATTAAAGTTCAGCGTTGCCATGCGGTAAACTTTATCGGCCTGCAACGGTTCACCTTTGATTTTCACGTTCTGTACGCCCTGCCCGTCCGCCGTCAAACTGACGTTGAGGAATTGCGCATAGGCACCGGAATCCACCTTTTTATTGGCTGCGACGGCCAGATATTTCTCGACATCGCTGCCTTTCATATCCACATAAACCAGCGTGTTGGCAAACGGCTGAACCTTAAGGACATCTTTATAAGTGATCTCACCGGATTCAATCGAGTCACGCACGCCACCGCCGCTCATGACGGCAAAATCCGCACCTGCACGCTCAAGCTGTGCCGACAGCAGCACGTGCGCCAGATTGGTCTGACGGAAACGCACCTGATTACGATCGCCTTCGAGTTTGCCTTTCACACTACCGATCTTGATGCCCAACTGCGCCTGCCCTTTTTCCTGGAACGGCGTCAGCACTTTCATGACCTCAGGATCCTGAGTGATTTCCTGCGTATAGAAAACACGTTCAGTCTTGCCGTCCTTTTCTACCTTTTTCTTCAGGTTGATGGGGATCAGTTGGTAATGTTCAAGCTTCAATTCACCATTGCGGAAGGTGAAATCAGCACGGCCAACATATTTCCCCCACTCATGTGCTTGCACAATCCAGGTGCCGTTCTGGCGATCGGGAGCACAAGGCGTGCCGGGCACATAATCCACCTGTTTTTTATTTTCCTGCGCCATACAGACAGGATCCTGCGAGTGTCCCCCTACAATCATGTCCAAATATCCCGCAGGCAGGCTACGCGCCATTTCTACATCGCCCGGCGCATTGGAACCATGATTACCGTCGTCATAGTGTCCCATGTGCGTCGCAGCAATAATCACGTCAGGCTTTTCGCTCTTCCGTAATTGCTCAACAACCTGCTTCGCTTCTGTAGAAGGGTTACGGAATTCGATATCAGTAAAATACTCAGGATTGCCTAATTTGGCCGTATCGTCCGTTGTCAGGCCGATAACCGCGATTTTCACACCTTGCTTGTCGAACAGAGCATAAGGCTTAAATAAGCGTTCCTTGGTGCTTTTCTGATAGATATTGGCCGATAATAGCGGGAATTTTGCCCATTTTTCCTGCTGACGCAGGACAGACAGCGGATTATCAAATTCGTGGTTGCCAAGCGCCATCGCATCATAGCCAACCATGTTCATACCACGAAAATCGGGCTCCGCATCCTGTAAATCGGACTCAGGCACGCCAGTATTAATATCACCGCCGGAAAGCAGCAGTACGCTGCCACCTTTACTCGCCACTTCCTGCCGAATCTGATCGACCAGCGTTTTTTGCGCAGCCAGCCCATATTCGCCGTAGCCGTTATGCCAGAAGTGCCCGTGGTGATCATTCGTATGTAAAATGGTGATGGCGTATGTTTTATCTTTCTCCCAAGCCATTGACATAACAGGCGTTAGCGCCAGCGATACCGCAATCGCACATCCCAAAGCTTTTATTGAAAAGCGCATGATAAATCTCCGTTTATTTTAAAGCCCCAGTGGAACCACTGAGAAATTCACCACACAAATTAGCACAGCAAGATGAACAATGCGCGAAGCACATTCGCCCCGTCGGTTAGCAATGTGCGATAGCCGACAAAATCAGCTGAGGTATAGCAGAGAGAGTGATATCACGCCAGCTTAATACTGTCGTCACGCCGCCAAGAACTCTTGCTAATATGAATGCTTCATCGGAATAATCCAGCATCACACCGTTTATCCTCTGTTTTCCGACGTTTTATCCCAGTGGATAAAATTATTCCGCTGAATACACAGAAAAGCAGTAAGGTATTAGCACCAATAACATCACGCCATCAAAATAATTACGCATGTTTATCAATGCTTATCGCGAGAAACCATCCTTAAATCTGTGTTACACTGCCTTTAAGTGGAAAGACTGATATTTTTAATAAAATACCACTTTTATCCAAGCAACATTTCGCTATATGCAATAGAATTTATGTATACCCAGAATAATTGGCGTTGCAGCCAGACAGCAAACGAACGAATCCCAATACACTTTTCGGTACATAAAGTGATAAGGGTACGTAAGCGCCGCTAACCACGCTGTAGCGTCAAGGCAAGAAGGGTAAATCCGCTCAATTATGTTTCACCTATGGCACAAGGAGTTGGGATGCATGCTGCAACACCGCTAATTTCTACTATCGCTGGAGGGCTGGTTCTTGCCTTCCTCCTTGGCATTCTGGCAAACCGGCTGCGAATCTCTCCCCTTGTTGGTTACCTTGCCGCAGGCGTACTTGTCGGTCCTTTTACCCCTGGCTTTGTCGCCGATACGTCGCTGGCCTCAGAGCTGGCCGAACTTGGCGTCATCCTGCTGATGTTTGGCGTCGGCCTGCACTTTTCGCTGAAAGACCTTATGGCGGTAAAGTCCATCGCCATTCCTGGCGCAATAGCCCAGATTGCCGTGGCGACGCTGCTTGGAATGGGATTATCCACCATGCTGGGCTGGAGCCTGGCGAGCGGCCTGGTTTTTGGCCTCTGCCTGTCTACCGCCAGTACCGTGGTTCTACTACGCGCGCTGGAGGAACGACAGCTGATTGATAGCCAACGCGGTCAAATCGCCATCGGCTGGCTGATTGTGGAAGATCTGGCGATGGTGCTGACGCTGGTTCTGCTGCCAGCCTTCGGCGACATGATTAGCGCTGAGCATGCCGATACCAGCAAACTGCTTACCGATTTAGCCTGGACCATCGGTAAAGTGATTGCGTTTATTACCCTGATGATTGTCGTAGGTCGCCGTCTGGTGCCGTGGGTATTAGCAAAAAGCGCTAGCACCGGCTCACGCGAGCTTTTCACGCTGGCGGTGTTAGCCATGGCACTCGGCATCGCCTTTGGCGCGGTGAAACTGTTTGATGTCTCCTTTGCACTGGGCGCATTCTTCGCTGGTGTGGTATTGAACGAATCTGAACTCAGCCAGCGTGCGGCGCACGACACGCTGCCGCTGCGCGACGCCTTCGCCGTACTGTTTTTCGTTTCCGTCGGTATGCTGTTTAATCCGATGATCCTGCTGAACGACCCGATTTCCGTGCTGATCACGCTGGCTATTATCGTGTTCGGTAAGTCAGCCGCCGCCTTCGTGCTGGTTCGACTCTTTGGTCATTCCAAGCGAACCGCATTAACGATTTCCGCCAGTCTGGCGCAGATCGGTGAATTCGCCTTTATTTTAGCTGGGCTCGGCATTGTGTTGGGGCTACTGTCCGAAGAGGGACGGAATCTGGTGCTGGCTGGTGCCATCCTCTCAATCATGATAAACCCGCTGCTGTTTACGCTGCTTGAACGCTATCTGGCGAAGCATGAAACCATTGAAGAGCAGATCGTGGAAGAAGCGATTGAGGAAGAGAAACAGATTCCTGTCGATATGTGCAACCATGCGCTGCTAGTTGGCTATGGCCGTGTTGGTAGCCTGATTGGTGCCAAACTGCATCAGGCAGGAATTCCTATCGTCGTCATTGAGAATTCACGTACGCGTGTTGATGCACTGCGTGAACAGGGAATCAAAGCCGTACTGGGCAATGCGACCAAGCCAGAGATCATGGATATTGCGCGTCTGGACTGCGCCCGTTGGCTATTGCTGACCATTCCGAACGGCTATGAGGCGGGCGAAATCGTCGCAGCAGCCCGTGAGAAGCGCGCCGATTTAGAGATTATCGCCCGCGCGCACTATGACGATGAAGTCAGCTACATTATCGATCATGGTGCCAACAAGGTGGTCATGGGCGAGCGGGAAATCGCTAATAGCATGATCACGCTGCTGAAGCTGGATGACCTCCCTTCTGCACCTCAGGCGTGCCCTATCTAAATAGCTACACGTTAGAGACAAAAATGGCGGGCTTAATTTGTCCGCCATTTTTTACGCTGTCCGCCATGCCTTTAAACATCACCAGACAAGACAACCTCGTCCCTACTCTACTTTACTCACTAGCTGTTCCAGCAGGTCGATGTGCAGCGGATCGTCATTGAGCGCAGGAATATAGTGGAAAGCCTCGCCACCTGCATGCAGGAAAATTTCACGGTTCTGTTCCTGAATCTCTTCCAACGTCTCCAGACAGTCAGCCGCAAAACCTGGGCACATAATCTGAATATGTTTAACACCCTGCGCGGGCAGCCCCTGCATAGTTTCATCCGTGTACGGCGTCAGCCAGGGTTCACGGCCAAAACGCGACTGGAAGGTCATCATCACTTTCCCTTCCGGCAGCCCCAGCGCAACAATCAGCGCCTCTGTAGTCGCCCGACAGCGTTGCGGATAGTCGTCCCCTTCATTGGCATACCGCACGGGGATACCGTGATAAGAGATCACTAACCTGTCCGGTTCACCATGTTCGACAAAAGACTGCTCGACACGATGCTTCAGCGCCGCAATATAAGCAGGATGCTCGGCGTAATCGCGGATAAAGCGAATCGCAGGCAGTTGACGATTATCACGCAGCTGTGCCGCGAGCCCGTCCCACACCGCTGCGGTTGTTGAGCAGGAATATTGCGGATACATCGGCAAAACCACCAGTTGCGTTACGCCCTGCGCCAACAATTTATCCAGCGCTGAACGCAGGCTGGGCGAGCCATAGCTCATGCCCAGCTCAACGGGCGTTTCCGGCATGCGTGCTGCCAGTGCCTGCTGCTGTCGACGGCTAATCACCAACAGCGGCGATCCGCCCTCCATCCACACCGATTGATAGAGCTTAGCCACTCGCGGCGAGCGAGTTGGCAGAATGATACCGCGCAGCAGCGGCCACCATAGCAGACGTGGCGTATCCACTACGCGGCGATCACTCAGAAACTCCGCCAGATAACGCTTCACCGCCTGCGGCGTCGGGGCATCGGGCGTCCCTAAGTTCACCATCAGCACGCCGTATTTCTCTTGTTTCATCGCCGTCTTCCTTTCATGGAGAAGCAGGCTTTCTCTCAGCCCGCCAGTGCGTAACATCAAATTCCCATACACTGAATAATTCGAGTTGCAGGCAGGCGGCAACCGCACGAATCCCCCAGGAGCTTACTCAAGTAAGTGACTGGGGTGAGCAAGGGAAGCCAACGAACATGCAGCTTGAAGTATGACGGGTATATTGTAGCGAAAAAAAGCTAAACAAATACGGGTAGATAGCAGGGATAACGCTAATGCTATCAATAGAGGAAACCAAGCCAGTGAGGATTTCAGAACGAAAAAATGCCAGATCATCGTCTGGCATTTTTGTGACAAAGTGGGACTCGCAGCGAAAAATTAGCCCAGGATGGTTTCCAGCTCTGCGCGAACTTCTTCCACTTTACGCGTGCCTTCTACTTTGAAATAGCGCGTGTTGCCCGCATCCGCTTCTTTCTGGTAGTAGGAAACCAGTGGGGCAGTCTGCTGATGGTACTCGACCAGACGTTTACGTACGGTATCTTCCTGATCGTCTTTACGAATAGTCAGATCTTCACCTGTCACGTCGTCTTTGCCTTCAACTTTAGGCGGATTGAATTTTACATGATAGACACGACCGGACGCCGCATGCACGCGACGGCCAATGATACGATCGATGATCAGTTCGTCAGGAACGGCAAATTCGATAACGTAATCCACATTGATGCCTGCATCTTTCATTGCATCAGCTTGTGGAATGGTGCGTGGGAAGCCATCCAGCAGAAAACCGTTACGGCAATCCTCCTGGGCGATGCGCTCTTTAACCAGAGCAATGACCAGTTCATCAGTGACCAGTTTACCTGCGTCCATGATTTCTTTAGCCTGCTTGCCCAATTCAGTACCCGCTTTTACCGCAGCACGCAGCATGTCACCCGTGGAAATCTGCGGAATACCGTATTTTTCCATGATGAATTGAGCCTGAGTACCTTTGCCTGCGCCCGGAGCGCCCAGCAGAATAATACGCATCGCGTAAATCCCCTTGCTATGTAATATTTATAAAATAAATTTGAAAAACGCTAAACCATACCATTCCAGACGCTTATGCTCAAGGAACGGGCTCGCTTCAGCAACGTGTAGGCAGATGAAAAAAAGCCAGATACCTAAAAATACGGTTTGTCCTCTACCCAATGTTGCCATTCAGTGTAGACGAGGAAATGTTCAATAACGCAAGGAAACGTAAAAATCGGGGGAAAGACCCCGGTTAACACCGGGGTCTGGAAGGTATCACTATCAGGCGCTTAACAGCTGATTCATACGACGAATGAACAGGTTTGGATCGTCCAGCGTCCCGCGCTCGGCCAGCAGAGCCTGATCCAGCAGCAGTTCGACCCATTCGCCAAACTCCGCTTCATCAGAAACGTCGGCTGCGCGTTTAATTAACGCGTGATCCGGATTCAGTTCAAAAATGTACTTCACTTCTGGTGCTTGCTGGCCGGCTGCGGCGAACAGTTTCGCCATCTGGGTACTCATCTCATCCGCATCCGTCACGACAATCGCTGGCGTATCGGTCAAACGGTAGGTGAAACGCACGTCTTTAACGCGCTCGCCAAGTAGGGTTTTCACACGCTCAACAAACGGCTCCAGCGCTTTTTGCGCTTCTTTCTGTTCCTCATTTTCTTCGTCAGCCAGTTTATCCAGCGCCTCATCGGCCTTGCTGACTGACTGGAAGGATTTACCGTCGAACTCAGTCAGGTAGCTCATCATCCATTCGTCAATACGATCGGACAACAGCAGAACCTCGATACCTTTCTTACGGAACAGTTCCAGATGTGGGCTGCTCTTCGCCGCCGCATAGCTGTCTGCCGTGATGTAGTAGATCTTGTCCTGACCTTCCACCATCCGACTAACGTAATCTTCCAGCGACACCGTCTGCGCGGAGCTGTCAGATTGCGTGGTAGCAAAACGCAGCAATTTCGCAATCGCTTCACGGTTGCTGCCATCTTCTGCCGGGCCTTCTTTCAGTACCAGACCGAACTGCTGCCAGAACGTCTGGTATTTTTCCGCGTCGTCTTTCGCCAGTTTATCCAGCATTTGCAGCACGCGTTTGGTCAGCGCATTACGCAGGTTTTGCGTCACGCGACTGTCTTGCAAAATCTCACGGGAAACGTTCAATGGCAGATCGTTAGAATCAATCAGGCCGCGAACAAAACGCAGGTAGTTCGGCATGAATTGTTCGGCGTCATCCATAATAAAGACGCGCTGAACGTACAGTTTCAAGCCATGTTTATGATCGCGGTTCCACATATCCCAGGGTGCACGCGCTGGGATGTAAAGCAGGCTGGTGTATTCCTGCTTACCTTCCACACGGTTGTGGCTCCAGCTCAGTGGATCGGTAAAATCATGGGAGATGTGCTTATAAAATTCGTTGTACTCATCATCGCTGACTTCAGATTTACTGCGCGTCCACAGAGCCTGCGCCTTGTTAATTTTTTCCCAGCTAACGGTAGACTCACCGCCTTCTTCTTCGCTTTCCGTCCGAGATTCAATTTCTACCGGCAGCGCGATATGGTCAGAATATTTGCTGATGACGGAACGCACACGCCAGTCATCCAGAAATTCGTCTTCGCCTTCACGCAGATGCAGAGTGATTTCCGTTCCACGGTCGTCTTTGGTGATGTCAGCAATGGTGTAATCGCCTTCCCCGGCAGATTCCCAGTACACGCCCTGATCGGCATTCGCGCCCGCAGCACGCGTACGCACGGTCACTTTATCCGCCACGATGAAGGCAGAGTAGAAGCCCACACCGAACTGACCAATCAGTTGACTATCTTTAACCTGATCGGAACCCATCGATTCAAGAAACGCCTTGGTGCCGGATTTCGCAATCGTACCCAGATTATCAATGACTTCGTCACGGCTCATGCCAATACCGTTGTCAGAAATCGTCAGCGTACGTTTTTCTTTATCCGTAGACACCCGCACGCGCAGGTCGCCATCGCCCGCATACAGTTCCGGTGCAGACAGCGCACGGAAACGTAATTTGTCTGCCGCATCGGAGGCATTGGAAATCAATTCACGCAGAAAAATTTCTTTATTGGAATAGAGCGAATGGATCATCAAATGCAGAAGTTGCTTAACTTCAGACTGGAACCCGCGAGTTTCTTGGCCTTTCATACTCATTGTTGCTTACCTCAATCCTAATATTATTCAGGCTGATTAAACTGATGATAAGTAGCAGATGGGGATAAACCAGGTTGATTTCAAGGGGTAGATTTCAGTGAAAAAAGAAAGCGGTGCGATAAGAATGAAAAACAAAACTGCGGCTGCCAGATAATGGCGCTGGCAGCCGACAGATTAAAACCGGAAAGGCTGGCGTCCCGCGAGTGAATGGGACAGCGTGGTGCCGTCGACCATTTCCAGCTCTCCGCCAACGGGAACACCGTGAGCAATACGGCTGGCCATCACACCGTGTTGTGCGCACAGTTCAGCAATATAGTTCGCCGTCGCGTCGCCTTCAACCGTCGGGTTGGTTGCCAGAATCACTTCGCTGATCGACTCCACCTGCAAGCGTTCTTCCAACCGCCCCAAACCGATATCGTCCGGGCCAATGCCATCAAGCGGCGACAAGTGACCCATCAGTACAAAGTAACGGCCAGCAAACTGCCCCGTCTGTTCGATAGCCTGAATATCAGCCGGGCTTTCCACCACGCAAATCTGGCCGTTTTGCTGGCGACGCGAATTCGAGCAAATCGCACACACGTCCTGCTCGGTGAATGTCCGGCAATCGCTACAGTGGCCGATTTCGGACATCGCCCGCGTCAACGCCTGCGCCAGACGCATACCGCCGCTGCGGTTACGTTGCAGCAGTTGAAACGCCATGCGCTGTGCCGATTTGGGTCCAACGCCCGGCAGGCAGCGCAGCGCTTCCATCAGTGATTCAAGAAGCGGACTGGTCTGCATCAGAACGGCATCTTGAAGCCTGGCGGCAGTTGCATACCGCTGGAAACCGACGCCATTTTCTCTTTCTGCGTTTCCGCGATGCGGCGGGCAGCATCATTGAATGCCGCAGCAATCAGATCTTCCAGCATCTCTTTATCATCTTCCATCAGGCTGGGATCGATTTCCACGCGGCGGCAGTTATGCGCACCGTTGATCGTAATTTTCACCAGACCCGCGCCCGATTCGCCCGTGACTTCCAGATTCGCAATTTCTTCCTGCATCTGCTGCATTTTTTCCTGCATCTGCTGGGCTTGCTTCATCAGGTTGCCAATTCCACCTTTACCAAACATAGTTTTCTCTCTATCACGTCGGGCTGCGCACTCGCAGCGGTTAAACAGGGCGGATACTTTCTTCGTCCAGTTCCGCATCAAAGAAACGCCGCAGCGTTTGAATCGTTGTATCGGCCAGAATAGACTGACGCGCCTGCGTCAGTTTCTCTTCGTATATAGCCTGGCGCCACTCCAACGGCGTCCGCACCGCTGGATTGTCGTCTTCCGTAATCAGTAATTCTACAGGGTGCCCGTAGTGGGCCGTCAATGCGTCCGCCAGCGTCTTTTGCGCCGCCGGCGAATTCAGGTGCCGCTGGGATGAACGAAGATGCAAATGGACTTTACCCGCTTCTTCGCTCTCTTTAAACGCATTGAGTGCCAGCTGTTGTACCAGCTTTGGCAGCGTCAGGCGATGGATTTCCGCTGCCCAAGCATCCCGCTCCAGTGACTCTTCCGCCAGCCGTGCTGCCAGCTCCGGCGTTTTTTCGTGTTCTAACGCCGAACGCAGCGCTTTTGGCGTCGCCACATCGACCTTTTCTTCATCGACTTTGTTTTGCGCCCGCCAACGATAGGCTTCCGGTTTTTTAGGTTCGGAAGGCGAGGTTTTCGCGTTTTGCCGTTGAATGCTGCGCTCAGTCACCGAAGCTAACCGCTCCAGCGCTGAGGTTGCCGGCCGCGTGTTGTCAGACGCTGCCGGTTCAGCCTTTTTTGGTGGCGTGCTCCCCTGTTTTCGCAGCAGTTGACTGCGCGCCTGTAACAGTTGGGACGTCGCATCAGGCAGTTCACTCTCATCATGCGGCTGCTGAGAAGACGATGAAGCAGAAGGTTCCCCTAACGGTGGCGCATACGCGGATGCATCCAGCGGTGGCTCGGGAGAATAAGTGGGTGCCTGTACGTCAGCCAGAGGTTCACTGTTCTGCGGCGCTGGTGTACGAGTCCTCGCCGATGCAGCGGCAACAGGCTGCGGCGGCACGGCGGGTTGAGTAACAGGAGCTCGCGCAGCACTCATTGGCGCGACAGGTTCGGCGATAATCTGACTAGGGTGAAACGCCAGCGCTCTCAGTAACGTCATTTCAACGCCCATGCGACGATCTGGCGCAAAAGGCAGTTCTTTGCGGCCAATTAACATCGTCTGGTAATACAACTGCACGTCCGCAGGCGGCAGCGCACGCGCTAAATCTCGCATACGGGCTTCAACAGCAGCGTAATCATCACCCAATGCCGCAGGCAGCAGTTGAACCATCGCAATGCGGTGTAACAGCGTCTGGGTTTCTACCAGCAGTGATTCCCAGTCCACACCCCGTGCCGCAACCTGATCTAACAGCGACATGACCTGTGCACCATCGCCTTTCGCCAGCGCTTCAATAAGTGCCAGCGGTTGTTCATCATCCAACGTGCCCAGCATTTGACTGACGGAAGCGGTCGTGACCTGCCCCTGCCCCATAGCAATGGCCTGATCGGTCAGGCTCAGCGCATCGCGCAAGCTTCCATCGGCAGCACGCGCTAAGAGTTGCAGAGCGCGGGGCTCACTAACGAGGTTTTCTGCCTGTAATACCTGTTCCAGATGCGCGCGAATCTGTTCAACATCCAGCGCTTTGAGGTGAAATTGCAGGCAGCGTGACAGAATGGTCACTGGCAGTTTCTGCGGATCGGTGGTCGCCAGCAGGAATTTAACGTGCGGAGGCGGTTCTTCCAGCGTTTTCAGCAGCGCATTAAAGCTGTGACGCGATAGCATGTGTACTTCGTCAATCAGGTACACCTTGAACCGTCCACGAGCGGGGGCGTACTGCACGTTATCCAACAGATCGCGAGTATCTTCTACTTTAGTACGAGACGCAGCGTCGATTTCAATCAAATCGACAAAACGGCCCTGTTCAATTTCGCGGCAGTTATCACATTGACCACACGGCGTTGCCGTCACGCCCTGTTCACAGTTTAGCCCTTTTGCCAGCAAACGGGCAATCGACGTCTTCCCGACGCCACGGGTGCCAGAAAACAAATACGCGTGATGGATTCTGCCTAGGGAAAGGCCGTTAGCCAACGCGGTCAGGACATGTTCCTGACCGACAACGTGGGTAAAGGTTTGGGGACGCCACTTACGGGCAAGAACCTGATAGCTCATCAATACCGCAATAGTCGAGTTATTGAGGCGATCATGCTAACACAGCCACGCCGCTATCGGCGAGACTGTTATGATTAATGTCCGGGGAAGTCAACCAGGCTATAGCAGGTGACGCCCATCTCGGTCAGGCGTTGCTCGCCACCCAGATCGAACAAATTAATGATAAATGCCGCATCGTTAACCGTGCCGCCCAGACGACGAATCAGTTTCACCGTCGCTTCGAGCGTACCTCCCGTTGCCAGCAGATCGTCGATCACCAGCACATTATCACCAGCAGAGATCGCATCAGCATGGATTTCCAGCGTATCGGAACCATACTCGAGTTCATAGCTTTCGCTGATTGTCGGACGTGGCAGCTTGCCCGGTTTACGCACCGGAACAAAACCCACACCCAGCGCTAAAGCAACTGGTGCACCAAACAGAAAACCACGCGCTTCCGTGCCGACAACCTTCGTCACACCGCTATTGCGGTAACGGTTCGCCAGCATATCAATACTGGCCGCATAGGCCACAGGTTCTTCCAGCAGGCTGGTGACGTCACGGAACAGTATGCCCGGCTTCGGATAATCGGGGATGCTTTTGATACTGTTTTTAATTAACTCTGCCTGCTGCTGCGCTGTTACGGTCATCATAGTTGTGCCTGATAAAACGTTCTGAACATACAAATGCCGGTCACCACAAGGCTTTCATCATCGTATGGCGTGATGAAGAGGCATTATGACAAAGAGGAAAATGGCGACCCGCGCACGAAAACGCTCAAATCTAGTCAAAGTGGCGGACAAATGCAACTATCCGCACTCTGGGTGCGTATTTTTTGTATTTCCGTCACAGGATCGCTGCTTACGCTATCTTTTCGGATTCGCGCCCTGCGTTTGTTGTTCTGGATCAAGCACGGGTAAACGAAGCATGAAGGTCAACAAAATAGCCAAAATGACCAATAGCAAGATCCTGACCCAAACCAGCTTCACCAGCCAAAGTGAAAGTGCGAACGTTAACAGAATCATGGTAACCGCCTTCCATTTTGCTCCCGGTGGCAGAGCCCGATGCTGCTGCCAATGGCGCAAATAACTGCCAAACCACGAACGGTATAATAGCCAGTCGTGGAAACGCGGAGACGAACGGGCAAAACACCAGGCAGCCAGTAACAAGAAAGGTGTGGTCGGCAATAAAGGCAACACAACACCCAACGTTGCCAGCACAACGGAAACCCACCCCAATATCATCAGCAACGCGCGATACATATTCACCTTTATACGTTGTTCACTACCAATATGTTTTGTCTACGCAGTATGCTTTGTCTGCGATAGTGTCTATCACACTTTATCACCACCTTGTCTGATGAATTAGTTAAGATATCCTCATACGGTGTATTAAGGCGATGCTAGCTAACAATTATCAATACACCACGCACCGACGCGCTGAATCATCAGCCTTACCGTAAGGGAAACCGTGAACACGCACCGATTGCTGCAGGCGCTTGAACAACAAATTACTACGCTGGCGAAAGAGCTTGAACCGCTGGCAGATAAAGCCGTGCCGCAATCGCGCTTTGATCGCCAGCTTTTTAGCAGCTATGGCACCCGATTACGGGATTATCGCGCCGAAGTTGAACAAAATTTGCAGGCAATAAAGCAGTTGGTCGCAGAGCAACGCACCGAACGTGTGGCATTTCTGGCAGAAAAACTGGTCAGCCAGATAGCCGCACTCCAGCGTGAACTGGCCACGCAATCATTACGCAGGCAAGAGCAACATGCCGCCCCGCCGCCGGAAGATGTGTACCACAAACTGGCAGAACATCAGGATTATGAACGCCGTTTGCTCTCCATGATTCAAGATAGAGAAAGCCTGCTCATCACACAGACGCTTTTCAGCGAGCAACAGCGATTACAAAAAGAGCTGGCGGCGCTGGAAGGACGACTCTCACGCTGCCGTCAGGCGTTGTCACGACTGGAGCGCCAGATCGAACGCCGGGAACAAGGGCTATAACACAGCGGCTCGCCGATAAAAAAGAGGAATGACGTTATGTCACTTGAAAATGCCCCACCCGAAATCAAACTGGCGGTCGATTTGATCATGTTGCTGGAAGAAAACCAGATCGAGCCTCGTATCGCGCTGGCCGCGCTGGAGATTGTACGTAACGATTTTGAGAAAAAGTGCTCACAAGAAGGAAGCGACGCAGCCCCACAATCAAAGAGATATTGAATGATAAAAGGCGTTAGTGCCGTCCAGCGACGGCTTATTCAGCGGGTTTGCGTAGCGCTGGGCTAAAATGTAGCATATCGATAAAGGCATCCACCAGCGCTGGGGCATCTTGATCGAGATCGAAACTTTCCGGCATAAATAACCAGTTTTCCATCACGCCGGAAAAATAGGCACGCAGCGCAATCGCTGCTCGGCGTGGATGAATGTCCGTCGGTAACATGCCCATATGAATGCACTTAATCAGATTTTCTTCAATATCGACATAGCAGGAAAGATAAAGCTCTTTGCGCGCATTATACGATTGCAACATTTCACCGACAAACTCACATTTGTGAAAAACAATCTCCATAATGGATCGCCAGTGAGTATCATTAACCGTTAAACGCAGCATATAAATCAATAATTCACGCATTACGCGGAGTGGATTATCAGGGAATTTTGTCTGATACTCTATTTCAAACTCACTGATTTTTGACTCTGCCAGCGCCCAGATCTCATCGAAAATTTCGGCCTTGTTCTTAAAGTGCCAATAAATAGCACCGCGGGTCACACCAGCAGCAGTCGCAATGTCGGACAATGAAGTCGCAGACACACCATGCTCAGAGAACACTCTTAACGCGGTATCCAGTATCTGTTGTCGGGTTTCCTGAGCCTGTTCTTTGGTTTTTCGTGCCATGATAATTTGGTTTTTCGTGCCATAACGCTGTATTTGAAGGAAAGTGAGATTTACATACATTCAAGTATGTATGTAACATAGCACGAACATAAGACTATAGCAGCAATGGGTTTTTGGGCTTGTGATCCATTGGTCAATTTCAAATCGGACACTTGAGGTTTATCTATGAACAAAAACAGAAGGCTAACGCCTCTGGCGGCAGTTCTGATGCTTTCTGGCAGCTTAATGCTCGCAGGATGTGATGGCGGCAATAATCAGCAAGGCGGCGCACAGCAGCATATGCCTGAAGTGGGTATTGTCACGTTAAAAACGGAAGCACTGAATGTCATGACCGAGCTGCCGGGCCGTACAAGTGCTTACCGCATTGCCGAGGTGCGCCCGCAGGTTGGCGGTATTGTCCTCAAGCGCAACTTCGTTGAAGGATCTGACGTTAAAGCCGGTGCATCGCTGTATCAAATCGATCCTGCGACCTATCAGGCAAGCTACAACAGCGCTAAAGGGTCACTCGCTCAGGCTCAGGCCCAGGCTGAAATTGCCCGTCTGACCGTTAACCGCTATAAACCGCTGCTGGGCACCAACTACGTCAGCAAGCAGGATTACGATCAGGCCGTTGCCACTTCTCGTCAGGCTGATGCGGCCGTTCAGGCTGCCAAAGCGGCGGTAGACACCGCACAAATCAATCTGGCTTACACCAAAGTCAGTTCACCTATCGAAGGCCGCGTAGGTAAATCCACGGTAACGGAAGGCGCCTTGGTGGCGACCGGGCAAGCGACGGCATTAACGACCGTGCAACAGCTTGATCCGATTTATGTTGACGTCACACAGTCCAGCAATGATTTCCTGCAACTGAAAAAAGAGCTGGAAAACGGCACGCTGAAACAAAGTGCAGGCAAAGCCAATGTCCGCCTGCTGCTGGAAAACGGTACTGAATATACCGAGGCAGGTACATTGGAATTCTCTGATGTCACGGTAGATGAAACCACCGGCTCCATCACGCTGCGCGCCATTTTCCCTAACCCACAGCACAACTTGCTTCCTGGTATGTTTGTACGTGCGCGTCTCGATTCTGGCGTTAACCCGACGGCCTTATTAGTGCCGCAGCAAGGTGTTACTCGCGACCCGCGTGGACAGGCTACCGCTATGGTAGTTGGGGAAGGCGATAAAGTGGAACCCCGCACGCTTACAACCAGTAAAGCAATTGGTGACAAATGGTTGGTCACCGAAGGCTTGAAAGCGGGCGATCGCGTTATTGTTACGGGCCTGCAAAAAATCAGACCCGGTGCGCAGGTGAAAACTAAAGAAGTCGCTCAAGAAAATCAGCAGGCACAGCAAGCGCCAGCAGAACCCGCGAAGTCTTAAGACGTTCTAACAGGAGCCGGTATAATTCATGGCTAAGTTTTTTATAGATCGACCCATTTTTGCATGGGTACTCGCCATCATGGTGATGCTGACGGGGTTACTGGCAATTGTTAAATTACCGATTGCCCAGTATCCAACGATTGCACCACCCGCGATTGACGTAACAGCAACTTATCCAGGGGCCGATGCATCAACGCTGCAAGATTCCGTGACGCAGGTTATCGAACAGAATATGAACGGTATCGATAACCTGATGTATATGTCATCAAGCAGTGACTCTTCTGGTACGGTTCAGATTACGCTGACGTTTGAAGCAGGTACGGACGCGGACATCGCGCAGGTCCAGGTGCAGAACAAACTGCAACTGGCCATGCCGCTGCTGCCGCAGGAAGTACAGCAACAAGGGGTTAACGTCCAGAAATCAAGTAGCAGCTTCCTTATGGTTGCCGCCTTCATCAGTGAAGACGGTAAAATGTCGCAGGCGGATATCGCTGACTATGTAGCCGCTAACGTTAAAGACCCTATCAGCCGTACATCTGGTGTAGGTGATGCACAGCTGTTTGGTTCCCAATACGCGATGCGTATCTGGCTAGATCCAAACAAACTGAATAATTACCAATTAACCGCAACTGATGTCACCACTGCAATCCGGGTTCAAAACAACCAGATTGCCGCAGGACAATTAGGTGGCGCGCCACCGGTTCCCGGCCAGCAATTGAATGCTTCCATCATTGCGCAGACCCGTCTGAATTCAGCAGAGGAGTTTTCTAAAATACTGCTGAAAGTTAATTCGGATGGATCTCAGGTGCGCCTTAAAGATGTTGCTCGCGTTGAGTTGGGCGCGGAAGGCTATGACGTTATTGCTCGTTTTAACGGCAAACCTGCTGCTGGTATCGGTATTAAGCTGGCAACCGGCGCGAATGCGCTGGATACGGCAACCGCAGTCAAAAATGCATTGACCAAGGCGGAAGAGTTCTTCCCTGCTGGTCTGAAAGTCGTTTACCCATACGATACAACACCTTTCGTTAAGATCTCGATCAACGAAGTCGTGAAAACGCTGGTGGAAGCTATCGTACTGGTATTCCTTGTGATGTATCTGTTCTTGCAGAACTTCCGTGCCACGCTGATCCCCACTATCGCGGTGCCGGTCGTCTTGCTGGGGACATTTGCCATCCTTTCCGTGTTTGGCTATTCCATTAACACCCTGACGATGTTCGCAATGGTGCTCGCCATCGGGCTTCTGGTGGATGACGCCATCGTTGTGGTGGAAAACGTGGAACGTGTCATGGCGGAAGAAGGTTTGCCGCCGAAAGAAGCGACCAAACGCTCCATGGAGCAGATCCAGGGCGCGTTGGTTGGTATTGCACTGGTACTGTCTGCCGTATTCGTCCCAATGGCATTTACCGGCGGTTCCACAGGGGCAATCTACCGCCAGTTCTCCATCACCATCGTTTCTGCGATGGTATTGTCTGTGCTGGTCGCGTTGATTTTGACGCCAGCGCTTTGTGCAACACTGTTAAAACCAATTGCTAAAGGCGACCACGGCGAGAAAACAGGCTTCTTCGGCTGGTTCAACAGACTGTTTGAGAAAAGCACGCATCACTACACCGATAGCGTAGCCAATATCCTACGCAGCACAGGCCGTTATCTGGTCATTTATCTGCTGATTGTTGTCGGCCTGGCACTTCTGTTCTTACGTTTGCCGACGTCCTTCCTGCCAGACGAAGATCAGGGTGTTCTCCTGAACATCGTTCAGTTGCCTTCAGGGGCAACGCAGGAAAACACGCAGAAAATCATGGACAGAATGACGAACTACTATCTCGAAAACGAGAAAAGTAACGTTAAATCTGTATTTACTGTGTCGGGCTTCGGGTTCTCTGGCCGTGGGCAGAATGTCGGTCTGGCCTTCACCAGTCTGAGTGACTGGAGTGAACGAAAAGGCGCAGAAAATAAAGTTATGGCGATTGCAGGCCGAGCAAACGCGGCCTTTAGCCAGTATAAAGAAGCTATGGTTTTCGCAGTCAACCTTCCTGCGATTATCGAACTGGGTACCGCAACAGGTTTCGACTTCCAGTTAATTGACCAAGCTAACCTTGGGCATGCAAAACTGACGGAAGCACGTAACCAACTGCTAGGCATGGCGGCACAACGTCCTGATACCCTGGTGCAGGTTCGTCCTAACGGGATGGAAGATACACCGCAGTTCCGTCTCGATATCGATCAGGAAAAAGCACAAGCGCTTGGCGTGTCGCTGTCAGATATCAGCTCAACATTGGCAACCACGCTGGGTGGTTCTTATGTAAATGACTTTATCGATCGCGGTCGTGTGAAGAAAGTCTACGTTCAGGCTGATGCGCCTTTCCGTATGTTGCCAGATGACATCAAAAACTGGTACATCCGCGGTAGCAACGGGCAAATGGTGCCATTCTCTGCCTTCACGCAGAGCCACTGGGAATATGGTTCACCGCGCCTGGAACGTTATAACGGCCAACCATCCATGCAGATCCAAGGCCAAGCCACGCCAGGTAAGAGTACCGGTGAGGCGATGGCATTGATGGAAAGTTTCGTGGCCCAGTTACCGCAAGGTATCGGCTACGAATGGACGGGTATGTCCTATCAGGAACGGTTATCCGGCAACCAGGCACCGGCAATCTATGCGATCTCACTGATTGTCGTGTTCCTGTGTCTGGCAGCGCTTTATGAGAGCTGGTCAATACCGTTCTCCGTCATGCTGGTTGTTCCATTAGGGATCATCGGTGCATTGATTGCGGCAAACATGACAGGTCTTGAAAACGACGTTTACTTTAAGGTGGGCCTGCTGACAACCATAGGGCTATCCGCGAAGAATGCTATATTGATCGTCGAATTTGCCAAAGACCTGATGGAAAAAGAAGGGAAAGGGCTGATCGAAGCAACGCTGGATGCCGTTCGTATGCGTTTGCGTCCAATTTTGATGACATCTCTTGCCTTTATCCTTGGTGTACTGCCGTTGGTAATCAGTAGCGGTGCAGGTTCCGGTGCACAGAATGCCGTTGGTACTGGCGTAATGGGCGGGATGATTACGGCGACCATTCTAGCGATCTTCTTCGTTCCCGTGTTCTTTGTGGTTGTTCGCCGTCGCTTCGGCAAGAAAGTAGACGACACAACAGCGCACTAAGGCTGAACATCCATCAATATTTCCCCTAAAAGGCCGCCTAGCGGCCTTTTTTACTTTCCAGCCCTTCCCTTCTCAGTTCATTCTCAGCAAACGAGTACAGAGCCGTTTGCATCGTTATCCGCTTCTATAGTGGTTTAGAAAATACTACAACCTTGCAACAACATAATGGTTGACCCTGATGTCAAAAAAGCGCAACATGATAGATATGTTATAACATAACAATAGAGGCAACTATGAAAGCAGGTATTCATCCTGACTATCGCACGGTGGTATTTCATGATACCAGCGCAGATGTTTATTACAGGACAGGATCAACGATTAAAACCGATCGAACCATTGAGCTGGAGGGTACCAACTACCCTTACGTCACCATTGACATTTCTTCGGCATCGCATCCCTATTACACTGGGAAGCAAAAAGAATATTCCAAAGAAGGCAGCACGGCGCGCTTCCAGCAGCGCTTTGGCAACTTCTTCAAGTAATCAGAGAGGGCTATGAGATGCAGGTGCTTAGTTCGCTACGTTCAGCAAAAAATCGTCATAAGGATTGTATTGTAGTCCGCCGGCGCGGGCGAGTTTACGTTATATGCAAATCCAATCCGCGCTTTAAGGCCGTGCAAGGCGGAAAAAAGAAAAAAGGTTAATCTTTCTCGCCCCCATCCCGATACAGTCTGTGTTATGGCGTTAACAAGACTGTACGGGATGTACACATGAAAAAACTGCTGAAACAATAAGATAACCAGCACCAAGCTCGCTTATCCACAGCACAATTCCTTCGCATTCCTTCTGTCATTTCTCATATTTTCAGATAGAAATAATTAAATAATCAGCAACCACATTTATTCTATGCTCATTGTTACAACAAAAAATATGAGGATTAATCAAAATAAATAGCGGTAAAAACCTTACCTATTATCCGCGAACTTTACGAACGTTTTTGCTATAGTCATATATAGAATGACGTAACCGTAACCACCATGGTATAGCTATACTTAAGGTTAAGTCATGA
This sequence comes from Pectobacterium sp. CFBP8739, assembly GCF_013449375.1. Taxonomy (GTDB): domain Bacteria; phylum Pseudomonadota; class Gammaproteobacteria; order Enterobacterales; family Enterobacteriaceae; genus Pectobacterium. Next base: position 146,850 of record NZ_JACDRR010000010.1, on the reverse strand, counting down.
GATGTTGGTATTTACGCCACCCCTATTTCGCGACATAGTAGATACTGAGAGGGACAATAATCATCGTTTTCTCATTCACTGCAGAACAAATCACAATGGTTCAGCGCCCTGTCTGTAACAACATGAATACGAAACGACGTTAACGTTTTATCTTGTAAGCTTCATCAGTCTACCTGTTTACCAGGTGTTAACCGCAGTAACACTGAATAACGGCTTAACGGAGGGATTGATATGGATGAGTACACACCAAAACATTATGATATTGCCCAACTCAGATTCTTATGTGAGAATCTGTGTGATGAAAGCATAGCGACGTTAGGCGATAGCAGTCACGGCTGGGTCAATGATCCAACATCTGCGATCAACCTCCAATTAAATGAACTTATTGAGCATATCGCTACGTTTATTCTCACATTTAAAATAAAATACCCTAACGAAAGTGAGCTTTCAGAGCAGGTTGAAAAGTATTTGGATGATACTTACGTCTTGTTTAGCAACTATGGTATTAATGATGCTGAACTTCGGCGCTGGCAGAAGTCCAAATCAAAGTTATTCGGAATGTTCTCAGGGGAGAACGTCTGTACGCCTGCTAAAACTTAAGCAATAATTTATTTGTATTTTTTTAACCACCAGGTACTGCTTGCATAGGCCATTATGAAAAAAATCGACTATTTGATGCGTTTGCGTAAATGCACAACCATTGACACTCTCGAACGCGTTATTGAAAAAAACAAGTATGAACTCTCTAATGATGAACTGGAGATGTTCTTTTCCGCAGCCGATCATCGCCTTGCAGAACTGACGATGAACAAACTTTATGACAAAGTCCCTACTGCAGTATGGCGATACGTTCGTTAACTCCTAACGAAACGTATACAAAAACTGACATTAATTACACTGCGCCGATAATATTATCGGCCTTTGTTTTTATTATCCTTTTGATGTATTAATTGAGTAAGACTTGTAACAAATTGTATTTTTAAATATTAAGTGAAAATGAATTATCCTTCATACCTCTACGTTTATCCCCTCCCCATTGATCATTTACAACAAGCGCATCGATAACATCACTAATAGTATATCCAGTGATGAAAACAGAAGAGGTAATAATTGGTGCAATTATTACCCACCAGCTAAAAATGCACGGTATCCTTCCGAAGAAACGAAGAATGGTAAAACTGAAAGTGGCAGTTCAGCTCTTATATATGCCAGAAAGCAGATTTATGGCAGAAAATTGGCGTCTGGCAAAAAGCGTTGGGTTTACGCACAGAAAGATGAAGATGACGATGAAGCGGCTCTAGAAGAGCAAAAATGGTGGAGGCCCTGCCAGCTACATCCCGGCACACACGTCTCCTGCTGCGGCTGCTTCCTTCCGGACCTGACCGAATCCACAGGTTAGTGTTGCGGGAGAACCGACAGGGCCTCCATTGACGACTTTATAACAGCTTGCTGATAACGACAGCGCATCATAAAGCGGTGGGCATTATCGGCGATGGGATAAGCAATTGCAAGCTAACACAGACTAACCGTTGTTTTCTTACCCACCCCACTGTGCCACTATGATACCCAATCGGTTTAGGGACAGCAGGAACACCCGCTGATGTCAGAAGAAAACGATAATTTCCGCCAGCGCGTTTTTCAAATCGTCGCGGCGATTCCTTATGGAAAAATAGCGACCTATGGCGACATTGCCCAGCTTGCCGATTCACCCAGAGCATCAAGGCAAGTCGGAGGAGTATTAAAACGCCTGCCGAAAGACAGCAAACTCCCCTGGCATCGGGTCATCAATCGTAAAGGTGAAATATCACTGGTCGGTGGAGACTATGTGCGCCAGAAATCAGCGCTGCAAGCAGAGGGAGTTATTTTCAATCGTCAGGGAAAGATTGACCTTGCAAAATATCGCTGGCGATACGCGCCATAACGGCGCGTATCCAGATGAATTACCAGGTTGTCTGTGGCGCCATAGATGACGCAGCAGGCTGCCCCTGAAGCATATGAGGGGTCTCACTCGCCGGATTGGATAGCATTGATCCCTGATTCTTAGCCGGTAAAGGAACAGAAGCGACAGGAACCAGCACCAAATCAGCGTTATTTACCCCGTTACTAATAACCGGCAAGACGTTCTCCGTCACCATCACGATACGATTATCGATTGCAATTGCTGCACTGAGTAAGATACGTGCGTTGGGCTGAATATCAGCGGGGTTATACGGTAACTCGAATTGGAAAGGTGCCTGCTTTCCTTCCGTTCGTGTCACACGCTGAGTAATGACTTTTGAAGGCGCATCTGCCAGCGATGCATCAGACACCGTAACGGTTAACACTGCGTGGTGAGGGAGTGCTATGCGCTGACGAATATTCACAGTACCGGTTACCGCTGGCATCGCAACAGCCGGACGCTGTGAAGAAACACTGGTGACAGGTGCACCACTTTGAGGAGAAACGCCATAATCACTCCTCTGTGCACATGCAGCCAGAGTCATCGATAACGTGATACCGCCTAAGATATGCCATAATTTCATTCGGTCAGTCTCCTTTATTATTGTCAGACTACCGGTATCGAAAACCGGCACTCATAAAGAGTATGATTCACCCGACACAATAATGATGGTGCAAAATTCCGATATTTTTCAAAAAGCCGCATATTTATTGCAATAAAAAGACATAAATAGATATTTTACACATTAGAAAACAAACAGATAACTCGCCATTCTCATCCATTGGGGCCGATACCATGAGTCAACCACTACAACACCTTCTCGACCTCCTGCATTTAGAGAAGCTCGAAGAAGGGCTATTTCGCGGACAAAGCGATGATTTGGGGCTGCGCCAGGTCTTTGGCGGGCAAGTCGTAGGTCAGGCCATGTCGGCCGCCAAACAGACCGTTCCCGTCGAACGTAACATTCACTCTTTCCACAGCTATTTTTTGCTGCCTGGCGACAGCCAGAAACCGATTATTTATGACGTTGAAAACCTGCGCGATGGCAACAGTTTCAGCGCCAGACGTGTCAGCGCCATCCAGAATGGTCGCCCTATTTTTTATATGACGGCTTCATTCCAAAGCCATGAAGAAGGGTTTGAACACCAGAATGTAATGCCGGACGTTGCACCGCCAGAAGCGCTAAAATCCGAGCAGGAAATCGCACAAGACATGCAACATCTCCTGCCGCCCCGCTTTCGCGATAAGTTTATTGAGGCCAGCCCGATTGAGATGCGCCCGGTTAAATTCCATAACCCACTGAAAGGCGAAGTCGACGAACCAGTACGGCACGTCTGGTGCCGTGCCAGCGGCCCGCTGCCGGACGATAAGCGTATTCACCAATACCTGCTTGGCTATACATCTGACTGCAATTTCCTACTCACAGCTTTGCAGCCTCATGGCGTTGGCTTTTTAGAATCGGGTATGCAGGTTGCCACTATCGATCACTCAATGTGGTTCCACCGTGATTTCCGGTTGGATGACTGGCTGTTATACACCGTGGAAAGTACGTCCGCATCCGGTGCTCGTGGCTTCGTTCGTGGGCAGTTCTATACTCGGGAAGGTGTGCTGGTTGCATCCAGCGTGCAGGAAGGGGTGATGCGCCGCCGCCAAGCATAAAGATTGTGGCAGCCTCATAACGTAAAACGGGCGTGGAGTTTCCCCCACGCCCGTTTGTTGCATTTGGACACGCTCAATTATTGGTTATAAGCACTCTCACCATGGCTGTTGATATCCAAACCTTCGCGTTCTTGATCTTCCGGAACACGCAGACCGACAATCATATCCGCCACTTTGAAAGCGATGAAGGCCACCACGCCAGACCACACCAGAGCAATAATCACACTGAATAACTGAACCCAAACCTGATGCGCCATCGTCACGCCTTCAGCATACCCCGTGCCACCTAAAGACGCAGAAGTAAATACCCCCGTCAGAATACAACCAACGATACCACACACACCATGAACACCAAATACATCACATGGGTCATCCACACGCAGCCATCTTTTCAGTACCGTAACGCCCCACAAACCGGTAATGCCACCAACCAAACCGATGATCAATCCACCACCGACGCCAACCGTACCCGCAGCAGGTGTAATTGCGACCAGACCCGCGATACAACCAGAACATGCGCCCAGCAGAGAGGGCTTACCGCGCACCATCCACTCACCACCAACCCACGCCAGAATCGCAGCAGCAGTAGCAACAACCGTGTTCAGGAAAGCCAGAGCAGCAATACCGTTTGCGGCACCTGCAGAACCTGCGTTAAAGCCAAACCAGCCGATGTACAGAATCGCTGTACCGATAAATACCATCGGCAAGTTATGCGGTTTGAAGGCTTCTTTGCCAAAACCAGCACGTTTGCCCAGCAGGTAAGCACCAACCAACCCAGCGACCGCAGCGTTAATGTGAACAACCGTACCACCCGCGAAGTCCAGCGCGCCATCCAATGCCAGATAACCACCGCCCCATACCATGTGCGTCATCGGCAGGTAGGAGAACGTCAGCCACAGCGCAACAAAAATCAGTACAGCAGAGAAACGGATACGCTCAGCAATCGCACCAACAATCAGCGCAACGGTGATACAAGCAAAGGAAGCCTGATACGCCACGTGCACAAATTGATAGTAGGTGCCGCTAATCGATTCAATTCCGATGCCTTTCAGCATAAACGTACTGAAGCCACCGAAGAAGGCGTTACCTTCGCTGAAAGCCAGGCTATACCCGTAAACCACCCACAGGATACAAACCATCGCGAACGTTACGCTCACCTGCGTCATCATGGACAGAACGTTCTTGGAACGAATCAGGCCGCCGTAAAACAGTGCGATGCCCGGTATAGTCATAAAGAGTACCAGCGCGGTACAAATCATAATAAAAGCGTTATCCGCTTTATCAATCGTCGGTGTTGCAGCCATTGCCCAAGACGGGAGTAATGCCGCCACACCGAGACCTAATGAAGAGAGTAATTTTTTCATTTTCATCCATCCCTATTTACGTATCTACGCTAGGTGTTATTAAAGTGCGGCTTCGTCAGTTTCACCCGTACGAATACGGATAACCCTTTGCAACTCAGCGACAAAAATTTTGCCATCACCAATTTTTCCGGTGTATGCCGCTTTGCTGATAACATCGATCACTTCATCCAATTGGTCGTCTGCAATCGCGATATCAATTTTTACTTTGGGTAAAAAATTAACGCTATATTCTGCACCACGATAGAGTTCCGCATGCCCCTTCTGACGACCAAATCCTTTCACCTCAGTGACGGTGAGCCCCTGGATGCCGACAGAAGATAACGCTTCACGTACATCTTCCAGCTTGAATGGTTTTATCACCACAGTAACCAGTTTCATTTGTCTTCCCCCTAGCCATTACGTTCAGGCTTTCGCCCGTCACTTGTTCGATTACACGCTCTATGAAGTAGGTCTACGTCATGACTAAAGCAAAGGGTGTGCCATAAATGATTTATCTGGCATAAATCAGGAAAGAGAACGCGTTTAAAGATGAGAAAGAACAAAAAGCAAACATAACGAGGAAGAAAAGCTGGAAGAATCGGGCAAGAATCGCACCATTTTGGTGCACAAAGAGTATTTTCAGTGCAGCATGGGTCAAAACCGGAATCACGATGCTTACTGATGGTGCGAAGCCATGAGCAGACTGTCAGTCTGCACCACTCAAGGCGGTGCAGACCATCGTATGACCTATAATCGAGTCAGGCAGTGCAAGGCTCGGTGCTGGTGGCAGCAAGATCCTCTCCAGCCAGTTGCAATTGATACATCTGATAATAGCGCCCCTGCTGTTGCAACAGTTGCTCATGCGTTCCCCGTTCTACGGTTTGCCCATGATGGAGCACCATGATCGTATCGGCCTCCACAATCGTGGAAAGCCGGTGCGCGATGATAATCAAAGTTGTCTGTTCCCTGATGATACGCAACGCCTTTTGCACCGCCTGCTCCGTACCTGAGTCAATATTCGCCGTTGCTTCATCGAGAATCAGGATTTTAGGCGTTTGCACCAGTACCCGCGCGATCGCTAACAGTTGCTTTTGTCCGGTAGACAAATTATTCCCCTGCTCACCAACGCGCGTATGCAATCCTTCAGGGAAAGTCCGCACCAGTTCAGCAAGTTGTACGACCTCCAACACGCGCCAGACGGCTTCTTCGCTGATATCACGCCCCAGCGTCACATTCACAAACATGGACTCCGCCAGCACAACCGGATCCTGCTGCACCATTGCCACATTTTGGCGTAACACCGCATGAGAAAGCGTAGAAAGCGGCCGGCCATCAAGCCGGATTTCTCCTTCGTCTGGTGTGTAATACCCCATCAGCAAACTGGCTAGGGTACTTTTTCCGCTGCCCGTATGCCCGACCAACGCGACGAATCCGCGTTCTGGTATCGTCAGAGAAATATGCTGTAGTACGCGTTTTTCGGTGCCATACGAGAAAGAAACATCATCAATATCGACGCGCCCAGTAGCCAGAGGATGCTCGTCATCCCCGTAGCCCTGCTTTGTCCCATCCATCAACTCAAAGATACGCTCACCCGCAACAACCGCCTGCTGCAACATAGACTGCTGGGTTGTCAGTTCAATCAGCGGTTCATTCAGACGCCCCAAATAGTTGATAAACGCATACAATACCCCAACGCCAACCGACCCTATCGAACTGAAACCAAATTGGATCAACAAACCACACAGCACCATCGCAGCAAACAGGCTCAGCAGTGGCCGCAGCAGGAAGCCTTCCAGACGCAACGCCTTCATTCGTGCGTCATAATGCGCGTGACTGGAGGCCCCCAGTTTCTTGCCAAAGCGGGCCTGCTGGCGAAACTGCTGAATGACGCCCATGCCATTAATCACTTCGTTGAAACCATCATTAATGTCGGCCAGATAGCTTCGCACCTTGCGCACAATCGGCGTACTGAAACGATGGTACAGCGCCATAACCACCGCGACCGCAGGGAAAATCATCAGTGCAATCAGCGCCATCTGCCAGCTCAGACTGAACATCGCCACCAGCATTGCCCCCACCAGCGCCGCACTGCGTAATACCGTTGACACCACCATGACGTACAGATCTTTAACGACCTCGGTGTCATTGGTGACGCGTGAAATCAGTTGCCCAACGGGTTGCGTATCGAATGTATTCAGCGGCTGGCGCAACGCCGCATCCATCACATCAATGCGCAGTTGTTGGACGACACCGACCGCAACGCGGTTAAACAACAGCGTCTGGAAATAGTGCAGCAGTGCCGCCAGAACTTGCAGCAGGATATAAGCCATCGCCAGGCCTGCTGCAATCGCCAACGGGAATTCGCCTTTGGCCACCAGATCATCAATAAAATAACTCACCAATATAGGCCCAGAAACTTCTGCGGCAGCAGCAACCCACAACATCAGCACACCTAACATCAGCGGTTTCCGCCAGGGTGAACCATAGGCCAACAGGCGTTTTAGGGTTGGCCAAAACTGTTGAGGGCTATTCATTTTTTCGTTCCTTCCACCAGCGGTACCTCATCCAGCGCTGCCTCCAGCTGTTGATAGCGGTGCATATCCCGATACCAACCGGATTCTGCCGCCAGCGTCCGGTGTGTGCCACGCTGCACCGTTTGTCCTTGCTGCAACACCACAATTTCATTCGCTTCAGTGAGGGCTGACAGGCGATGTGCGCTGATGATCAGCGTCCGTTTTTCGCCCCATGTTTTCAGATTCTGCAAAATCTGATGTTCCGTTCGCCCATCCACCGCAGACAGCGCATCGTCCAGCACCAGAATTTCAGCGTCCAGCAGCAGCGCACGGGCAATCGCGATCCGCTGTTTTTGACCGCCAGATAACATTACGCCGCGCTCACCCACCTCAGTTTGGTAACCTTGAGGCAAACGCAGAATATCGTCATGAACGCTGGCAAGACGTGCCGCCTGTTCAATCTCTTGTTGCGTGGCATCAGGTCGACCCAGTGCGATGTTTTGCGCCACCGTGTCCGAAAACAGAAAAGGCATTTGCCCAACAACGGCAAAACGGCTCCGTAGCTCGTCCAGCCGAATAGCATTCAGCGGGCGACCGTGATAACGAATCTCTCCCGATTGGGTATCGAAATGACGCAGAATCAACGCCAGCAGCGTACTTTTCCCCGACCCCGTCGGCCCACATAATCCCAACATATTGCCTGGAGCCAGCGTAAACTGAATGTGTTGTAAGGCGTCACGGGTATTATCTGGGTAGCGAAACGCGGAAATGTTCACCGCCAACACGCCTCGCTCGGCAGGCAATGATTCTTCGCCGTCTTTCACCACGAGATCTTCTGCAAGCAGTTGACGAATACGGCTATATGCCGCACTACCACGTTCAACGATATTAAACATCCAGGCCAGCGCCAGCATCGGCCATATCATCAATCCCAGATACATGACAAAGCTGGTCAACAAACCTAACGTCAGCGAACCGTTAATCACCATCCAACTGCCACCGCCAATCGCCAGCAAATTCGACAGCCCGACGGCAATATAGATGGTGGGATCGAAGCGGGCATCAACGCGGGCAACATGCATATTTTTGGCACCAGCGTCCGCCGCAACCTGTGCAAAACGCGCAGATTGATAGTTTTCCAACCCAAAAGCTTTAATCATGCGAATGCTGGTCAAGCTTTCCTGCGCCTGATCGTTAAGCGAAGAAAACGCGGCCTGTGCGGATTTAAAACGGTTATGCAACTGGGTACCGTAGCGTTTGATAAAAATCGCCATGACTGGCATCGGAAGCAGCGCCAGCAGGGTCAGTTCCCAGCTAATCTGCGTGCACATGACAACCAGCACCGCACAGCCCATCACCATCGAATCAACCAGCGTCAGTACACCTTCTCCGGCGGCAAAAACCACGCGATCGACATCGTTAGTGGCGCGCGCCATCAGATCGCCGGTACGGTGACGTTGGTAAAACGCCGGATGCTGGCGACTCAATTGGCGGTAAAAATCCTCCCGTAATTCAACCGCCAACTGGTATGAGGCACCAAACAGAAACACGCGCCACACATAGCGCAGCAGATAGACCATGACGGCAGTCAGCAGCATCACGCCAATCCACTTCATCATTTCGGCCATCGACATGCCGTGTTGCGTCACACCATCGACGATCACGCCAACCAGTTTAGGGGGAAGCAATTGCAGAATGGCAATCACAATCAATAGCGCAATGGCACCCAAATAGCGCCGCCATTCACGGCGAAAATACCAACTCAGTTGAGCAAACAGTCTCACGCGGTTTTCATTCCAATAGCCAGACGGGTCATGACAGACTCAGAAAAGTGATTATACAAAAGACGGATGGATGATGAATCACAGGGATAAAGGCAGTGCCGTGGTGTGTTTGATTCGTTCCATAGCAAAGCTAGATGTTACATCGACCAAACCGGGAATACCATTCACCAGCCGCTTATAGAAATCATCATAGCTTTTCATATCAGCAACCTGAACCTGCATCAGGTAATCGTATTCGCCAGCCATGCGATAAAAAGCCAACACTTCAGGCATATCGGACACGACTCGAGTGAAGGTCTGATACCAGTCGCGGTTGTGCTGCTGCGTCTTCAATAAGACAAACGCCGTCAGCCCTAACCCCAAGCGCTCATTATCCAGCAACGCCACCCGAGCCCGGATAATCCCTTCTTCTTCCAGACGCTTCAGGCGTTTCCAGCACGGCGTGGATGTCAGATTAACCGCATCGGCCAGCGTCTGTAGTGAAAGCGTGCAATCCTGTTGCAACATATTCAGCAGAGTACGATCAATTTTATCCAACATAGTTTTTACCTAATTAGTTTTTACCTGATATAGCTTTACCCACTATAGCGCTGCGCGATAGAAAACTTTCCCTACTTTCCGCCATTAAAAGAGAAAAGCAATGTTCTTGCCGCTAAAAATGACATTTAACATTCGCTCAGCATGGGAAACCCCACCGCCATTCGATAATGAAAAAACATAATGAATTGTATAATATGGAATTTCATTAATTTTTACAGAAAGTGATGCGCTAAACCAGCAAGTGGATGTCGACTATCCATTATGTATCAAACAGTGATGTATCTTATGCCAACTAGGAGTGGCGTGACGATGACAAAAAATAATAAATTCAGTATCATAGGCATGATTTTTGGCGCTATCGGGTTAGTGGCTGCGGTAGGCTACTTTTGGGCTGGGCCATCAACACCTGAAGTCTCTATTGAAGAACGAATTGCAGAAAAGGTGGTCTCCATCCGAGACACCACGCTGAATAGATTACTGGGAAAACCAGCGCCAACGCCGCCACCACAATCCGCATTCAATGAAGAACGGCTAGTCATTGCAGCAACATCCGTACTCGGTTGTTTTGCCATAATATGCGCCGTTTTCGGTTTCGCTCGCCGTGAATCGACCAGACCTTGCATGAGTGCGGCGATGCTAGGCATCACCGTCATCGCATTCCCTTTTATCATTAGCGCTCTTAATATGGCATTCGCATTGATGGCTCTTGTTGCATTAGCAGCAGCTATCGCTATGTTTTTTGGATAGCAGGCACACGACAAGAGTAAAAAAACCTCACAGAAATAGAATAAAGAGTAAAAAATCCCCTTAAACTCGCCATCAAGAGATTAAAAGGTAATTTTTTTATCCTGAAAACTCGCTACTCTATTCGCATCATTGTCTAACCGAGTTTTCATCATGACCAATGCCTGGGTTAAAAATGCCATCAGCGCTATCGAAGCCGATTTTCAGCGTTCCGCTGATACGCATCTTATCCGTTTGACCCTGCCGGATTACCCCGGTATCTATTTTTACCTCAAGGATGAAAGCACACATCCCAGCGGCAGCCTGAAGCATCGTCTGGCGCGTTCTTTGTTTCTCTATGGGTTGTGCAACGGTTGGATTAAAGAAGGCACACCGATTATCGAAGCATCATCCGGCAGCACTGCCGTCTCAGAGGCGTATTTTGCCCGCTTGCTTGGCCTGCCGTTTATCGCCGTTATGCCCTCCTGTACTGCAAAAAGAAAAGTTGAGCAAATCGCGTTCTATGGTGGACGCTGCCATTTTGTCGAACAGGCAGGACAAATCTATGCGGCATCTGAACAGCTCGCACAAGAGATGAACGGCCATTATATGGATCAGTTCACCTACGCAGAGCGCGCCACCGACTGGCGCGGCAACAACAATATTGCCGACAGCATTTACCGCCAAATGGCACGTGAACCGTATCCTGTCCCAGACTATATCGTGATGAGCGCAGGAACGGGCGGCACCTCAGCCACGCTCGGGCGCTACATTCGCTATCAGGGTCTGGATACGCAACTGGTCGTCGTTGATCCTGAAAACTCGGTCTTCTACGACTGCTACCAGAAACGGGATCGTTCCATCACGGGCCCGTGCGGTAGCCGGATAGAAGGTATTGGTCGTCCGCGTGCTGAACCCTCTTTTATTCCCGACGTCATTGATAGCATGATCAAAGTGCCGGATGCCGCCAGCATCGCCACACTTTACTGGCTGGAAAGCGTATTAGGTCGCAAGGCGGGGGCCTCTACCGGCACCAACGTCTGGGGGATGCTGCAACTGGCCAAAGAAATGATGAGCCGCGGTCAAACAGGAGCGATTGTGACCCTGCTGTGCGACAGCGGTGAACGCTATCTGGATACCTACTACAACAGCAGTTGGGTAGAAAAAAATATCGGCGACATTCGCCCTTACCTCAATGCGCTGAACAGCCCAGAGATGTCCACTCTCATACCTGAACCCAGTCTGGCGTAAGACCGCCATATTCAGTATGCAGCCGCGGCGCTGAATATGGGCTATTTTTCAGGTAACATGTTTTTCAGATAAGATTGCTTCTCAGATAACATAGCAACGTTACACCGCAGAGCGTTACAGACGTATTGCGGTTAGCGTCGCGTTAAGGTGAATGAAGAATGAAGCGTGCTGTTGTCGTTTTTAGCGGTGGACAAGATTCCACAACCTGCCTGATTCAGGCTCTGCAACATTATGATGACGTCCACTGTATAACCTTCGATTATGGGCAACGTCACCGTGCGGAAATTGATATCGCTCGGGAACTCAGCCTGAAGTTGGGTGCAACGGCGCATAAGGTTCTGGACGTGGGCTTACTGAATGAGCTCGCCACCAGCAGCCTGACGCGCGACAGTATCCCAGTTCCTGATTACGACGCCAATGCACAAGGCATCCCCAATACCTTCGTTCCAGGAAGAAATATTCTTTTCCTGACACTCGCCTCAATCTACGCCTATCAGGTTGGTGCCGAGACTGTCATTACCGGCGTGTGTGAGACCGACTTTTCCGGCTACCCTGATTGTCGTGACGAATTCGTGAAGGCGCTAAATCAGGCTATTGTATTAGGCATTGCCCGCGACATTCGCTTTGAAACCCCGCTGATGTGGCTCAATAAAGCAGAAACCTGGGCGCTGGCGGATTACTACCAGCAACTCGATACGGTGCGCTATCACACGTTAACTTGCTACAACGGCATTAAGGGTGATGGATGTAGCCAATGTGCCGCCTGCCATTTACGCGCAAACGGGCTTGCTCAATATCAAAATGACTCCGCGGCTGTCATGGCATCACTGAAGCAGAAAACAGGGTTACGCTGATACGCCACAACACAACATCACGCGACGTAAAAACCGTAGGCCACGCCAAACAGCAATGGCCTGCGGCTTTATGTTAACGGCGAATTTCGTTTAGGCGTTCCAGCAGTTCTCCCTCCAGTGGCAGTGCTTTTTGCGTCAATAAATCGATGCAGACAAACGTCAGCGTGGCATCAGCCACGTCGCTTTCATCAGACACTCGGGTTATTTTCTGGCTGATCACACCGCTTTTTGTATTCATCTGCAGTAATTCACTATCGATACGTAGCACGTCACTGAGAACGGCAGGTCTGCGGTAGTTGATATTGATGTTCACCACAACGAAAGCAATGTTGTTGCTATGCATCCAGCCAAAAGCAGGCAATGTCTCCAGCCATTGCCAACGCGCCTCTTCCAAAAACTCCAGATAGCGCGCGTTATTAACGTGCTGATAAACATCAATGTGATAACCACGAACGGTAATGAAAGTCTGCATAGCCGTAATACTCCTGTGACAAAACCAACAACTGGTATGACCTGATAACTAGCCTAGCAGAGGTTCGCAGCCCAGAGGAAATGCTCGACTGAGCTGCGACTGATATCACAGTTTTAAACGAGAGAGATTACGCTCAACCAATGCTGCCCCAATTCCTGGCACCTCAGTTAATTGATCTATCTGGGTAAAAGGACCATTTTGCTCACGGTAGTTAACTATCGCTTCCGCTTTTTTCAGACCGACGCCGTTCATGATGCCGGCCAGCTCAGCAGCGCTTGCCGCATTGATGCTCACCTTATCCTCGTCGGTATCAGGGAGCGTTGCTTTTTCCGCTTTCTGATCTGCTGGCGTAGACTTTACTGCTATCGACGCACCGTCGGCGGCTTTAGGTGCCGCTTGAGCCAGTAATGGCAACCCAGATAAACTCATTCCAATCATTAAGCACAGTGCTTTTATTCCTGATTTTTTCATGCTGTTTCCTCCATGTATGTGACAGCACGGCTACCTTGCCGCAGAGCAATCAACACCGCAAACAGCAGAATTTAAATGTGGAAAAGGCCGCGAAAGCGGCCTTTAGTTGTTGCAACGATTTGCAAATTTTTGCGGGGCTTATTGCTGTTCCTGCGCCGCATTGCCCATCTTGATTTTCGCTTCACTACGCAAGCTGGACAGTAGAGAATCAAACAGCGCGCCGAGAGAACCTTGCTGAACCTGACTGGCAAACTGTGTTTTCTGCTCATCGTTTAGCTGATGTGGCGTCACGCTATTCAACGCGACCAGCACAACATTGCCGGCCTGATCCTGAGTAATCGCATAAGACGGCTTATCCTTCTCTGGATGTGGCATAGCAAAAACCGCTTCAGCCATGGCATCACGCTGAGAGAGTGAAGACATCGTTTTTGCTTCGCTAAAGCTCAATCCAGCGGCTTTCAACGCGTCGTCTTTACCTTGCTTTAACTCAGCCAGCATTTTTTCAGCATCGATACGGGCCTGCTGTTCAGCCTTCTGACGTTTTAATGTCTCTACGATCTCGGTACGAACTTGATCAAGAGGACGAGTGCTTTCAGGCTTGTGCTCAGTGATACGCAGAACGAAAGCACGGTCACCGTCAACATTAATGACATCAGAATTATTGCCCGCAGCACCGTTTTCCCCTAGTAGCGCACCGCCAAAGATAGCCTGCGTGACCGGTTGGAAGTTCAGCGCGGCAGGAACCTTCTCACGCGTAAACCAGTCGGTCTGTGTGGCTTTCACACCAGCAACTTCTTCTGCTGAAGCCAGAGATTCGTTGTCATTGCTGGCCGCTTCGCTGACTTTTTGCTGCAGCGCATAATAGCCATCCTGCGCCTTCTCATGCTTCACTTTCTCAGCGATTTCGGCACGCACTTCGCTCAGCGGTTTGATCTGCTGCGGCTGGACATCATCCAAACGCACAATCAGATAGCCAACAGAGGATTTAATGGCTCCGGAAACCTGGCCTTTCTCCGTCAGTTTTGCCTGTTTCAGCTCATCAATCATGCTGTTTTCGTCCATCCATCCCAGATCGCCACCATTGCGGCGCGAGATGATGTCCGTTGATTTTTCTTTCGCCAGCGTAGCGAAATCACCACCTTGCTTCAGCGCATCCAGGACAGACGTTGCATCGGCCTCACTCTTCACCTGAATGACGCTGAATTTTTTGCGCTCAGGTTGGGAGTAGTCGTTCTTGTTCTGCTCGTAGAAATCGTTGATAGCCGCATCGTCTACTTTCACGCCGTCCATGATGCTTGCCGCATCCAGCGCGATATAGCTGACTTTGAATTCTTCCGGCGCGATGAAATTGCCTTTGTTCTGATCGTAATAGCTCTGCACTTCATCGTCAGCAATCGTCTGGGCCTTCGCCTTCGCTGCAATATCAATGGTTGCCAAACGGACAACACGATCTTGTGCAGCTAGTTTCACCAGATTGTCGATCTCCTGCGGCAGCAGGAATGAGGTATTGCCAAAACCGCGGATCAGCTGTTGTGACGTCAGTTGCTTACGCAGCATCTGAGCATACATATCCGGCGTTACGCCAAGGCGACGAACCTGATCCAGATATTTTTCATTATCAAAACGGTTGTTTGTCTGAAACGCAGGAACGTCAAAGATTGCCTGTTTGATTTGCTCATCACTGATGTTTAACCCCAGCTTATTGGCATACTGATCCAGCAAGGTTTCATCAATGAGTTGGGAGAGTGCCTGCCTACGCAATTGCTGCATGTAACCGTCATTGCTCGCCAGAAGAGAGAAATTCTCACCCAAGGCTTCCTGCTGACGACTGCGTTCGTTCTGTACCGCCTGTTCAAGCTGTGCGCGGGTAATTTCCTGCCCGTTCACCTTTGCAGCGTAATTTCCTGAACCACCAATAAGATAATCACCAACGCCAGTTAGAACGAATGATGCGATGATCAAAGCAAGAATAATTTTGAGCACGACGTTATTTGCGGCCGTACGTAAATTGTCCATCATAATGTGACAACACTCCGCTGTAGAATGGATAAAACTCCCTGCGCTGGCCGAAGCCATGCATCCTTGCGATTGCTATAGCCCAATACAAGGCTAGGGCGCACTTAAGCTTATTGCCCGCCACGTTCTGCCATGTGTCGGGTATGTAAAATCCTATATAAATAAAAGGCACATCATAAAATGATGCGCCTCGTATCTTACCCTACCAATATCATTGCGTCAGGTATTGTTTGGCACCCAAAGTGGTTATCCGCCAAACCTGTGACGTAATAATCAGTTAACGGCGTCTTTCAGCGTTTTACCAGCACGGAATCCTGGTACTTTCGCCGCAGGGATGCTGATTTCTTTACCCGTTTGCGGGTTACGGCCGGTACGAGCAGCACGCTCACGCACTGAGAAAGTACCAAAACCAACCAAAGCAACATCATCCCCTTCTTTCAGGGATTCGGTAACGGAACCAATAATTGCATCTAACACACGCCCTGCTGCCGCTTTGGAAATATCAGCATCTGCGGCAATTTTGTCGATCAATTGTGACTTGTTCACTCTGTCATCCCCTCTGGAATTCTCTTATCGCGCTTCAATGTCCCAAGACACGACACGTAACTTATTATCAATACTGTCATGCCTAGCCGATAACGGCTAAAACTAACAGTGCTCTAACTTAGCGGTACAAAAAAAAGCTGGCAAGCACGATTTCACTTACCAGCCCTGATTTTCTCAAGGGTTTTTGCGACAGGTCACTATTTTGCTTTGGTTCTGGGCTTTGCTTTAGGAGCAGAGACCACTTGCATGCCAGAAGGCGAATTCTGCAACGCTAACGCCAACACTTCCTCGATACGTTTCACCGGATGGATGTCCAGATCCGCAATCACGTTCTGTGGGATATCTTCCAGATCGCGCTTGTTGTCATCAGGAATCAATACCGTCTTGATACCACCACGGTGTGCAGCCAGCAGTTTCTCTTTCAGACCACCAATCGGCAGTACCAGACCACGCAGGGTAATCTCCCCCGTCATCGCCACATCGGCACGCACCGGGTTACCGGTCAAACAAGAAACCAGCGCGGTACACATCGCAATACCCGCACTCGGACCGTCTTTCGGCGTCGCACCTTCCGGAACGTGAACGTGGATATCACGCTTCTCGTAAAAATCAGCATTGATGCCTAATTTTTCCGCTCTGGCACGAACCACGGTAAGCGCAGCCTGAATCGACTCCTGCATGACCTCACCCAGTGAACCGGTATAAGTCAGTTTACCTTTGCCCGGTACGCAGGCCGTCTCAATCGTCAGCAGGTCGCCGCCCACTTCCGTCCAGGCCAGTCCGGTAACCTGCCCTACGCGATTTTCATCGTCCGCACGACCATAGTCAAAGCGCTGTACTCCAAGGAAATCCTTAAGGTTATCGCCCGAAACCTGGATATGCTTAGTGGATTTATCCATCAACAGCGTTTTTACTGCTTTACGGCACAGCTTGGAGATTTCACGTTCCAGACTACGTACGCCTGCTTCACGCGTGTAATAACGGATAATACCAACAATCGCGCTGTCTTCTACCGACAGCTCGCCATTTTTCAGCGCATTACGTTCGATCTGTTTCGGCAGCAAATGCTGTTTGGCGATATTCAGTTTTTCGTCTTCGGTATAACCGGAAAGACGAATGACTTCCATACGGTCAAGCAACGGCGCGGGGATGTTCATGGAGTTAGACGTCGCGACAAACATTACATCGGACAGATCGTAGTCGACCTCCAGATAGTGATCGTTAAACGCCACGTTTTGCTCAGGATCGAGCACTTCCAGTAAGGCGGAAGCCGGATCGCCACGCATGTCAGAAGACATCTTGTCGATCTCATCCAACAGGAATAGCGGGTTTTTCACACCAACTTTTGCCATTTTCTGGATCAGTTTTCCCGGCATGGAACCGATATAGGTACGGCGGTGACCACGGATTTCCGCTTCGTCACGCACGCCCCCCAACGCCATACGCACATACTGGCGTCCGGTCGCTTTGGCGATAGACTGACCGAGCGAGGTTTTACCCACGCCAGGAGGCCCCACCAAACACAGAATCGGCCCTCTGATCTTGCTGACCCGGCTCTGTACTGCGAGGTATTCGAGGATACGTTCTTTCACGCGATCCAGACCATAATGGTCGGTATCCAGCATTTCCTGTGCTTTCAGCAAGTCTTTCTTCACTTTGCTGCGCGCATTCCACGGCACCTGCACCATCCAGTCGATATAGCTGCGCACCACCGTCGCTTCCGCTGACATCGGTGACATCATTTTCAGCTTTTGTAATTCTGCTTCGGCTTTCTCACGTGCGTCTTTCGGCATTTTCGCCGCGTCAATCTTGCGTTTTAACGCTTCGTGTTCATCCGGTGCATCATCCATCTCACCCAGCTCTTTCTGAATAGCTTTCATTTGCTCATTCAGATAGTACTCACGCTGGCTTTTTTCCATTTGCTTCTTAACGCGGCCACGGATCCGTTTTTCTACCTGTAGCAGGTCGATTTCGGATTCCATCATCGCCATCAGGTACTCCAAACGTTCAGTGATATCGAACATTTCAAGTACCGACTGCTTATCAGCCAATTTCAGCGGCATGTGTGCAGCAATGGTGTCAGCTAAGCGCGCGGCATCATCAATGCTGTTCAGAGATGTCAGCACTTCCGGCGGGATCTTCTTATTCAGCTTGATGTAACCCTCAAACTGATTGATCGCCGTGCGCACGAGCACTTCCTGCTCGCGTTCATCAATCGCCGGAGAATCAAGATATTCGGCTTTTGCAGCGAAATGCTCGCCGCCGTCAGAAAGCGTCGTAATACGGGCACGCTGTAACCCTTCGACCAGCACTTTTACCGTGCCGTCCGGCAGTTTCAGCATTTGAAGAATTGAGGCTACCGTCCCTACCGAGAAAAGATCGTTAATACTTGGCTCATCCGTTGAAGCTTCTTTCTGTGCCACCAGCATGATCTTTTTGTCATGATCCATTGCGGCTTCAAGGCACCGAATCGATTTCTCCCGACCAACAAACAACGGAATGACCATGTGCGGATAAACCACCACATCGCGCAATGGCAATACGGGGATTTCTATGCGTTCGGAACGCTCAGGGTTCATAGAGCTCTCTCTTAGTTTCGTTTCCGCCAGGTTATGGGAATATCGTGAAACGCGGTTTTCGCGGGTTTCATCAAATAGGTATTTGAGTATATGGGGATAAATATCTCACATTCAACGACCAGCATGCGTGTAAAAAACAAAGGGGGGATAAAATCCCCCATTTTTATTTTTTGATACGCTTAATTGATTACTTATTCGCCAGATGCCTGCTGTGTCTCAGGCTTGCCATAGATCAGCAATGGCTCAGATTGGCCCGCGATCACGGATTCATCAATGACGACTTTATCCACGCTTTCCAGCGATGGCAGGTCATACATAGTATCCAGCAGAGCAGCTTCAACGATAGAACGCAGACCACGTGCACCGGTTTTACGCGCCATCGCTTTCTTAGCAATCGCCGTCAGTGCTTCATCGCGGAATTCCAGCTCTACGCCTTCCAAGTTGAATAGCGCCTGATATTGTTTGGTCAGCGCATTCTTCGGCTCACGCAGAATCTGAATCAAGGCTTCTTCGCTAAGCTCTCTCAGCGTAGCAACCACTGGCAGACGGCCGATAAACTCAGGAATCAAACCGAATTTAATCAAATCACCCGGTTCAACATTGCTTAACAGCTCGCCTTCTGTTGCTTTGTCCGCCGAGCCTTTAACCGTTGCGTTGAAACCGATGCCTCGACCGGTATCGGTACGCTGCTCGATCACTTTGTCCAGTCCCGCAAATGCCCCGCCGCAGATAAAGAGGATCTTAGAGGTATCAACCTGCAAAAATTCCTGCTGCGGATGCTTACGACCGCCCTGTGGCGGAACCGCAGCAATCGTCCCTTCGATAAGCTTCAGCAGCGCCTGCTGTACACCTTCGCCTGAAACATCACGCGTGATCGACGGGTTGTCTGATTTACGAGAAATCTTGTCGATCTCATCGATGTAGACAATGCCGCGCTGTGCTTTCTGCACATCGTAATCACACTTCTGCAGCAGCTTCTGAATGATGTTTTCCACATCTTCACCGACGTAGCCCGCTTCAGTCAGCGTGGTAGCATCCGCCATGGTAAATGGCACATCCAGGAAGCGCGCCAGCGTTTCAGCCAGCAACGTTTTACCGCTCCCAGTAGGACCAATCAGCAGGATGTTACTTTTACCCAGTTCGATCCCATTGCTGCTGTCACCATTACGCAAGCGTTTATAGTGGTTATATACCGCAACGGCCAATACCTTCTTGGCCTGCTCTTGACCGATGACGTAATCGTCAAGGTGGCGGCGGATTTCGTGTGGCGTCGGCAACGCGCTGCGCTCACGGTGGGGCGCCACTTCCTTAATTTCTTCGCGAATAATGTCGTTACACAAATCAACACATTCATCGCAGATATACACCGACGGCCCGGCAATCAGCTTACGCACTTCATGCTGGCTCTTGCCGCAAAAAGAGCAGTACAGTAACTTTCCTGAACCGTCTTTGCGCTTATCTGTCATGAGTTAAACCTCTTTTTCGTCTTTTGCCCGCAGGCCAACCACAGCGATACCGCTACAACGAACGCCGATACTTATAGCCAATACGCGTAAAATAACCTCGCACAAGAGACTATCGGTCGAACACTGATTTTCAGCTACACCAGACCACGACTATGGCGAATGATTACCCGCGGTTAGTGAATACGGAATCTACCAAACCATACTCTACTGCCTCACTGGCAGAGAGGAAACGATCGCGCTCGGTGTCTCTCTCTATCATTTCAAGAGGCTGCCCCGTATGTTTTGCCATCAGCTCATTCATCTTGGCTTTCACTTTCAGTATTTCTTTGGCATGGATTTCAATATCCGTCGCCTGCCCCTGGAAACCGCCCAACGGCTGGTGGATCATCACGCGCGAGTTAGGCAGACAAATACGTTTGCCTTTGGCACCCGCCGTCAACAGGAACGCGCCCATTGAGCAAGCCTGTCCCATACAGATCGTGCTGACATCCGGCTTGATAAACTGCATGGTGTCGTAAATGGACATACCAGCAGTGATGACGCCACCTGGAGAGTTAATGTACAGATAAATGTCTTTTTCTGGGTTTTCGGCTTCCAGAAACAGCATCTGTGCCACAACCAGATTCGCCATGTGATCTTCAACCTGACCTGTCAGGAAGATTATCCGTTCTTTTAGCAGACGGGAATAGATATCGTAAGAACGTTCCCCACGCGAGGTCTGTTCAACCACCATCGGCACTAACGCCATATGAGGTGCTTGTCTTTCTTGTTCGCCACTGTATGACATTCACGTCTCCTAGATAAAATGCGTCCGGCACTCTTGCTATGTTGTTCAAGCATTGCATTCAATTCTACTAGAGATAGGGGGGGATGACTATGGAACCCTATCCCTTCACTGCTCAACAACCTATACACGGCCGAGAATCCTTACCTGCTGTGCCTACTTTTCCTCTTCAGTGAGTGGGGGCACACGCATTGTATTTCAAGCTTACACTATCAATCGTTCTCTATTAAAGAACCAATTATTTTATTATTAACACGTTATCGGCATGGCAAATCTGGGGGTTAACCCCTTGCCTGACCTCATAAATTCTTTGTCTGTTTTAATAGTAGTGCAATTTCAGGCCACCATTCATCGTCGATACAACAGACGTTACGAGGTAAACACCGAGATAAAGCACGATCGAACGGTAACTATCAGTATCATGGTGCACTAGCACATAAGCAAAAAGCCCGCGCCATAAGGCACGGGCTTTTGATAGGGAAAGTTCCCTGCTACGCGATAAACGTGGTTTATGCTGTAGCGGTTTGATTCATCAGCTCGTTGAAGCTCACTGATTTCTCAACGACTTTCGCTTTAGCAAGTACAGTTTCTACCGCTTGCTCTTCCAGCGCGACGTTACGCATGTTGTTCAGCAGCTCTTTATTTTTGCCGTAGAACTCGATAACTTCCTGCGGATCTTCGTAAGCAGAAGCCATCTCTTCGATCAGTGCGTTAACGCGTGCTTCGTCAGCTTTCAGCTCATTGCTGCTGATGACTTCACCCAGCAACAGACCGATGACAACGCGACGTTTAGCTTGCTCTTCGAACAGCTCACGCGGTAATTCCAGAGCTTGCTTCTCGTTGCCGCCAAAACGCTGTGCAGCCTGACGACGCAGAACATCGATTTCGCCATCGATCAGCGCCGCTGGCACGTCGATTTCGTTTGCATTGATCAGTCCGTCCAGAACCTGAGTTTTCACACGGTTACGCACCGCGCCTTTCAGCTCACGTTCCATATTTTTACGGACTTCAGCACGCAGGCCTTCCTGAGAACCATCAGCAACGCCGAAACGCTTGATGAATTCTTCAGTCAGTTCAGGCAGTTCACGCTCTTCAACTTTTTTCAGGACGATAGCGAACTGAGCCGCTTTTCCTTTCAGGTTTTCAGCGTGGTAGTCTTCAGGGAAGTTCACATCGATAGTGAATTCTTCACCCGCTTTGTGCCCAACAACGCCATCTTCAAAACCTGGGATCATGCGATTCTGGCCCATTGCCAGAACGAAATCGGAGGCTTTGCCGCCTTCGAAAACTTCACCGTCAATAGAGCCAGTGAAATCGATAGTGACACGATCTTCCGCTGCCGCAGCACGGTCAGTTTCTTTCCAAGTCGCCTGTTGCTTACGCAGCGTTTCCAACATGGTATCAACGTCAGCGTCAGTCACTTCAACAACCGGTTTTTCAACTTCGATCGCGTCCAGACCCTTCAGTTCAACTTCCGGGTACACTTCAAACTCAACAGAGTAAGTGAAGTCGCCGCCTACAGCGTATTCGCCAGGGATGTAGTTAGGCGCGCCAACCGGATTAATTTTTTCTTTGATGATAGCGTCAACAAAGTTGCGCTGCATCAGATCACCCAGTACGTCCTGACGCACAGAGGCACCATAACGCTGAGCAACAACATTCATCGGCACTTTGCCTTTACGAAAACCGTCAATACGTACTTTTTTGGCCGCGTTGACCAGCTCGCTCTTCACCGCACTCTCAATGATGTCAGCAGCAACGGTAATCGTTACGCGACGTCCCAGACCTTGAGTGGTTTCAACTGAAACTTGCATCTTGTTACCTCAAAAAATCACAGTGATCGGTCAACCCCAAAACTATTCTCGCGACGAAAAATCTCACGACAGCCAGGCTGACTCAAAACTGGCACCAAGGCGCACAGACTTAAATAAACCTCGCAGAACCGGGAAATTGCCAACCCCGTTCCCTGTAGTCAGAAGCGTCCCGAATACATTCAGGAAAAATAGACGCGGCATTATAGCGGCATAGAGAGGATGAGTCGAGAACGGCGGGTGGACTATTACAGCAACAGATTCACACTTTTAGTCAGTAACCCGCCCCGATATGTCAGGAACGGGTCATATTAATGACTAAGAAAGGATGCCAGCGCCACCGCAAGGTGGTGAAGAAGGGACGGCATTTTGCAAACTGTCCCACTCTTTTGTCGAATAGGTATGCAACGCTAACGCATGCACCGAGCCTGCCAGTTCCTCAGCCAGTACGGCATAAACCGCGCGGTGTCGCCCGATCACGCGTTCCCCCGTGAATTTATCGCTGACCAGCACAACTTTAAAATGGCTTTCCGCTCCCGCAGGCACATTGTGACGATAGCTTTCATCGATCACCTCTAAATGAACAGGCTCAAAACCCACACGCAGCTTTTCTTCTATCGTTTCACGCATCATACGACTACCCTTTCGGCTTGGGGAAAATGTGATACCAACACGACATTGCTGCCACTCAACTGCAACTTACCGATGCCCGAATCGTTATAACTTAGCGTTTTTTCAACCTGTTATGCGCAAACAAAGCCCGACAAAGAAGAAAAATATTCGCAACGCCTTGCTATCTCATCGACGGTTTTGATGTGATAAAAACGGTTTTTTCAGGCCAATGGCACGAAAAAGATGAATTTCAGAACAATTTACCTGCTATCGGCTCTTTTTCCTGCCAGTGGCGATGATATGATATCAACAATATTTGTCGGCTCACCACACTAATCATTACTGAGAAAATACGAATGTTAAAAAAATTATTTTTCCCTCTTCTGGCCGTAATCTTGCTTGCAGGATGTGCAGCAAAAAGTAACACGCTGAACATCACGCCTAAAATTAGCCTGCCTTCTCAGGATCCGACCCTGATGGGCGTAACAATTAGTATTAATGGTGCAGATCAGCGCGCCGACCAGGCGTTGGCAAAAGTGAATCGCGATGGCCAACTGATTACGCTGACACCTTCCCGCGATCTGCGCTTCCTGTTGCAAGAAGCGCTGGAAAAGCAAATGACCGCGCGTGGTTATATGATCGGCACAGGTGGCCCGGTAGCCTTGCAGATCGTCGTTAACCACCTGTATGCCGACGTGTCAGAAGGAAACCTGCGCTACAACATCACGACCAAAGCCGATATCTCCATCATTTCTCAGGCGGCAAACGGCAACAAACAGGTGAAAAACTACCGCTCAACCTATAACGTTCAGGGTGCTTTCACCGCCAGCAACGACAAAATTACCGATGCGGTTAACACCGTGCTAGGTGATGTCATCAATGACATGGCACAAGACACCAGCGTAAGCAGCTTTATCAAACAAAACGCCCGTTAATTTCTATACGCCGCTTCCCTTGCTCCTGAACGCTGCCGGAGCAAGGGAAAGGATTCTTCATGTTTAGTCGCATCATTGCTTTGTTCAGCCAACGTAATTCGCTTTTTATGCTGTTGCTTGGCTTTGCTTCCGGTTTACCACTGGCGTTGACATCCGGCACATTGCAAGCGTGGATGACCGTCGAGAATGTCGATCTGAAAACCATCGGTTTTTTCTCTTTGGTGGGTCAAGCCTACGTATTCAAGTTCCTGTGGTCCCCTCTCATGGATCGCTATACCCCACCATTTCTTGGCAGGCGCCGAGGCTGGCTGATTCTCAGTCAAATCCTGCTCATTGCCGCCATTATTGGCATGGGGTTTATGAATCCGGCACGCGATCTCTGGTGGCTCGCAGCGCTGGCCGTGATGGTCGCGTTCTGTTCGGCTTCTCAGGATATTGTTTTTGATGCCTATAAGACGGATTTACTTCCCCCAGAAGAACGCGGCACAGGAGCAGCAACCTCAGTATTAGGTTATCGTCTGGCGATGCTGGTTTCTGGCGGACTGGCGCTGTGGATGGCGGATCGCTATCTCGGCTGGCAGGCTACCTATTGGCTCATGGCAGGACTCATGCTGATCGGCGTGTTCGCCACCCTGTTGGCACCGGAACCGCTAAATAGTCAGCCAGCGCCGCGCACCATGGAGCAAGCGATTGTTGCCCCCCTGCGCGATTTCTTCGAACGTAACAACGCCTGGCTCATTCTTCTGTTGATCGTGTTATACAAACTCGGTGATGCCTTTGCGATCAGCCTGACGACCACCTTCCTGATACGCGGCGTTGGTTTCAATGCCGGTGATGTCGGGCTGGTTAACAAGACGCTTGGACTCTTCGCCACCATTGTGGGGGCGGTTTACGGTGGATTATTGATGCAACGGCTCTCGCTGTTCAGAGCCTTGATGCTGTTTGGCATCCTTCAGGCGGTGTCCAATGCAGGATACTGGCTGCTGGCGATTACCGCCAAAAGCCTGTTCACCATGGCTACCGCGGTTTTTCTGGAAAATCTCTGCGGCGGTATGGGAACAGCGGCATTCGTCGCACTCTTGATGACGTTGTGTAATAAATCATTCTCAGCCACACAGTTTGCCCTGCTTTCCGCCCTTGCCGCCGTAGGACGGGTTTACGTTGGCCCTATCGCAGGCTGGTTTGTCGAATCCTATGGCTGGGCGTGGTTCTATCTGTTCTCGATTTTGGCTGCACTACCGGGCTTGGCGATCCTGACGATTTGCCGTGAGACGCTGGAATTCACCCAGAAAACCGACACCTTTCAGTTGCGTACACACTTCCAGAATTATTACAGGAAGGCCTTACATGTACTGGGTTCAGGGGTGATATTGATGGCGCTGTGGCTCATGCTGCTCATTAGTAATGCGCTGGAGTGGTCTTCATTACCTCAACTGGCAGAATATCTGCTCATATCAGGCTGTACGCTCGCGCTGCTGGGCATTTTCTTCGGTAGCTTGTTGGATTACCTGTCACTTAGACGCGCGCCAAAACCGTCAACACACTGATGGTTTTCGTTCAGGCAGCGTTCATCTGCTGCCTGAACCTATTACAGTTTTCCTTTCTTTAATTATTTTTCCCATAATTATCTTGCTAGCTGAATTTTTATTTCCTCGTAAAAATCCGCCAGAACTAATTTCATTTGTCATCAAAAACGCAGATTGAACAAAAATTTTCACCAAACCAGAAATAGAAAATAAGCGTTACGGCGAGTTGTAATTTCTTATTATCCATCCATACTCTTATCGGAGCAGCCTCTTAATTTGCTGTTTTTAAAAATTATTTTTATTTTGGCCATTCGTGTGACATTAAGAGCAAAAACCAGCAACAAACGGCTGACATAACCTTAATCATGTTTACAGTGCAGTAACCTTCCCGTAAAATGCCCGCTCGCGTGAAATGACAATAGAGCCCTTGTTATTGAGGTCGCTAGATGAGACTCAGGAAATACAATAAAATTTTTGGGATGCTGTCTTTATTTGCAGCCACAGCTCTGCTGAGCGGTTGCGATATGGCGCTGATGAACCCCAAAGGAGAGATCGGGTTAGAGCAAAGATCGCTAATACTGACAGCCATCGGGCTGATGTTGATCGTTGTGATTCCCGTTATCGTTATGACGATAGCTTTTGCCTGGAAGTTCCGTGCTTCCAATGAAAAGGCAAAATATACCCCGAATTGGTCACACTCCAATAAGATAGAAGCCGTAGTTTGGACTGTGCCAATTATCATTATCGTCATTCTTGGCACGATTACCTGGAAGACGACCCACTCGCTTGATCCCTACAAGCCATTGGAATCAGACGTCAAACCTATCAATGTCGAAGTTATTTCGCTTGATTGGAAATGGCTGTTTGTTTACCCGGATTTGGGCATTGCGACGGTTAACGAACTGGCTTTCCCTGCCAACGTACCGGTTGCATTCAAGATTACTTCCGACTCAGTGATGAACTCCTTCTTCATTCCTCGTCTTGGTGGACAGATTTACGCCATGGCCGGAATGCAGACGAAGCTCCACTTGATCGCTAACGAACCGGGCAAGTATGACGGTATCTCTGGCGGCTATAGTGGTAAAGGCTTCTCTGGTATGAAGTTCACCGCAATTGCCACACCGACTAAACAAGAGTTTGACCAGTGGGTTGCGAACGTTCGTGCGTCCTCCAAGACACTGAATACCACGGATGAATTCAACACCTTGGCTAAGCCAAGTGAATTCCATCCTGTCGAATATTTCTCCAGTGTCCAGCCGGATTTGTTTAATAATCTTATTCGCAAATTCACAGGCAGCGGCATGAACATGCAACATCATGGTGAAGGCATGAAGTCTGACGAAAACATGCAACACGGTGAGGGTATGAACATGGGCGAGCATAGCTCGCACAAAGGAGCCGAGGGATAATACGATGTTCGGAAAACTTACACTCGATGCGGTTCCGTACCACGAACCCATTATTATGGTCACCGTGGCGGCGATCATCGTTGGCGGCCTTGCGCTGCTGGCGGCAATAACCTATTTCGGCAAGTGGAAATGGCTGTGGGCCGAGTGGTTCACCTCCGTCGACCACAAGAAAATCGGTATCATGTACATCATCGTCGGTCTAGTGATGATGATTCGTGGTTTTGCAGATGCCATCATGATGCGCGGACAGCAGGTTTTGGCTTCGGCCGGACAAGAAGGCTTCCTAAACGCTCACCACTACGATCAGATTTTCACCGCACACGGTGTGATCATGATCTTCTTTGTGGCTACACCGTTTGTCGTTGGCCTGATGAACCTAGCGGTTCCTTTGCAGATCGGTGCGCGTGACGTTGCTTTCCCCTTCCTGAACTCCCTTAGCTTCTGGTTGTTTGTTGTCGGCGTTATCTTGATCAACCTCTCTCTCGGGGTCGGTGAGTTCGCGCAGACGGGTTGGGTTGCCTATCCGCCGCTGTCAGGTAAGGAGTACAGTCCCGGCGTCGGGGTCGATTACTGGATATGGAGTCTACAGATATCCGGTATCGGTACCACGCTGACGGGTGTTAACTTCTTCGCCACCATTCTGAAGATGCGCGCACCTGGCATGACGCTGATGAAAATGCCAGTATTTACTTGGACAGCACTGTGTACCAACGTGCTGATCATCGCTGCATTCCCGATATTGACCGTGACCATTGCGCTGCTGACGCTTGACCGTTACCTCGGCACCCATTTCTTTACCAATGATATGGGTGGCAACATGATGATGTACATCAACCTGATTTGGGCATGGGGTCATCCTGAGGTTTACATTCTGGTGCTGCCGATCTTTGGTGTTTACTCCGAAGTGGTTGCCACCTTCTGTAAAAAACGGCTGTTTGGCTATACCTCACTGGTATGGGCAACCATTGCGATTACGGTTCTGTCGTTCATCGTTTGGCTGCACCACTTCTTTACCATGGGGTCCGGCGCGAACGTCAACGCCTTCTTCGGTATCGCCACCATGATTATTTCAATCCCAACCGGGGTTAAAATCTTCAACTGGCTGTTCACCATGTATCAAGGCCGTATTCAGTCTCACTCCACGATGCTGTGGACCACAGGCTTCATCATCACCTTTACCATCGGTGGGATGACAGGGGTTCTGCTGGCCGTACCGGGCGCGAACTTTGTCCTGCACAACAGCCTGTTCCTGATTGCTCACTTCCATAACGTGATCATCGGCGGCGTCGTGTTCGGTTGCTTCGCAGGTATTACCTACTGGTTCCCGAAAGCCTTTGGCTTCACCCTGAACGAAACCTGGGGTAAACGTGCATTCTGGTTCTGGATTATCGGCTTCTTCGTTGCCTTCATGCCGCTGTATATCCTCGGTTTCATGGGGATGACGCGTCGTCTGAGCCAACAAATCAACCCTGAGTTCCACGCCTTACTGGTCGTGGCTTCCATCGGTGCGGTATTGATCGGTATCGGTGTGCTGTGTCAGGTTATCCAGTTCTACGTCAGTATCCGCGATCGTCACCAAAACCGTGACCTGACGGGCGATCCGTGGGGTGGACGTACGCTGGAGTGGGCAACCTCTTCTCCTGCGCCGTTCTACAACTTCGCTGTCGTGCCGCATGTTGACGAGCGTGATGCGTTCTGGGAAGCAAAAGAGAAAGGTGAAGCTTACAAGCGCCCTGCCAGCTATGAAGAGATTCACATGCCGAAGAACACCGGCGCCGGTGTGATTATCTCCGCATTCAGCCTGGTATTCGGTTTTGCCATGATCTGGCATATCTGGTGGCTGGCCATCGCTGGCTTCGCAGGCATGATTGTGACCTGGATTGTGCACAGCTTTAATCAAGACGTGGATTACTACGTGCCGGTTAAAGAAATTGAGCAAATTGAGAATCAGAATTTTGATCAACTCAGTAAGGCAGGCGTGAAACATGTCAACTGAAACTCTGACTAACCACAATACTGCCCATGCCGAGCATGGGCACCACGACACAGGAGCCAACAAAGTATTCGGCTTCTGGGTCTACCTGATGAGCGACCTGATCATTTTCGGGTCACTGTTCGCAACCTATGCCGTACTGGTTAACGGTACTGCCGGCGGCCCAAGCGGGAAGGACATTTTCCAACTGCCCTTCGTGCTGGTAGAAACGTTCGCGTTGCTGTTCAGTAGTATTACCTATGGCATGGCGATGATCGCCATGAACAAGGGTAACAAATCTCAGGTTAATGCCTGGCTGGGCATCACATTCCTGTTCGGTCTGGTGTTTATCGGGATGGAAATCTATGAATTCCATCACCTGATTGTTGAAGGCTATGGCCCGGATCGCAGTGCGTTCCTGTCTGCCTTCTTCGCACTGGTCGGCACTCACGGGCTCCACGTAACGGGCGGTCTGATCTGGTTAGTCATCATGATGATTCAGGTGTCCAAACGTGGCCTGACTGCAACCAACAAAACACGTCTGATGTGCCTGAGCCTGTTCTGGCACTTCCTTGACGTGGTGTGGATTTGCGTATTCACCGTTGTTTATCTGCTGGGGGCAATCTAATGAATCATTCAACAACCGATCATTCAGGTGCTAGCCACGGTAGCGTTAAGTCATATGTAATAGGTTTTGTACTGTCAGTCATTTTGACCGTCATTCCTTTCAGTATGGTCATGAGCGGCACTGCCTCACATAACGCCATTCTTTTCACGGTGGTAGGTGCTGCAGTGGTTCAGATTCTGGTGCATCTGGTGTACTTCCTGCACCTGAATACGTCCTCAGAAGAGCGCTGGAACGTGGTGGCTCTTGTGTTTGCCGTCCTGATTATCGCCATTGTCGTCGTGGGCTCCATCTGGATAATGATGAGCGCACACCACAATATGATGATCCAGTAACCGAGCCGTAAAAGATGATTAAGCAATACCTGCAAGTTACTAAACCAGGAATTATTTTCGGAAATCTGATTTCCGTTATCGGTGGATTTCTCCTTGCGGCCCAAGGCCGCATTGATTATCCCCTGTTTCTCGCCACCCTTGTAGGGGTGTCGTTAGTCGTTGCGTCTGGCTGCGTATTTAACAACGTCATTGACCGAGACATCGACAAGAAAATGGAGAGAACCAAAAATCGGGTTCTGGTAAAGGGACTGATTTCACTGAAGGTAACGCTGGTTTACGCATCGCTGTTAGGTATTGCGGGCTTTGCTCTGCTGTACATCGCGGCTAATCCGTTAGCCATGTGGCTGGCGGTGATGGGTTTCGCCGTGTATGTCGGCGTGTATAGCCTGTATATGAAGCGGCATTCTGTTTATGGCACACTGATTGGTAGCCTGTCAGGCGCAGCACCACCGGTTATCGGTTACTGTGCCGTCAGCAACCAGTTCGATGCTGGCGCATTGATTCTGCTGCTCATTTTTAGCCTGTGGCAAATGCCGCATTCATACGCGATTGCGATTTTCCGCTTCAAGGATTA
Organism: Pectobacterium sp. CFBP8739; assembly: GCF_013449375.1. GTDB lineage: Bacteria > Pseudomonadota > Gammaproteobacteria > Enterobacterales > Enterobacteriaceae > Pectobacterium. Next base: position 116,111 of record NZ_JACDRR010000010.1, on the reverse strand, counting down.
TCAGGCCGCCAACATCCCGGTTCTGCCTGTGGTGAAAGGTATCTCGGTTGCGAAAAACCACATTACGCTGTATATCGTGGCATTTGCGGTCGCAACATTGATGCTGTCTCTCGGCGGTTATGCCGGTTACAAATATCTGGTCGTTGCCGCAGCCGTTAGCGTATGGTGGCTGGGTATGGCACTGTCAGGCTATAAAAATGCGATTGATGACCGAGTGTGGGCAAGAAAGCTGTTTGTTTTCTCTATCGTCGCGATTACCTCATTGAGCGTGATGATGTCTGTGGATTCAATGGCACCCGCGCATGAAGTTCTACTGACCTACCTGCGTTAATCACAACCGCGTTCTATGTGTTAGTAAAAACAGGTGGCTTGTCCGCCTGTTTTTTTATTTGTGGCCTTAACTTACCACCTAGACAACGGTTTTTTACTTTTCCCTCCCTTAGTTACTTTCCGCCAAATCACGTAACAAACCTATCGTTTACTGTCTGACCAAGAACACACTAAAATAGGGCAATTGCTTTTCAGAGGTATACATGAACGATAATAAAATGACCCCTGGCGAATTACGCGCCACATGGGGCTTGGGAGCCGTTTTTTCACTGCGCATGCTCGGCATGTTCATGGTACTACCTGTGCTAACGACTTACGGCATGGCCTTGCAGGGCGCTAGTGAAGCGTTGATCGGTATTGCGATTGGTATTTATGGCCTGATGCAGGCTATTTTCCAGATTCCCTTCGGCCTAGTCTCTGACCGTATCGGCAGAAAACCCCTGATTGTTGGCGGTCTGCTGATTTTTGCACTCGGCAGCGTCATCGCCGCATTGAGCCACTCTATCTGGGACATTATCCTTGGCAGGGCATTACAAGGCGCTGGTGCGATATCCGCTGCTGTTATGGCGCTGCTTTCCGATCTGACGCGTGAGCAGAACCGAACAAAAGCGATGGCATTTATCGGGGTGAGTTTCGGCGTCACCTTTGCTATCGCGATGGTCGTCGGCCCTATCGTTACCCATGCCTTTGGTTTACACGCGCTCTTCTGGGGCATCGCTCTTCTGTCACTCGCGGGGATTGTCATCACCCTGACCCTGATTCCTGCGGCGCCTGCACATATCCTGAATCGAGAATCAGCGATGGTACGCGGCAGTTTCCGCAAAGTGCTCGGTAATAGCCGCCTGTTGAAACTGAACATCGGCATTATGTGCCTGCATATTTTATTGATGTCGAGCTTTGTCGCCCTACCCCGCGTCATGGAATCCGTGGGTCTTGCGCCACAGGACCATTGGAAAGTGTATCTGGTCACCATGCTGATCTCTTTTGTCGGCGTGGTGCCTTTCATTATTTATGCTGAAGTGAAAAGGCGAATGAAGCAGGTCTTCATCGGCTGCATCGTGGTACTGATCGCCGCAGAGGTTGTCTTATGGGCGGCAGGTAGCCATCTCTGGCAAATCATCATCGGCGTACAGCTGTTTTTCCTGGCTTTCAACGTGATGGAAGCGCTGTTGCCATCGCTGATTAGCAAGGAATCACCAGCAGGATATAAAGGTACGGCGATGGGTGTTTACTCCACTACACAGTTTATCGGTGTGGCAATTGGCGGAAGCCTCGGCGGCGGGCTGTTTGAGCTTTATGGCGCGTCTGCCGTATTTATGGGCGGCACCGCTATTGCGGCCATCTGGCTACTCGTCAGCTTCACCATGCAGGAACCGCCTTATCTCAGCAGCCTCAGAATCGCACTGTCCGATGTAGCCTTACAGGATCGTGAGCTGGAAAAGAAAATGCGTACTCAGCCCGGCGTTGCCGAGGTCGTTATCGTGCCGGATGAGTACAGCGCCTATGTGAAGATCGACAATAAAAAGACCAGTCGGCAGCAGCTAGAACAACTCGCCGGCCAGATCTGATTAAACAAAAGGCCAGCTTTCGCTGGCCTTTTGTCGTCGGCAAATGACGAGAAAACATCAATCGCGGAAGTTGGTAAACTGGAACGGCTGCCCCAGATTTCCGCCGCGAATCAACGCCATCACGCCCTGCAAATCATCACGTGATTTTCCGGTAACGCGAACCTGTTCACCCTGAATCTGCGCTTGCACTTTCAGTTTGCTGTCTTTAATCAGCTTGACGATTTTCTTCGCCTGCGTGGTTTCAATACCCTGCTTCAATTTAGCTTCCACGCTATACGTTTTACCGCTGTGCTCGAACTCTTCTGGGACCTCTAACGCCCCGCCTTCAATTCCGCGCTTCAGCAATTTCTCGCGCATAATATCAATCAGTTGCTGTACCTGAAAATCAGACTCGCTGGTCGCTTTAATACTTTGCGATTTCTCATTCAGTTCAAAGCTGGCCGGAACATTGCGAAAATCCCAGCGGGTGCTCAGCTCACGCGTGGCGTTTTCCACCGCGTTACGGACTTCCTGCATATCAATTTCCGAAACAATATCGAAAGATGGCATAATTCGCTCTCCTGACAAATTTGGCTGGCGAGCATAATAACCGCTCTTCTGCGATAAGCAAGATGCCAGACACGATCCCGATTTTACTCTGCATCGGGTAAACAGGCCGAATAGCACAAGATTATAACGTGAATGATAGCCTATGATGGCAGAACGACAGCGCCCGCATCAAATAAGGGAGACGAACATGAAGATCACCGTTCTTGGCTGTGGCGCACTAGGTCAACTTTGGCTCGCCGCGCTGCATCAACAAGGGCATGATGTCCAAGGATGGCTGCGTATTCCGCAACCCTATTGTCCGGTTAATGTCACCATGTTGGATGGTCAACACTGTAATCTCAACCTGACGGCTAACGATCCCGAACACCTTGCCCAAAGCGAATTGCTGCTGGTGACGTTAAAAGCCTGGCAGGTTTCCGATGCCGTTACCGTGCTGTTGCCACAGCTCAACCCGCATTGCACGATTCTGCTTTTACACAACGGGATGGGCACGCGGGAAGAACTACCGTCGCTACAGCAGCCACTGGTGCTGGGGATCACCACCCATGCCGCACGGCGCGAGTCAAACAACGTCGTGCATGTTGCCGCTGGCACAACGCATATCGGCACGTTTAACGGCGACAGCAGCCAAAGTCATCTGGCCGAAGTGCTGCATCAAGCCTTACCTGATGTCGCCTGGCACACCAATATTAGCGCCACCTGCTGGCTAAAGCTGGCGGCTAACTGCGTCATCAATCCACTCACGGTGAAATATCACTGTACCAATGGCGAGCTTTCTGCGTACCCAGAACTGATTTCGTCGCTTTGTCAGGAAGTGGCTAGTGTCATGGAGCGAGAGGGCTTCCATACATCGCGAGATAGCCTGCTGCTCTACGTTAATCAGATTATTCAGAACACCGCGGCAAACACCTCATCAATGTTGCAGGACATCCTCGCACAGCGACATACCGAAATTGACTACATTACTGGGTATTTACTGCACCGTGCGCGCCTCCACGGCCTGACGCTTCCCGAAAATGCCCGCCTGTTTGACTACATTAAGCAAAAGGAAAATGATTATGACCGCATCGGCACTGGTGTGTCTGGCACCTGGTAGTGAAGAAACTGAAGCCGTCACAACCATCGATTTGCTTGTCCGAGCGGGTATTCAGGTCACGCTTGCCAGCGTCGCCAGCGATGGCAATCTGGAAATCGTCTGCTCACGTGGGGTAAGGCTACTGGCAGATGCTCCGCTGGCTACCGTCGCCGATCGGCCTTTTGATGTACTGGTATTACCGGGTGGATTGCAAGGCGCGGAATGTTTCCGTGACAGCCCAATACTAGTGGAATGCATACGCCAAGCACATCTGGAAGGAAAAATTGTCGCAGCAATGTGCGCAACACCTGCGTTGGTACTGGAATATCATCAGTTGTTTCCCGTCGGAAACATGACAGGCTATCCGGCGTTTAAGGATAAAATTGCGCCAGAGAAATGGATGGAAAAACGCGTCGTCTACGATCCCCGAGTGAATCTATTAACCACGCAAGGGCCGGGTACCAGTATGGATTTCGCGCTGAAGATCATTGATTTGCTGCTGGGAAAAGAAAAAGCTGCCGAAGTTGCCGAACAGCTCATCCTGCCGCCGGGAATTCATAACTATCGCGATTAGCGATTAAGACTGACGAAAAAGGCGCTTGCGCACGTTCTGTCGTTGATAAACCTATTTGGGGAACGAAAACGGTGATAATGGAATAGAAGAGTAAAGCGTCCGCGCCAGGGATGGCGCGGCTCGAGCTTACAGGGAGGTACTTGCAGCGTCTTTACGATCTATCCATTACCACCGCTCGGCGCACTTTGTCAGCAAGTCTAAGACGCTTGCGCGCCTTATTCCTATTACGGACGGTATACCTTCACATTGCTGAAACCTTGCTCACGCAGATACAGCGCCTGCAAGCGGCTCATCACGCCACGCTCGCAGTAAAGCAGGTAGGTTTTGCTCTGATCCAAATCACCAAACTGTGTACCCAGCTTGTAGAACGGTAAAGACTTGATTTCCACGTGTTCCAGTTCAAGCGGCTTGTCGTCTTGTTCATCCGGCGCACGGATATCCAGCAACACGTCGGTCGGAGCAAACGACGCGACCGTTTCGACTTCAACCACTTCTTGCTTGGTCTGTTCTGCGATCTCACGGATATCAATATTCCGCGCTTCGCTCACCACACGCTCCAGAATGGCAAAATCAAAGTGGTTTTCTTCAGCCTCAATCTTCGCTTTTACCGCCTTCACCGTCGGGCTTTTCGAGATCACACCACAATATTCTGGCATCGTTTTGGCGAAATCTTCCGTTCCCAGTTCGCGAGCCTGTTTGATAATGTGTTCTTTATCATGAGAAATCAGCGGACGCAGTATCAGCGTATCGGAGGCATTATCAATCAAACGCAGGTTGGTCAACGTCTGGCTGGAAACCTGCCCTAATGCTTCACCGGTCACCAGCGCCTGAACACCGTAACGCTCAGCGATTTTGGAGGCCGCACGCACCATCATGCGCTTCAATACGACGCCCATCTGCCCGTCGTCAACTTTCTCCAGAATTTCACCCACTACAGGATCAAAGTCGATAGCAATAAAACGCACCCGGTGTGAGCTACCAAAACGGTTCCACAGATAGTGTGCGACTTGTTTTACACCAATCTCGTGCGCCGCACCGCCAAGGTTAAAGAAGCAGTAATGCACGCGACATCCACGACGCATCAACATATAGCTGGATACGCCAGAGTCAAAACCACCAGAAATCAGCGATAGCACATCTTCCTGCGTACCGATCGGGAAGCCGCCGATCCCTTCATAACGTCCTTTAATCAGCAGCAAACGGTCCTGCTCGATTTCCAGATGCACAGTCACTTGCGGTGCAGTGAGATTGACTCGCGCCGTTTCAATATGCTGGTTCAGACCACCACCGACGTAGCGTTCGACGTCTTGTGAACTAAATTCATGCTTACCGCGGCGTTTCACCCGCACACAAAACGTCTTGCCTTCCAACTGCTCACGATACAGCGCCAGCGCCTGTTCAAAGATATTGTGTACGTCGGTGTAGGCCTGATCTTCCACTTCCAGAATATGGTGAATACCCGGAATCCTCGTCAGCGCATCACGAATTGCTGCACGCTGGCTTTCGTCTTTGGCCCGAACTTCGATATGATCCCAGTGACGGACAACCGCCAGCGTTTCATCATAGTGTTTTAATACGTTGCGAATGTTTCCGGTTAGAATCTTGATAAAGCGCAACCGCACAGATTGGCTCTTGATGGTGATTTCCGGGAACAATTTAATGATAAACTTCATGGTGGCTGTCGTTACTTGGTCAGAAAGGCGTAAATAAATTTACCCTGAGCACTAAAATCACGTTATCGGTAAAATCAGCCAGAACAGAGATGATTTTACCAATAGCATCCAGGGCGCGGAGTATATCATTATATGAAGATATACTGTGCGCTTTAACCGTATAATTGTTGTGCATCCACGGATGACCAAACGCAACACCACGCTCTGCCGCCACAAGCCAACGGCGTATAACACCAGGATTCTGAAACCATTATGCCTAAGAAGACCGAGCAGCCAGTCAGCTTTGAAAGCTCGCTGAACGAACTGGAAAAAATCGTTACCCGCCTCGAATCAGGCGAACTGCCGCTGGACGATGCGCTAAATGAATTTGAGCATGGCATCCAGCTCGCTCGACAGGGTCAGCAAAAACTGCAACAGGCGGAACAGCGCGTACAAATCCTGCTGAGCGACGCTCCCAATGCCCCGCTGTCACCGTTCACGCCGGATAATGACACGCTATGACCGATTTCAGCACGCAACTGAACGCGCATTACCAGCGCACTAACCGTATGTTGGGGCATTTCATCGCCGACCTCCCCTTTCAGAGTAGTCCACTGGTCAATGCGATGGAGTATGGCTCACTCTTAGGAGGCAAACGCCTGCGCCCGTTTCTGGTTTATACTACGGGTGAACTATTTGGCATGCCGTTAGAGAGCCTGGATGCCCCTGCTGCGGCAGTAGAATGTATCCATGCCTATTCATTGATTCATGACGATCTGCCAGCGATGGACGACGACGATTTACGCCGCGGACAGCCGACCTGCCACATCAAATTTGGCGAAGCTAATGCCATTCTGGCGGGGGATGCACTGCAAACGCTGGCGTTCTCCATTCTGGCCGACGCGCCGATGCCGCAGGTTTCTGACCGCGATCGGCTGGCGATGATCTCAGAATTGGCTCAGGCCAGCGGGGTTGCAGGCATGTGCGGCGGGCAGGCTTTCGATCTGGAAGCGGAAGGCCATCAGGTCGATCTGGCCGCGTTAGAGCGGATTCACCGCCACAAAACCGGTGCCCTGATTCGCGCAGCAGTCCGACTAGGCGCGCTGGCCGCCGGTGAAACAGGGCGCAACGCCTTGCCCCATCTGGATCGCTACGCTAATGCGATTGGGCTCGCCTTTCAGGTTCAAGACGATATTCTCGATGTTGTTGGCGACAGCGCGACAACAGGAAAACGTCAGGGTGCAGACCAGCAGTTAGGTAAAAGCACCTATCCCAGCCTGCTGGGATTAGATAACGCACGAAAAAAAGCACAGGAGCTTTATCAGGAATCACTGGCATCGCTGGACGATCTCGTCGCATCCAGTCCGATTTCCCTGAATATTGCCCCACTACAAGCGCTGGCGAATTTCATCGTTGAACGCGATAAGTAATTACCTAATGAGTCTCTATGAGTTTTGATACCGCGAAGTACCCTACATTGGCGTTAGTGGAAACACCGGATGAACTTCGACTGTTGCCGAAAGATAGCCTGCCAAAGCTGTGCGATGAGCTGCGCCAATACCTACTGGACAGCGTTAGCCGTTCCAGTGGCCACTTTGCTTCAGGGTTAGGTACGGTTGAATTAACGGTTGCGCTGCATTATGTCTATAACACCCCTTTCGATCATCTGGTGTGGGATGTCGGCCACCAGGCTTATCCGCATAAGATCATAACCGGCCGCCGCGATCGCATTTCAACAATCCGCCAAAAAGGCGGTTTGCACCCCTTTCCGTGGCGTGATGAAAGCGACTATGACGTATTAAGCGTCGGGCATTCGTCCACCTCAATCAGTGCTGGGCTGGGCATGGCCGTTGCTGCCGAACGTGAAGGCAAAGGTCGCCGTACCGTTTGTGTCATCGGTGACGGTGCAATTACTGCGGGTATGGCCTTTGAAGCGATGAACCATGCGGGCGATATACGCTCCGACCTGCTGGTTGTGTTGAACGACAACGAAATGTCGATTTCGGAAAACGTCGGCGCATTGAATAACCATCTGGCACAGCTGCTGTCCGGCAAGCTCTATGCCAGCCTGCGCGAAGGCGGCAAAAAGGTCTTATCCGGCCTGCCACCAATCAAAGAGCTGGTGAAACGCACCGAAGAGCATCTTAAAGGCATGGTCGTACCAGGTACGCTATTTGAGGAGCTGGGTTTTAATTATATTGGTCCGGTCGACGGCCATGATGTTCAGGCGCTGGCGCATACGTTGAAAAACATGCGCAACCTGAAAGGCCCGCAGCTCCTGCATATCATGACGAAAAAAGGCAAAGGCTACGCCCCTGCCGAGCAGGATCCGATTAGCTGGCACGCGGTGCCAAAATTCGATCCCGCTAGCGGTACCTTGCCGAAAAGTAAGGAAGGCGCTCAGCCCACCTATTCAAAAATCTTCGGTCAATGGCTACAGGAAACAGCAGCCAAAGATAGCAAGCTCATGGCGATCACGCCGGCAATGCGCGAAGGCTCCGGCATGGTGCAATTCTCCCGCGACTATCCACAGCAATATTTTGACGTTGCGATTGCCGAACAGCATGCCGTCACGTTTGCTGCCGGTCTAGCCGTTGGTGGCTATCACCCGGTTGTCGCTATTTACTCAACGTTCCTGCAACGTGCCTACGATCAAGTTATCCACGATGTGGCGATCCAGAATCTGCCGGTTCTGTTTGCTATCGATCGCGGCGGTATTGTGGGTGCTGATGGGCAAACGCATCAGGGCGCATTCGATCTCTCTTTCTTACGCTGTATCCCGAACATGATCATCATGACGCCCAGCGATGAAAATGAGTGCCGCCAGATGCTGCACACGGGCTATCACTACCAGAAAGGTCCTACGGCAGTGCGTTACCCGCGAGGAAACGGTACGGGTACGGAACTAACGCCACTATCAGAACTGCCAATCGGTAAAGGCGTGGTGCGTCATCAGGGCGAAACGATCGCGATTCTGAATTTCGGTACACTTCTGCCAGAAGCCCAGATTGCGGCAGAGCAGTTAAACGCCACCCTCGTCGATATGCGTTTTGTGAAGCCACTGGATGAAGCGTTACTGGAAGAGTTGGCACAGTCCCACAGCACGTTTGTGACGCTGGAAGAGAATGCGATCATGGGCGGTGCGGGAAGCGGTGTGAATGAGTTCCTGATGGCGAAGCGTCTCGCCGTCTCGGTGCTGAACATCGGGCTACCGGACGTCTTTATTCCGCAAGGTTCACAGGAAGAAATCCGTGCCGATCTGGGTCTGGATGCCGCCGGTATCGAGCGCAGAATCACGCAGTGGATGGCATAAGCGACTCACGATAATCGGGGCACATGGCCCCAGTTCAATCGCGTTGTAACATCAGAATATCGGCCAGTAATGGCCGATAAAATAGATAATTCCCGCCGAGATCACCCCTGCGACAATATCATCGATCATGATTCCCATACCGCCGTGTACGTTGCGATCAAACCAACGAATCGGCCAGGGTTTCCAGATATCCAGACAGCGAAAGACGACAAACCCTGCCGCCACCCACTGCCACTCATCCACTGGAATCGCCATCAGGGTAATCCACATGCCGACAAATTCGTCCCAGACGATGCTGCCGTGATCGTGAACGCCCATATCTTTCGCCGTCTGGTGACACAGGTAAACACCGATACAAATGCTCAGCATGACCAACAGCGAATACAATTCAAGCGGCAGGAACGACATGAGATACCACAGAGGAATCGCCGCCAGCGACCCTGCCGTGCCCGGCATCCAAGGAGACAAACCGCTGCCAAACCCCGTCGCCAGCAGGTGCCACGGATTACTCAGCCGTAGGCGGCGTTTCGCCACCTCAGCGCCTTTCGTCTTGCTCGCGGAATCAGTTTTGCTCGCTAAAATGGTCATACCCCTTCCAGTTCAGCTCGGTCGCTTTATTATCCCTGAAAAAGCGTACCCCTTCCGATGAAGGTCCGATTTGCCCGATACAGGTGTAGCCGGCACCGAGATGCCCCAAGGCAAGCTCCAGTGCACCGCGGTTAATCTCCGGTACGGTAAAGCACAGTTCATAATCTTCGCCGCCAGAGAGCGCCCAACGTAACGCCTGCTCTTCATCAACGCAGCCCCGCAGCCAATCAGACTGTGGAATCGCGTCCAGATTAATACGCGCGCCACACTCACTGGCTTTAAGTATATGCTGTAGATCGGAAATAAGGCCGTCGGAAAGATCGATAGCCGAACTGGCTAGATCGCGCAGCGCCTGACCTTGTAGAATTCTGGGCTGAGGGCGCAGATGACGTTGGAGCAATCCCAAGCGCGCCTCTTCATCCTCAACGTGCAGCGTATTCTGTAAAATAGCCAGACCGGCGGCGCTGTCGCCTAATGACCCCGTAACATAAATCCAGTCGCCAATTCTGGCCCCGCGGCGCGTCAGCGCCCGACCCGCAGGCACCAGGCCGTGGATAGTCAGCGTCAGGCTCAGTGGGCCGCGTGTCGTATCGCCGCCAACTAGTTGCATACCATAGTAATCAAGTAGCTCAAACAAACTGTCGCTATACGCGGACAGCCACTGGCTATTGCTTTGAGGTAGGGTAATGGCCAGAGAAAGCCAGGCAGGATCGGCGCCCATTGCAGCCAGATCGCTTAAATTGACCGCCAGAGATTTGTAACCCAGATCGGCGGGATCGATATCGGGTAGGAAATGAACGCCCGATACCAGCGTGTCGGTACTCACCGCCAGCATCTGCTTATCTGCCACCGTCAGTAACGCACAGTCATCACCAATGCCTAACTCAACATCGCGACGTGAACTTCGGACCCGATTAAAATAGCGGGCAATAAGGTCAAACTCACCTTCAACCATAACCTTTCCAGCCAGCCTATCATTCAAAAGCGATCAGGGCCGGATATCCGGCCCTGATTCGATTCATTTTACTTCTTGCCTTTCCGTACGCTCGGAGCAGCTTTGTCCAGCACGCCATTCACAAACTTATGGCTATCTTCAGCGCCGAAGACTTTAGCCAGTTCGATGGCCTCATTAATCGCCACTTTGTAAGGAACGTCTTCGCGCTTGCTCAGCTCAAACATCGCCAAACGCAGAATAGCTTTCTCAACCTGTCCCAATTCCTCAATTTGACGAGACAGGAAAGGTGCCATCAGTTGATCAAGCTTCTCAGCCTGAGTGGCAACTCCCGCCAGCAATTCACGGAAATAGGTAATGTCGACATCTTTGACATCCTGCTCGCTCAGGAATTGTAGTTCAACATCGGCAATATCATTTTTAGATAACTGCCAGGAGTAAAGCGCTTGAACCGCACATTCACGAGCGCGGCGACGAGCAGCAGGTTTCACGGAATTCCCCTTACTTAATCAGGCTTACTTAATCGCTTTCAATACATTAATCATTTCTAGCGCGGTCAGGGCAGCTTCTGCACCTTTGTTCCCCGCTTTCGTGCCAGCACGCTCAATCGCCTGCTCAATGCTTTCCGTCGTCAGAACGCCGAAAGCAACAGGGATTTCGCTGTCCATCGCAACGGAGGACAGGCCAGAGCTACATTCGCCAGCAACAAATTCAAAATGCGCTGTTCCACCACGGATAACCGTTCCCAGAGCAATAACGGCATCATACCCACCGTTTTTCGCGCTTTTAGTCAGCGCACGAACCGTCAATGGCAGTTCGTAAGCACCCGGCACCCAAACAACAGTGATATTTTCGTCTTTAACCTGACCAATGCGTTTCAATGCATCAATCGCCCCTTCCAGCAGGCTGTCGTTAATAAAATGGTTAAAACGCGCAATCGCAATCGCCACACGGGCATCAGGAGTAGCAACAACACCTTCGATAACGTTCATAGCTTTCCTTGTATTTGGTCTTTATGGCCCGCAGGGGGGCGGATTCTATCATAATTTTTGTTGGCACGTATCCGGTTTTGTCGGACCTGCGCCACGTATTTACATATACATCAGAATTTAGGTTTCAGACGTAATCGCAGGTCTGGGCCAATTTGGCGAACCTCTGCGATGTCAAATTCCGGAGCCTGAGAGAGCTGATCCAGTCCTGGCAAGAGGCACAGCGAGCGAGCGTTTTCACCCAGTAGTTTTGGGGCAAGATAAACGATAAGTTCATCAACGACACCCGCATTCAGAAGCGCCCCAGCCAGACTAGCTCCGGCTTCAACCCAGACAGAGTTAATCTGCCTTCTCCCCAGCACCATCATCAGTGCCACCAGATCAACGCCGCCATTGTGCTGCGGTAAGGTGATCTGCTCAACGCTCTGTGGCCACGTCTGTTCGTCCGCCTGCACACGCGCCAGCCAGGTCTGGCCGGGTTGGCTCACAATCCGATGCTGCGGCGTGACGCGCTGCTGGCTGTCCACAATCACCCGAACAGGTTGTCTGAGATCCGCTTCTGAATAACGTGTCTGTACATCGGTACCCAGCTCTGACCATCGCACAGTAAGGGAAGGGTCATCAGCCAGCACCGTCGCACTGCTGCTCAGGATTGCTGCACTCTCCGCACGAAAACGCTGCACATCCTGTCGCGCCTGCGGTGAGGTAATCCACTGGCTTTCTCCCGACGCCATCGCAGTGCGCCCATCCAAAGACGCCGCCATCTTGAGCTGCACGTAAGGAAAGCCCGTCCGCATACGTTTCAGAAAGCCGACATTCACTTTCTCTGCTTCAGCCATCATCAAACCATGGCTGACGGCAATCCCCGCTTGCTGTAAACGATGTAAGCCACGACCCGCGACCTGCGGATTGGGATCCTGCATCGCGGCAACCACGCGGGAAACGCCAGCAGCAACCAACGCATCAGCACAGGGTGGCGTTCGGCCATGATGGCTGCACGGCTCCAGCGTGACGTAAGCCGTCGCACCACGTGCGCGCTCCCCTGCCATTCTCAGCGCATGAACTTCAGCATGAGGTTCGCCAGCACGGAAATGATAGCCTTCACCGACAATGTCGCCATCACGCACGATCACACAGCCAACATTGGGATTAGGAGCCGTCGTAAAACGACCACGGCGTGCCAGCTCTAACGCGCGCGCCATGTATAGTTCATCCTGCGGCACGTGGCCGTTTTCCTGAACACTATCCTTCTGAACACTATCCTTCTGAACACCATCCTTCTGAACACCATTCTTCTGAGTACGGTTTCCCTGAAAAATGCTCATTCCCGAACCTCTTATCTCTCTCAAACCAACGCGGCTTAATCCTGCAAACGCGCAATCTCTTCGCCAAATTCACGGATATCTTCAAAGCTGCGATACACCGATGCAAAGCGGATATACGCCACTTTATCCAGCTTTCTCAGCGCTTCCATCACCAGATTGCCGACCATCTTGGTGGTAACTTCACGTTCTCCGGTCGCACGCAGATGAGATTTGATGTGATTAATCGCCATTTCGACGTCATCAGAACTAACCGGCCTTTTTTCCAGCGCCTTCAGCATGCCACTACGCAATTTATCTTCATTAAAAGGCTCGCGCACGTCATTGCTTTTGATGACTCGCGGCATCACCAGTTCAGCCACTTCAAACGTGGTGAAGCGTTCATGACAAACCAGACACTGCCGACGACGACGTACTTGCGAACCTTCGCCGACCAGACGGGAATCAATGACTTTGGTATCAACAGCGGAGCAAAACGGGCAATGCATGATGTGTCCTGACCAGTAATCCTTAACGTAAAGACAGTTTACCCTGAATTAACGGACTAACCAAAACTCCTGATCCACGTTGCGAAGGGTTTCGCATCTCTTCCGGTAGTAGGATGAAAAAAGCTGTCTCACCTATGACTTAGGCTTAATCGCAGCTAAACTCAGCAACAGGGATCAACGGATCAATCAATAAAGACATCGAAAGGGGAACCACAGACATGAGAACCCGATATCGCGTACTGGCCTTCCTGCCAGCGTTGTTTTTGCTCGCAGGGTGCGCCGAACAACGCCAGATGCCAAAGCTACAAAATCAGATAGGTCACCTAAACCAGCAGCTACAAACGCTGACCAATCAGGCTACGGCATTAGAGCGACAAAATGCGTTGAATTCCCAATCTACCTCTGGCGTTTATTTACTGCCCGCAGCGCAAACCAGCACGATGCTGGAAAGCAGCATTGGCAGGCTCAGCGTGTCGTTACGCAATATCGAGACGGAAGCGAACGGAACAAGCGCATTACTGCATATTCGCACGCTTGATGCGAAGGGGTTACCTGCTTTTGGCGCACAGCTTGACTGGGGACGGCTCGATCCTGTGAGCGGGAAGCCTTTAGCCAGCGATACACAAACACAGTCGTTTGTCGTCTCCCCGACGCTGTTACCCAAAGCCGAAGCAGTTATTGAATTGCGCCTCAGCGGCCTGTCGCCGGAAGAACTCGGCTTTGTTCGTTTACATCAGGTTCAGGAAATACAGAGTCCGCCACCGGTTGCCGCCACCGAGTCCCCCTAGCAAACGAACCTCCTCACGCTAATACGCAAAAAACCCCGCAGCGATGCGGGGTTTTTTATGTTTACAGCCGGTAGATTAAGGCAGGATAGACGGTTGATCCGCCCCTTCTTTTTCCACTTTCTGAACGATCAGGTGTTCACGTTTCATACCCAGTTTCAGCGCCAAAGCGGAGGAAACATAGATGGAAGAGATCGTCCCGATGATCACACCGATAAACATCGTCAGCGAGAAGCCGTGCAACAAAGCTCCACCGAAGACCATGAGGATCACAATCATCGCCAATGTGGTCGCTGATGTGATGATGGTACGATGCAGCGTCTGCGTCAGAGAAATGTTGGTAATCTCGTAAGATGTGCCACGACGAACCTTGCGGAAATTCTCACGAATACGGTCAGATACCACGATCTTATCGTTAAGTGAATAACCAATTACCGACATCAGCGACGCAATGATCGTTAGGTCAATCTCAATAGAGAACAGAGACAGTAGACCCATCGTGATGATCACGTCGTGCCCCAAAGCCAGTACAGCCCCCAAAGCCAGACGCCATTCAAAACGAAAACCGATATAAATGAGGATAGCAATCAACGCAGACAGCAGCGCCAGTGCGCCCGCCTGTGCCAAATCGCTACCCACACTCGGCCCGACAAACTCAATACGTTTCACCGTCGCGTGCTGCTGGAAGGTATCATTCACCACCGTCAGCACTTTGTTACCCAGCGCTTCGTTCTCGCTGCCAGAAACCGGTGGCATACGTACCATCACATCACGGCTGCTACCGAAATTCTGTACCTGCGGCTCTGAAAACCCAGCGGTCTCTAACGAACTACGTAAGACATCGAGATCGATCGGCTTCTCAAGGTTAATCTCAATGACCGTACCACCGGTAAAATCGAGTCCCCAGTTAAAACCACGCACGCCCATAATCGCAATAGAAGCAATGATCAGCAGGGTGGAAATGGCAAATGCCAATGTATCCCAGCGCATGAAATCATAGACTTTACGCCCATGATTGAGTTGTTCAATGTTGTATTCCTGTTCCTGTGCCACAACGCACTCCTCAGATAGACAGCTTGTTGATGCGTTTACCGCCGTAAAGCAGGTTAACGATGGCACGAGTACCGACGATCGCCGTAAACATTGAGGTCGCAATCCCAATCGCCGTCGTGATAGCAAACCCTTTGATAGAGCCGGTCCCCACCGCATACAGGATGATGACTTTAATCAACGTCGTGACGTTCGCATCAACAATCGAGCTGAATGCCCCTTTGTAGCCCTCATGAATAGCCTGCTGCACAGAGCGACCATTACTGAGTTCTTCCTTGATACGTTCGTTAATGAGTACGTTAGCATCCACGGCAACCGCCAGCGTAAGCACGATACCCGCGATACCCGGCATGGTCAGCGTTGCCCCTGGCAACAGCGACATAACCCCGACAATCAACACCAGGTTAGCAACCAGCGCACTGGTTGCGATGACGCCAAATTTCTTGTAGAAGAAGACCATAAAGAGGATCGATGCGATCAAGCCCCACAGACAGGCTTCCAGACCCTGAGTGATGTTTTGCATCCCCAGAGTTGGCCCAATGGTACGTTCTTCCACGATCTGAATCGGCGCAATCAGCGCACCCGCACGCAGCAGCAGAGAGAGCTGACGCGCTTCGTTCGGGTTATCAATGCCGGTAATACGGAAGCTGTTACCCAGTCGCGACTGAATCGTCGCCACGTTGATCACTTCTTCGTGTTTTTCCAGCACCGAACGGCCTGTCGCATCTTTCTTGCCGCTGTCTTTGTATTCAACAAACAGCGTCGCCATCAGCTTACCGATACTGTCCTTGGTGAAGTTGGACATGGTGTTGCCACCCGCGCTGTCCAGAGAAATATTCACCTGAGGCTGGTTGTATTCATCCGTACTCGATGTCGAATCGGTGATATGGTCGCCAGTCAGAATCACGCGCTTGAACAGCACCACCGGTGAGCCATCACGCATGTTCTTCACTTCAGAGTCGCCCGGCACACGGCCGTTCGCCGCTGCGGTCGCATCGGCATTACTGTTAACCAGACGGAATTCCAGCGTAGCGGTGGCACCAAGAATTTCTTTCGCGCGCGCTGTATCCTGAATACCCGGTAACTCAACGACGATACGGTCAGCACCCTGACGCTGTACCAACGGTTCAGCAACGCCGAGTTGGTTCACACGGTTACGCAGGATATTGATGTTCTGCTGTACAGCGTATTCGCGCGCTTCACGCAGACGTTCATCAGACATCACCGCACGTAGCAGGTTGCTGCCGCTGCTGCTAAGAACCAAATTGCGGTGGCGAGGCGTCAGATAGTTGATGCCGTCATCACGCGTTTGCGCATCACGGAAACGAATTTCGACGCCGTAATTGTCAGTTTTACGCACGGAAGCATAAGGAATGTTCTTCTCACGCAGATCGCTGCGCAAAGAGTCCATGGTTTGTTCTTGCAGTTTACCCAGCGCTGTATCCATATCCACTTCCATTAGGAAGTGAACACCGCCGCGCAGGTCGAGCCCCAATTTCATCGGTTCAGCGCCTAACAACCGCAGCCAGTTTGGCGTGGCAGGAGCCAGGTTAAGTGCGACGACGAATTTTTCGCCCAGCTCATTAACGAGCGCTTCACGCGCGCGGAGCTGAACATCAGGGTTAGAGAAGCGAGCCAGAATTGCACCATTTTCCAATGCAATCGACTTACTGGTAATGTTTTGTTCTTTTAAGACATTCTGGACTTGGATCAGCGTCGTTTCGCTGGCGGCGGTTCCCCGCGCGCCAGTAACTTGTACCGCCGGATCCTCACCATATAGGTTAGGAAGTGCGTAGAGCAGGCCGACAAACAACACCACGACCAGCATCAGGTACTTCCACAAAGGATAACGATTTAACACGGCAGTTCCCTTCGGGAAAATCGGAAATTACAGGGCCTTAATCGTGCCCTTCGGCAGCACGGCAGCCACGAAATCACGTTTGATAACCACTTCATTGGTATCGTTCAACGCAATCGCAATATAGCCCGTTTCGGACACTTTAGTCACGCGACCAACCAGACCACCGGTCGTTAAAACTTCATCGCCCTTGCTGATAGAATCCATTAACTTTTTGTGTTCCTTGGCGCGTTTTTGCTGAGGACGCAGGATCATAAAGTAGAAAATCAGACCAAAAACGGCCAGCATAATAACCAGAGAGTACGGGCTTCCCTGAGCCGGAGCGCCGGTTGCAGCTACAGCATCGGAGATGAAAAGACTCATTTAAATATCCTCTTTTTTGTCAAAAGATAAGCTATCAAAAAGATAAATTATCAACCTTACAATCGTAAAAACGCTTCACAGCAAAATGCAATTCATAGCAAACAGGCTTCAGTGGTTTGCAGCAACGTCTTTTTCAGCCAGCGGCGGAATGGGTTTGCCTATCCGCTGGTAAAAATCCACCACAAAGTGCTCTAATTTACCCTCTTCAATGGCCTGACGTAAACCTGCCATTAAACGCTGATAGTAACGCAAGTTATGAATAGTATTGAGTCGTGCTCCGAGTATTTCGTTGCAACGGTCAAGATGGTGCAAGTAGGCACGGCTATAATTGCGACACGTGTAGCAATCACAGTGTTCATCCAGCGGACTCACGTCATCTTTATGCTTCGCATTACGGATTTTCACCACGCCATCAGTAACGAAGAGGTGTCCATTACGTGCATTTCGTGTTGGCATCACGCAGTCAAACATATCGACACCGCGACGTACGCCTTCGACCAGGTCTTCTGGCTTGCCGACGCCCATCAAATAGCGCGGTTTATCTTCAGGGATCTGCGGACAGACGTGCTCCAGAATGCGGTGCATGTCTTCTTTCGGTTCGCCCACCGCTAAACCGCCCACAGCGTACCCATCAAAGCCAATGTCTACCAGCCCTTTTACGGATACATCACGTAAATCTTCGTAAACACTTCCTTGAATAATACCGAACAGCGCGTTTTTATTTTCCAGCTCATCAAAACGCTGACGGCTGCGTTTCGCCCAGCGCAGTGACATCTCCATCGAACGCTTGGCGTAATCCCAGTCGGCAGGATACGGCGTACACTCATCAAAGATCATCACGATGTCGGAACCGAGATCGTGCTGAATCTCCATCGATTTTTCCGGGCTCAGGAAAATCGAATCTCCGTTGATTGGGTTACGGAAATGCACGCCCTGTTCGGTAATTTTGCGAATATCGCCGAGGCTGAATACCTGAAAACCGCCGGAATCCGTCAGAATCGGGCCGTGCCACTGCATGAAATCGTGCAGATCGCCGTGCAGTTTCATAATTTCCTGGCCGGGACGCAGCCACAAGTGGAACGTGTTACCAAGCAAAATCTGCGCGCCAGTCTCTTTTACTTCTTCCGGCGTCATACCTTTCACCGTGCCGTAAGTTCCCACAGGCATAAAAGCCGGGGTTTCCACCACGCCACGTTCAAAAATCAATCTGCCGCGACGCGCACGGCCGTCCGTTGTTTGTAATTCGTACTTCACTTAACCTCCGGCATCAGAAAAACAGTCTGATGGTAATGATGTATTAATGCCTGACAGAGCGTGGTCTGTGGCATCGCTAGTGTGCAGAAAACCGGGTTTATCCCACTTTTTCCTGCTCGGCCATCGGGTTGTGCGTGATAAACATCGCATCACCGTAGCTGAAAAAACGATACTGCTCTGCCACCGCCTGGCGGTAGGCAGACATTGTGTTCTGGTAGCCAGCAAAGGCCGACACCAGCATGATTAACGTCGATTCGGGTAAATGGAAGTTGGTCACCAATGCATCGATAATGCGGTAGTGATAGCCCGGATAGATGAAAATTTTGGTATCGCCGAAGAACGGTTCGATCGGCGCATTCTGGCTGGCTTGTGCGGCGCTTTCCAGCGATCGTACCGAAGTGGTGCCAACGGCTATCACGCGGTTTCCCCGCGCTTTGCACGCCAGCACAGCATCAACGACATCCTGCGGCACTTCGGCATATTCGGCGTGCATGATGTGATCTTCAATCGTATCGACGCGAACAGGCTGGAACGTCCCCGCTCCCACGTGCAGCGTCACGAACGCCATGTCGATGCCCTTCTCGCGTAGCGCAGCCAGCATTGGTTCATCAAAGTGTAAACCTGCCGTCGGCGCGGCTACGGCACCCGGACGTTGGCTATACACGGTCTGATACAGCTCACGATCGGCGTCTTCATCGGGCCTGTCGATATAAGGCGGTAGCGGCATGTGGCCGATATCATTCAGGATCGACAGGACATCACGGGAATCATCGAAATGCAGTTCAAACAGCGCATCGTGGCGAGCCGTCATCGTCGCTTTAACGCTTTCATCATCGCCCAACAGCAGCACAGTACCCGGTTTTGGCGCTTTTGACGCCCGAACGTGCGCCAGCACCCGATGGTCATCCAACACGCGCTCCACCAGCACTTCCAGCTTGCCGCCGCTGGCTTTACGGCCAAACAAACGAGCGGGAATCACGCGCGTATTGTTGAACACCAGCAGATCGCCGGGATTCAGTTTATCCAGCAAATCGGTAAACACGCCATGCGTTAGATCTCCCGTCGGCCCGTCCAGCGATAGCAGGCGACAACCACTGCGTTCTGCTTGTGGATAATGGGCAATCAATGATTCAGGAAGTTCAAACGAAAAATCGGCAACACGCATGGCAATTCACTTAGCAGTTAATACATTAAAAATGGGCGGCCTAGTCTAGAGCCGCAAGCGCATGGCTGCAAGAAATAAGCACGCGGCAGGCATAACGCATCACAATCCGCATAACATTACGCTCAGCGAATGCTCACACCGACATGTAAGAGGACGTGCACAATAAAAGAAGAAGCGGATATACTACTTCAATGAATTTTCTTGCTCACCTCCATCTGGCCACGCTGGCCGACAGCTCCCTATTAGGTAATCTGATGGCGGATTTCGTGCGCGGCAACCCGCAGGATAGCTATGCTGACGAGATCGTCGCGGGTATTCGCCTGCATCGCCGCGTTGATTCGCTGACCGACAGCCTGCCGGAAGTCAAACAGGCACGTCAGTATTTCAGCGATGAATTTCGCCGCGTTGCGCCAATCACGTTGGATGTGCTGTGGGATCACTACCTTGCACGCCACTGGTTACAGTTGGTGCCGGATACCCCTCTGCAAACCTTTATCGACGGCGCGCAATCACAAATCGAACCACATCTGGCGCACACACCTGAACGTTTTCAGAACCTGAATCGCTATCTTTGGCCGGAGCGCTGGATGACGCGCTATGCAGAGCTGCCGTTTATCGCCGATGTGCTGCACAGAATGTCGGTACGCCGTCCGAAACTGGCGGCGCTGTCCGGATCTTTTCAGGATATCGAGCAGCACTATCACCAATTTGAAACACTCTTCTGGCAGTTTTATCCACGGATGATGCAATTAGCGAAAGCGCAACAGCTGTAAGATCGCGACTTTTCCGTTTTTCTACGCGACGTATTGTCCTTTCCATTAAAAGGGTTAATCTAGCCTCTTGAAAGGAAATAGCGATGAGTTCAATAGACAGAAGCTATCTCATTGATTGGTCTCTTTGCCTGTATTCACCCAGGTAGAGTCCCTATACTAGTCGCTGTTTTTTTATATCATCCGATCATTAACCGCTATCTACAGGAGTAATTATGGTCCTGGTAACTCGTCAAGCCCCAGACTTCACCGCAGCTGCCGTTTTAGGCAGTGGCGAAATCGTCGAAAACTTCAACCTGAAGAAGCATATCAACGGTAAAGCTGCCGTGATCTTCTTCTGGCCGATGGACTTCACCTTCGTTTGTCCGTCAGAACTGATTGCTTTCGATCACCGCTATGCCGAGTTCAAGAAACGCGGCGTAGAAGTGGTTGGTGTTTCATTCGACTCCGAATTCGTCCACAACGCATGGCGTAAAACCCCTGTGGACAAAGGCGGCATCGGCGAAGTGCAATACGCGATGGTTGCTGACATTAAGCGCGAAATCCAGAAGGCCTACGGCATTGAGCACCCAGAAGCGGGTGTTGCACTGCGTGGTTCTTTCCTGATCGACAAAAACGGCGTGGTTCGCCACCAGGTGGTGAACGATCTGCCGCTGGGTCGTAACATCGACGAAATGCTGCGTACCGTTGATGCCCTGCAATTCCACGAAGAGCACGGCGAAGTTTGCCCAGCACAGTGGGAAAAAGGGAAATCCGGTATGGGCGCGTCACCAGACGGTGTAGCGAAATACCTGTCTGAGAACGCAGACAAGCTGTAATTCCCTCATCCTGCCTACAGGGCAAGGATGATCAAGCCAGTTGCTATGCGACTGGCTTTTTCTTTAGCCGCGATTTTCCCCGATGTTCTTCCTCACACCGTTCCAGCCTTTTCTACGCGATTCCAGAGAATACAAAAGGTTGACTGAGGACGCTAAATCCTTAGCCTTAACCTCACATCGTGTTAATGCACGACAGATTCATTGGAATAAAGGAGAACGCATGCAACAAAATCTCGCGCTGTGGCTGAGAGAAGCCGGAATACAACACGCTAGCATCATTGCGTTACTGATTGTTCTTGGGCTGATATTGCTCATTTCTGCCGTCATTCACCTGATTTTGCATCAGGTTGTGCTGAAAAGAATGGTGCTGCGTTCACTCAATAAGCCTGGAAAAACCGAGGGGCACGGGTGGAAACAGGCGTTAACGCAACACAACCTGTTTAACCGGTTGGCTTTTTTGCTACAAGGGGTGATCCTCAATATTCAGGTCTTTGTGTGGCTGCCTTCGCAGAGTGAAACTCGTGAAACGCTCATCATCTGCTCCCAAGTGTGGATCATGATTTTTGCGCTGCTGTCATTGTTCTCACTGCTCGACGTTCTGCTCAACGTTTCCGCCCGAACCAAAGTCGCGGCACAGTTGCCGCTGCGCGGTATCTTCCAGAGCCTGAAACTGATTGCCACTATCGTTATCAGCATCATGGTGGTGTCACTGCTCATCGGGAAATCCCCACTGATTCTGATTAGTGGATTAGGTGCGATGGCCGCCGTACTGATGTTGGTGTTCAAAGATCCGATTATGGGGTTGGTCGCAGGCATCCAGCTTTCTGCCAACGATATGCTCACGCTGGGAGACTGGCTAGAAATGCCGAAATACGGCGCTGACGGCGCGGTTATCGACATTGGGCTAACGACGGTGAAAGTGAAAAACTGGGACAATACCGTCACAACCATTCCAACTTATGCGTTGGTGTCAGACTCCTTCAAGAACTGGCGTTCGATGTCAGAGTCTGGGGGCAGACGCATCAAGCGCAGTATCAATATCGATACCACCAGTGTGCATTTTATGACGGAAGGCGAGCAGGCGCGGTTGCTGCGCAGCAAACTCTTGTCACCCTACATTCAGAACAAGAAAAACGAACTGGATCAGCACAACGCCCAGTCCGACTCCGATCTGACCTCACCGCTGAATGGTCGCCGTCTGACGAACTTAGGCACGTTCCGCGCCTACCTTCAGGTTTATCTGCGCTCGCATCCAAGTATTCATAAGGGGATGACGCTGATGGTACGGCAGCTCGCGCCAACGTCAGACGGGGTGCCGCTGGAAATTTATGCGTTTACCAACACGACCGCCTGGGTCGATTATGAAAGCATTCAGTCTGACATTTTCGACCATATCTTTGCGATTCTGCCAGAGTTCGATCTGCGCATTCATCAAACCCCAACCGGTCACGACATGCGGGTCATGGCACAGCAAATGACGGCCCCGAAAGCGTAATATCGATTCAAGAAAAGCGCTCAGGTGGCAATAACGCTTACTTAAGCTTGGATTTAGGGGGAAACACGGTGATGAGGTTCCCGCAGGGATGCCTCACACCGTGGTAGCGCCCGGTATCTCGATCCTTAAACGATCGGTATTACTCCAACAGGAGTGCTTCTTCCGATAGCAATCGACTAACTTAATTCTGTGCCGCTACCGCGTTCTGACGTTTCTTCTTCCAGACATAGCCCACTAAAAGCAGCGCTATCCAGATGATACCGACATACAACGACACGCGCGTATCAGGGAAGTAGCCGATCAGACCGATGATGAAGAACAGGAAGACAATACCGAACACGGAGGTCGCGATACCGCCGCGCAGCGGGAACGCCAGCGCCTTTACTTCATCTGGACTCAGACGGCGACGGAACGCAATCTGAGAAAACAGAATCATGATCCACACCCACACCGTCGCAAACGTTGCCAGGGAAGCGATCACCAGGAAAACTTTGCCAGGCATAATGTAGTTCAGGTACACCGCGACCAACAGCGCCGTCATCATCACGACAACCGTTACCCACGGAATACCGCGTTTGGAAATACGGCTAAATACCTTCGGCGCATGCCCCTGCTCTGCCATTCCATGCAGCATACGGCCTACGCCGAAGACATCGCTGTTAATCGCCGACAGCGACGCCGTAATAACAACAAAATTCAGGATGCCGGCCGCCGCCGTAATGCCCATATGTTGGAACGTCAGAACGAACGGACTCCCGTTGGTTCCGACCTGATTCCACGGGTAAATCGACATGATCACAAACAGTGTACCGACATAGAACACCAGAATACGCCACGGCACCGAGTTAATCGCGCGAGGGATGGATTTATGCGGATCTTTGGCTTCACCAGCGGTAATTCCGATGATCTCCACGCCGCCATACGCAAACATCACCAGTTGCAGCGAGAGAATCATCCCCATCACGCCGTTACTGAAGAACCCACCATTACTCCAGAGATTATGAATGCCAGTCGGTTCACCGCCGTTGCCAATCCCCCAGACAATAATACCGATCCCCGCAACGATCATAATGATAATGGTGGCAACCTTGAAGAACGAGAGCCAGAACTCCAGTTCACCAAAGGCTTTCACATTCATCAGGTTAATCGCGCCAATGATGAGCACCACACTCAAAACCCACACCCAGTGCGGTACCGCAGGGAACCAGACCCCCATGTAGATGCCAAACGCAGTCACATCGGCAATGGCAACAATCAACATCTCAAAGCAGTAGGTCCAGCCAGTGATATAACCCGCTAATGGCCCAAGGTAGTCTTGTGCATAGCGAGAAAATGAACTGGACTGCGGGTTGTGTACCGACATTTCACCCAGAGCGCGCATGATGATGTACGCAACAACCCCGCCGATCAGATAAGCCAGTAACACACTGGGGCCTGCCATTTGGATCGCACTCGCGGAACCATAAAAAAGACCGGTTCCGATCGCCGAGCCAAGGGCGATAAAGCGAATATGCCGCGTGCTTAACCCACGCTTGAGCTTGGAAGATGGTTGTTCCATTGATAAGCAACCCTGTCTTATAGAAAGAAAAACATTACAAAAAGAAAAACCACAGGCAAATACCTGTGGTGCAGAAACCCAACTCTGTGCTGGAGCAATACAATATCCCTACCACCCCAGCGCTATCAGGCATTAACGATATTATTGATGTACCGTCACTTCCTGACGACCACAAAGTCTGTCGTAAATCACCGCGACCAGCAAAATCAGCAGTGACGGTGGTAGCCAGGCCAACCCTTGCTCACTCAGCGGCAGGTTGAGGCTCCACTCTGGCAACAGCGATTTGAAGGCCGACGATTTTATACCATCAATCATGCCAAATAACAGACTAACGAGCATGACGGGTGCCACAATACGTGACGCGCTATTCCACCAGCGCAGCGTAAAGCTCAATAAAACCAAAATGATACATGGCGGATAAATCGCCGTCAGTACAGGAATAGAAAGTTGGATCAGATGGCTAAGACCTAGGTTAGACACCACCATTGAGAAGATGCCCAGCACAAACACCAGCGTGCGGTAAGACAACGGCAGGTATTGCGCAAAGAATTCTGCACAGGCACAGGTTAGCCCCACCGCCGTCACCAGACAGGCGATAAAGATTAACAACGCCAGGAAGCTGCTCCCCATATTGCCAAACGAGTGTTGCACATAGGCATGGAGAATTTCAGCGCCGTTCTGCGCTTGCGGCACCAGTTCGCCACTAACAGAACCAAGCTGGAACAAGCTCAAATAGACGAGAGTCAGGCCAATACCGGCAATCAAACCCGCCCACATCGTGTAACGTGTCAGCAGCATAGGGTTCGACACCCCGCGTGAGCGCGCCGCATTGACGATCACGATACCAAAGACCATCGCGCCCAGCGTATCCATCGTCAGATAGCCGTTGACGAAGCCATTGGAGAACGGCAGTTGCTCATACGCTTCCGTTGCCGGAATTGGCGTACCCGCAGGCCACAGCACCGCCGCAAGACCCAATACCGCCAGTGCAATGATCTTCAGCGGTGCGAGCACATGACCAACTGTATCCAGCAGTTTGCCCGGATACAGGGAAATCGCGATAACAATGGCAAAATAAATCAGGCTATAAATCAGCAGCGGAGACGCTCCGTTGCCGACCAGAGGAGCCAGGCCGACTTCAAACGACACAGTTGCCGTACGCGGCGTAGCGAACAGTGGCCCAACAGCCAGATAGCACACCGTGGCCAGAACCACGCCCGCTTTTTTACCAATCGGCGAGCTGAGCGCATCAATGCCACCGCCAACCCGAGCCAACGCGATCACGGTCAGCACCGGTAGACCAACCGCGGTCAGCAGGAAGCCGATTGCTGCCGTCCAAACGTGCTCTCCCGACTGTAATCCCACCATCGGCGGGAAAATAATATTTCCAGCCCCCACGAATAAAGCAAAGGTCATAAAACCTAATGCCACAATATCTTTGGACGTTAAACGATGACTCATAGTGATGTCGTGTTGCCTGTATCAAATCGATAAAAAGAAAGCTGTGTCGTTTATCGCCGCCAAAGGCCGTTTATCAAGAGTTAGCTCGAAGCATGATGCCAACACTCCGGCGACACGAAAATGGCGGTCATGGAAGTTATTTTTTGCACAGCCATATTGGGTGCTAAGTAAAACGTTTATAGCGCAGAAAGACAAGCGGAGATCAAAAAACCAGAGTATATAGCCTAACTATACAAAAAAATAAGAATATAAATTTGTTTATCTCTTTTTGCATAACACATGATTTGCGCATTTATCGATATTTCATTGCAATAAAACTGACAAAAATCGGGATAAAATGCGTTGTTCGATCATAAAAAAACCTATTTCACAGAACATCGTGGGTAGAGATCAGAAGAATGAGCACAAAAAAGGCCGGATCGAATGATCCAGCCTCTGTATCTCTGTTGTAGAGATAGCGCTACCTCATCGGTATCACCACACGCGATTGGCGATATCCACAACAAGTTTCAGCTTCTTCCACTGCTGCTCTTCCGTCAGGCTGTTCCCCTCTTCCGTTGAAGCAAAACCACACTGCGGGCTCAGGCAAATCTGGCTAAGATTGACATATTTTGCCGCTTCCGCAATGCGCGCCTGCACAACTTCTGCCTCTTCCAGCTCACCGTTCTTCGTGGTGATCAGTCCTAGCACCACCTGCTGATGACCAGGCTTTACAAAGCGCAGCGGCTCAAATCCACCCGCTCTCTCGGTATCGTATTCCAGGAAGAAGGCATCAACATTGACTTCGCCAAACAGAATCTCTGCCACGGGCTCATAACCGCCTTCAGAAATCCAGGTCGAGCGGAAATTACCGCGGCAGACGTGCAAACCAATAACCAGATCCTCAGGTTTATCCGCCAGCGCTTTGTTCAGCACATCAGCATAGGTCCGCGCCAACTGGGCTGGATCTTCACCACGCTCACGGATCTGGCGTTTTTGATCGTCAGAGCACAGGTAGGCCCATACGGTGTCATCCAGTTGCAGGAAGCGACAACCTGCGTCATAAAATGCGTGAATCGCATCACGCCAGGTTTGTGCCAAATCGTCGAAATAGTCCGCCAGATCGGGATACACCGTCGCATCAATCGCTTTGCGACCGCCGCGGAAGTGCATCACGCTAGGGCTTGGAATCGTCATTTTAGCGACGGCATCGCCAGAAATACTGTTCAGATAACGGAAATGATCGAGCATCGGATGCTGGGGGTTGAAACTCACTTTATCCACGACGCGAATCGCATGGGATTTGGTCTGAATACCGTTGAATTGAATACCGTGATCGGCTTCGTAGCGCTCCACGCCGTTCAAATCAGCAAAGAAGTCGAAATGCCACCAGGCACGACGCAGCTCACCATCCGTCACAACCTGTAGGCCTGCTTCACGCTGCTTTTCTACTACTCGCAGAATCTCACGATCTTCAATGCTACGCAGCGCTACGTCGTCAATCTCGCCCGACTGATGCTGAAGCCGTGCTTCCTTAATCGCTGCTGGACGTAAGAAACTGCCGACGCTATCAGCACGGAAAGGGGATAAGGTGTTCGCCATGTGTCGCTCCTGACATGTTGCCAGCACCAATCTTCAGGAAAGAAGCATGCTGACAGATAGTTTCAATATGAAATATTTGCCCAGAGAGATAGTTACAGTTAATCTTATTTAGCCATCTGGACGTCTGAATTTAAAGCTATCCTGTCACGTGACAAACCGCAGGGCAATAGAAGAATTTTCACATTACATGAAGAAAATTCATGTAATGTGAAAACATCACAAATGGGTGGTGGAAAGCTGAATTACTCTGGCAGGCCAATCTGCTGACGCGCCTGGCGACGCGTTTCTTCCGGCAGCGGTAAATAGCCATCTTGGTTCACCAGCGACTGCCCTGTTTCGGACAGCACACGATCTAAAAATGCCGCCGTCAGCGCTTCCAGCGGCTGGCTAGGTGCTTTGTTCACATAGATGTAAAGGTAACGGGTGTAAGGGTATAAACCGCTACGGATATTTTCAGTCGAGGGGTAGATGTAGTCGGTCCCTTGTGCAGCTAACGGCAGCATTCTCACACCGCTGGTGCGAAAGCCCACGCTGGCATAGCCGATAGCATCGGTTGATGCAGCAACCGCTTGTACGACAGACGCTGAGCCAGGCAGCTCATTGATTTGAGGAAGAAAATCGCCACGGCATAGCGCCTTTTGCTTAAAGAACCCATAGGTTCCTGACGCAGAGTTTCGTCCATAGCGCAGTAGCGTACGCTTTTCCCAACTGCCACGTAAGCCGAGATCGCCCCACTGTTTTATCGGCTGATGGTTACCACAGCGCTGCGTAATCGAAAAGATGGCGTCCAACTGCGACAAGTTCAACCCAGGCAGCGGGTTATCCTGATTGACCAGCACGACCAGCGCATCCATCGCGACCGGCACCGCCAGCGGTGGATAGCCGTAGTGCTGGACGAATGCGTCAATCTCGCTGGCTTTCATCGCCCTGCTCATCGGCCCAAGCTGCGCTGCGCCCGATGCCAGAGACGTCGGTGCCGAAGATGACCCAGCGGCCTGAATCTGTAAATTCACATTCGGGTAATGCTGGCTGAAATCCGCCGCCCAAAAAGCCATCAGATTAGCCAGCGTATCCGACCCCGCGCTGGAGAGATTGCCCGCCAGCATCTGGCGAGGCTGCGCAGCGCAAAACGCGCTGAACAACAGTAAAAAAGCGCCCACAATACGAGTGGCGGATGTCATAGATAGCGTTTTCCGTCAGGCCGAAGGTTTCACCGTATTTTCAGCCAGAGAGGCTGGGACAATCAACCGATTCGGCAACGTAAAGACAAAACGTGAGCCCAGACCATCCTCACTCATTATCTCCAGACGAGAATCATGATGGCTGAGCGCATGCTTCACAATCGCCAGACCCAGCCCGCTGCCGCCCGTTTGTCGTGAACGTGCCTTATCCACCCGATAAAAGCGTTCCGTCAGGCGCGGCAAGTGCTCGGCCGCAATACCCGGCCCGTTATCGCTGACCTGAAATTGCGCGCCCTGCGGGATCTTCTGCCAGCAGACTTCGATACGCGTTCCCGCCGGCGTATGGTTGACTGCGTTATACACCAGGTTGGATACCGCACTGCGCAGCTGTTCTTCATTACCAAACACGCGGAGGCTTTCGTTCACACGAAAGACAATCTCATGACGCCCCTGACTCAGCGTCTGCGCTTCACGCTGCAATACGCGCAGCATCAATGGAATATCGACTTTTTCATTCAGATCGATTGCCGTCGCCGCCTCAATACGGGACAGGGTCAGCAGTTGTTTGACCAGCCCGTCCATGCGTCGGGTCTGCTCCTGCATGGTATTCAGCGCTTTTCCGCGTAGCGCCGCATCCAGCGTTTCTTCCTGCATCATTTCCAGATAGCCCTGCAACACCGTCAGCGGCGTACGCAGTTCATGGCTCACGTTGGCAAAGAAGTTACGTCTGGCACCTTCAAGCTGGTGCATTTGCGTAATATCACGCGCCACCATCAGTAGCTGGCCTTCGGAATAGGGCATCACGCGGAATTCAACATGGTGGGAATTATTCAACTGCAACGTGAGAGGACGGCTAAAATCCTGTCCTTTCATGTAATTCGTGAATTCGGGATAACGCAATAAGTTGAGGATATTCTGACCGTTATCTTCCGGCCAGCGGAAATTCAGTAGGTGCTGCGCCAGATGATTACACCAGAAGATCGTTCCTTCTTCGGTGGTGATCACCACGGCATCCGGCAAGGATTCAGCCCCGCTGCGAAACCGCTTGATCAGGAGCGCCAACTCACGGCGTCGGCGTCGATTACGCAACTGCATCTGATAGAGCCCGTAAAACAGCGGCTCCCAGCTCCAGCGGCCGGGCGGTGGCGTCATGCTACGATCAACCCACAGCCAATAAGAGAGTTTCAGTTGGTTATAAAAATTCCAACACAGTAAGCCTAAGACGGCGACCAGCAGAAACCAGGGCAGATAACCAAAAATCAACCCCAGCAGCAACGCGGGCAAACAAAAAAAAGCCAGCTCCAATGCCAGCCTTTTCCAGGATAAGCGTTCTAGCACCTTAATGTGTCTCCGGTTACGATCAGCTCAGTAACGCGTTGAAAAACGGTAGCCCGTTCCCCGAACGGTTTGCACCATTTTGTCATGTCCGCTGGTTTCCAGTGCTTTACGCAGGCGACGAATATGAACGTCGACAGTACGATCCTCAACATAAACGTTAGTGCCCCAAACGTGATTCAGCAACTGTTCCCGGCTATAAACGCGTTCAGGATGCGTCATAAAGAAATGCAGCAGTTTAAATTCCGTCGGTCCCATATCCAACGCGTGCTCTTCAGTCGTCACGCGATGTGAGGAAGGATCAAGATTCAGGCCTCGCATTTCAATGACTTCTTCCACCGCCATCGGTGAAATACGGCGCATCACGGCTTTGATACGCGCCACTAATTCTTTGGGCGAAAACGGCTTGGTAATGTAATCATCCGCACCCACTTCAAGACCACGTACACGGTCTTCTTCTTCACCGCGGGCGGTCAACATCATCACCGGAATATCACGCGTCAGCGCCTCGCGCTTCATATGCTTGATGAATTGCAGGCCCGAACCTCCTGGCAGCATCCAGTCCAATAACACCAGTTCAGGGAACGGCTCCGACAGTTGCGTTACTGCACTGTCATAATCTTCGGCTTCAACTGGCTGATAACCATTTTGTTCCAGTACAAAGCAGACCATTTCACGAATTGGTGCTTCATCTTCCACGACTAATATGCGTTTTGCCATTGTTAATCCTGTCGTTAATCATCGTCGCTGTTAGCAAGCGAAAGGCATTATGCGTCAGTTTTATGACAGATTTATGAAAAACACACGGCCCTCTCCGCGCGATGTTACAACGCATACATCCGATTTTTCGAGCCGCTTTCCAAACTCCGGATCCCAGCGCGACAGCCGTCATCCCTGCTATATATAATCATGGCATTACGATGACAGCACATCCTTCCCTATAATGACAACGTCATCCACCGCCATGCGGCATGAATATCGAGAGAGCACGATGCGCATTATCCACACCGCCGATTGGCATTTAGGACAATATTTTTATACCAAAAGCCGAAGCGCTGAACATCAGGCTTTTCTTCACTGGCTCATCGCTCAGGTGGAGCAGCATCAGGTCGATGCCATTATCGTCGCAGGCGATGTTTTTGATAACGGCTCGCCCCCCAGCTATGCGCGGGAAATGTATTATAGCTTCGTGGTAGCGCTACAGCGTACCGGCTGTCAGCTCATCATTCTCGGCGGAAACCATGATTCCGTCGCGATGTTAAATGAATCCCGCGATTTGCTGGCCTGCCTGAACACGCACGTGGTTGCCTGCGCCAGCGATGATCCCGCCCAGCAGGTGCTCCTGCTGGAAAATCGTCAGCAGCAGCCCGGTGCCCTGCTCTGCGCCATTCCTTTTTTACGCCCACGCGATGTATTGACCAGCAAAGCTGGGCAATCTGGGGATGAAAAACAGTTGGCGCTACAGGAAGCGATTACCGCGCACTACCAACAGTGTTACCAACGGGCTTGTCAAAAACGCGATGAACTTGGCCTGCCGCTGCCAATTATCGCAACTGGGCACCTGACGACGGTTGGCGCAACCGCCTCAGAATCCGTACGCGATATCTATATTGGTACGCTCGATGCTTTCCCTGCACAGGCTTTTCCGCCTGCGGATTATATCGCGCTTGGCCATATTCACCGCCCGCAGCGCGTGACGCAAAGCGAGCACATTCGCTACAGCGGTTCGCCTATTCCGCTAAGTTTTGACGAACTCAACAGTGATAAGTCCGTTTGTCTGGTCAGTTTTA
Source organism: Pectobacterium sp. CFBP8739 (assembly GCF_013449375.1). Taxonomy (GTDB): domain Bacteria; phylum Pseudomonadota; class Gammaproteobacteria; order Enterobacterales; family Enterobacteriaceae; genus Pectobacterium. Next base: position 84,247 of record NZ_JACDRR010000010.1, on the reverse strand, counting down.
CACCAAACGCGTCACCGCCTATTCCACCGCAGATAGACATCCTGCCTATTCCCGTCACTCAGCCGATGCAGTTGATTAAAGGTAGCCTGAGCGACATTGAACGACAGTTGGCCGCGTTTCAGGACTATCGAGGCGATAAACCGGTATGGCTGGATATCGAAATCAGCACGCAGGATTACCTCAGCGACATGCAAAAACGCATTCAGGCGATGACCGAGAACCTGCCCGTTGAGGTGCTTTTGCTACGTCGCACGCGCGAACAGCGCCTGCAGGCAATGACGCAACAGGACAAAGAAACGCTGAACGAACTCAGCGTACATGACGTTTTTGAACGGCGTCTGGCAACGGAGACAGACATGGAAGAGGGTCGCCAGCAGCGTGTCCGCACGCTGTTTAATCAGGTTATTGATGAACTGGAAAATAGCGAGCCCGCCAAATGAAAATTCTCAGTCTGCGCTTAAAGAACCTCAACGCCCTGAAAGGTGAATGGAAGATCGACTTCACGCAGGAGCCGTTTTCCAGCAACGGCTTATTTGCCATTACTGGCCCGACTGGCGCGGGGAAAACCACGCTGCTGGATGCCATCTGTCTGGCTCTGTACCACGAAACACCACGGCTTGGCCTGCTTTCCGCCAGCCAGAATGACCTGATGACGCGCAATACCGCAGAGTGCCTTGCTGAAGTCGAATTCGAGGTGAAAGGCGTGGGGTACCGCGCGTTCTGGAGCCAGCGTCGGGCTAGAAATGTCCCTGACGGCAATTTGCAGTCTCCCAAGGCCGAACTCGCTCTCATTGAAGACGGCAAAATTCTGTGTGAAAAGCTCAATGATAAGAAAGAGATGATCACGCAGCTCACCGGACTGGATTTCGGCCGCTTCACGCGATCCATGATGCTGTCGCAGGGACAATTTTCCGCCTTCCTCAACGCCAAAGCAGACGACCGAGCAGAACTGCTGGAAGAGCTGACCGGCACGGACATTTACGGCCTGATTTCCGAACGCGTCTATGACAAACACAAGCAGGCAAACATCACACTGAGCACGCTACAGGCGCGCGCATCAGGCATTCAACTGTTAACTGATGAACAGCGTCAGCAGGTGGAAGAACAGCTTGCCGCGCTGATCCAGCAGGAGCAACGGGGCAACGTTGAACGTGAGCAAGCGCTGACTACGCTGCGCTGGTTTGAGCAACTGACGCAGCAGCACACGCAGTTAACCAGCACGCAGGCGCAGCATGCGAGCGCCGAATCCGCCATTCAGCAGGCTAAGCCACAGCTCGACAAGCTAGCCAGCAGCGACCCCGCAGAAAAACTGAGGCCGCTACATCAGGAGCGAGAGCGCTATCGGCAAGAGTCTCTTGTGCTCGCCCAGCACATTGAACAACTGACAGCAAAGCAGGCTGCCGAGCAAACGGCGCTGACAACGCTACGCCAGCAGGAAGAAAAAGCCGAGCAGGATGTTAATGGACACACACAGGTACGGCAGCAACAAGAGTTGTTAATCAACGAACAGGTTGTGCCGCTTGATCATTACATTGCCACGCTGGTGCAGCAGCAAGCCCAACAACAGGAAGAACTGGCCAAAATACAGGTTCGCTTGCGCACCGATGAAAGCAAGCAAACCCAGATAGCAGCAGAGCAACAGCAGACTAAACAACAGCTTGAACAGATTCAGTCTTACCGACAGCAACACGCGCATTATCAGCAGTGGGGAGAGTGGTTGCCGCAGTGGCGTGCCGAGTTTCGATTGCTGCGCCAGTTTCAGGACGAACAACGGAAACTGGAGCAGAAACAGGCGCAGCACACGCAAGAGTCGACGGCGCTACAGCAAGCAGCCGAAATACTGGCGACACAGCAGCGTGAACAACAAAACGTCGTTGATGCCGCGCGCCAGCAGTTCACACAACATGATGAGGCACGACAACATCAGGACGCGCACCAGTCGCTTTCCACGCTGCACCAGCGCTTTAATCAGCTCATGGATCAGCAGACTACATGTCGACAGTTCGCAACCGTCAGCGATCAGTTCCAGCGTCTTCAGGTGCGCAAGCAGCAGCACCTCGCCAAACAGGTTGAGATACAAGGATATATCGACCAGTCGCAAATATTACGGAAACAGCAACAATCCGAGCATGAACAGCGTAGCCAGCATCTAGCTGACCTGGAAACGGTGTACCGACAGGAAGAGCGTATTGTTAAGCTGGAAGCAGAACGGCAACGGCTACAGGCGGGAGAAGCCTGTCCGCTGTGTGGCTCAACCGAGCACCCCGCCATTGAGCGCTATCAGGCGCTACAACCGTCTGAAACTCAGCAACGCCTGACGGCGCTACAGCAGCAGGTGAACCAGTTAACAACAGCACTGGCGAATACGACGGCGCAATTGGCCTCACTAGAGCAGCAGAGGGAGCAGTTGCAGCAGGATATCGCTCAGCTCGATAGCGAACATCAAATCCTGCTCCAACAGTGGCAAGATGTCAGTGAGCGCTTACAAGTTAACTACTCGCTGGAACAGCAGGACGACATCACGGCCTGGCTCACACAGCGTGAAGCCGAAGAGCAGGCTATTCGGCAGCAGATTGCCCTCCGCGAGCAGCGACAAAAACAGTGGCAGGAAAGTAAGGATTTACTGACTGCCGCAGAGGCATTGCAGCGGGAACTCGACCAGAAAATCGCACTGAACGTTCAGCAACACACGTCGCTACGCGTTATACAGGAAGAAATAACCCAGTCACTGCAACATGTGCATCAGCAACTCACGCAGCATACGCAGGAAATGACGCAGATGCTGGCAACAGTAGGGCTTCTTCTGCCAGACACTGACGCACAAGATGGCTGGCTGGCTCAACGCGAGAACGAGTGGCAAGACTGGAAAGCCAAAGAGCAGGAGCAATCTCGCTTAATTCCCCTGTTAGCCACGCTGGACAGCGATCTTCAGCATCTGCACCACAGCGTGACAGAAGCAACACAGCACATCCAAACGCAGCAACAACACTTAGAACAGCACCTTGCGTTGCTCAGCGCCAGCCAACAAGAGCGGCAGAAACTGTTTGGCGACAGGCAAATCGTCGCTGTACGCGAACAGTTACAGCGAACCAGCCAACAGTATGACGATGCGCTCAGGCTCGCCCTGTCAGCTCGTCAGCAAACCGAAACGACGTTGAGCCGCCTGACCGGTGAGTTGGTAAGCAAGCAGCAGCAATGTGAACAAAATTCGCGCCAGTATCAGAATGCGACCGAACGCTTCACTCAGGCGTTGCAGCAAAGCACTTTCGGTGATGAAACGGCCTTTCTCCATGCCCTACTTGATGAGCAGGAACGCCAGACGTTGCAGGCATTAAAGGAAACGCTGTATCAGCGCTTGCAGCAGGCGGTAGCGCTGCACCGGCAGGCTGAACAGGAATTGCGTGTCCATCAGCAACAACGGCCAACATACCTGAAGGAAGACGTCACGCTGGAGGCGATACAACAGCAGGTGGCCGCGTTGGATGAAACGCTGAAAACCAATCTACGGCAGCAGGGGGAGTTCCAACACCAGTTGGCTGATGATAAACAACAACGTCAGAACCAGCAGGATTTACTTAGCGCGATCGCCCAGAGTCAGCAAGAAAATGACGACTGGGAGACGCTAAACTCGCTGATCGGTTCAAGTAAAGGGGATAAGTTCCGCAAGTTTGCTCAGGGGCTGACCTTGGATCATCTGGTCTACCTCGCCAATCTCCAGCTTTCACGCCTGCACGATCGCTATCAGCTAAAACGTAAGCCCGGTGGCGAACTGGAACTTCTGGTGATGGATACCTGGCAAGCGGATGCCGAGCGCGACACAAAAACGCTATCCGGCGGCGAAAGCTTCCTCGTCAGTCTGTCGTTGGCATTAGCGCTGTCCGATCTAGTCAGCCATAAAGCCAGTATCGACTCGCTATTTCTGGATGAAGGCTTCGGCACGCTAGATGCCGAGACGCTGGATATCGCGCTGGACGCGCTGGATAACCTGAACGCTTCGGGTAAAACCATCGGCGTTATTAGCCATGTCGAAGCCATGAAGGAGCGTATTCCGGTACAGATCAAAGTGCAGAAGGTTAACGGACTGGGCGTCAGCCGACTGGCGCCACAGTACGCCGTTTAGCAATGACTCGGTCTGCAATTACTCCGTCTTCGGCCAAAGCCAGGCGGCTCCGCGTACTCCGCTGGAGTCGCCGTGAATGGCCTGAAGCACGGGCGTTTCGCACTCACCGCCAAAGATCCACGGTTTAATCTTTTCCGGCACGGTCTGGTAAAGGCGAGAAACGTTGCTCATTCCGCCCCCCAGCACCACCACATCAGGGTCGAGCAGGTTAATCACATGCGCCAGCGATTTTGCCAGACGATGCTCATAGCGCTGCAACGCCAGCTCGGCGATGGGATCGCCCTGCTCTGCTAAGGCAATAATCGCCTCGCCCTTGTGCGGCTGACCGCTCAGGCGATGGTAATCCACGGCAAACCCAGTGCCGGAGATAAACGTTTCAATACAACCGGACTTACCGCAGTAGCAGGGAACCGTCTGCCGGTAGCGCAACTCATCGTCATCCATCCAGGGCAGCGGGTTATGCCCCCATTCACCCGCAATGCCGTTACCGCCGACGTGAGCCTGACCGTTCAGCGCAATGCCCGACCCACAACCAGTTCCAATGATGACCGCGAAGACGGTTTGCTTCCCTGCCCCAGCACCGTCAACCGCCTCAGAAACCGCGAAACAGTTCGCGTCATTAGCGACGCGTACGGGCCGATTCAGCAGCGTGGCGAGATCGCGATCCAGCGCCTGACCGTTGAGCCAGGTAGAGTTGGCATTTTTTACCTTGTCAGTAAACGGCGACAGCGTACCGGGGATTCCTACACCGACACTACCACCGCAGCCAATCGCTTTTTCAGCCATCTCCACCAGCGTGACAATAGTCCGTAGCGTTTCTGGGTAGTCATGTCTTGGCGTCGGCATACGCTGCCGAAAACGTTCCTGCCCCTCATCATCCAGCGCGATAACTTCCGTTTTCGTCCCGCCCAGATCGATACCGATTCTCATGATGTCTCCCCACGTGTTGTAAATAGGCCTGCGTAAGTTTGTCACCGACCTGAAAACGTTCTTATTGGTAGTAGGCACCCTAAATAATTCGAGTCGCGCAGCCAACGCACATGCAACGTGAAGTATGACGGGTATACCCAGAGAAACCAATCAGCGACACCTCAAAGCGTGATAGGTATTCCTCTGAATCCCGGCATTTTATTCCACATTACGGCCGCGAATTCGTTATCATGCGCGCAACATTACAAACCCGCGTGCAAACCTGCGCGCCCAGTCAGGGATAACACCATGTTGTGGTTTAAAAACTTAATGATTTACCGCCTAAGCCGAGACAGCGCGCTGTCCAAAGATAACGTTTTATCTGCGGATGAACTGGAAAAACGGCTCAGCGCTTTCACGTTCACCCCGTGCGGCAGTCAGGATATGATGAAAACGGGCTGGGTATCACCAATGGGATCGCATAGCGATGCATTAACGCACGTTGTTAATGGGCAAATCGTTATCTGCGTCCGTAAAGAAGAAAAAATCCTGCCGTCTCCGGTCATCAAACAAACCCTTCAGGCAAAAATCGAACGTCTGGAAGCGGAACAGCACCGCAAACTGAAAAAAACCGAAAAAGATTCGCTGAAAGACGAAGTGCTGCATAGCCTGCTGCCGCGTGCGTTCAGCCGTTTCAGTCAGGTCTGGATGTGGATCGATACAGTTAATGGTCTGATTATGGTCGATGCCGCCAGTGCCAAAAAAGCGGAAGATACGCTGGCGCTGTTGCGTAAAACCCTAGGGTCACTGCCCGTTGTGCCGCTGACGATGGAAAACCCTATCGAGCTGACGCTAACCGAGTGGGTTCGTTCCGGTGAGCCAGCCGCTGGTTTCACGTTACAGGATGAAGCAGAACTAAAAGCGATTCTGGAAGACGGTGGCGTCATCCGCTGTAAAAAGCAGGATTTGGTCTGCGATGAAATTGCCGTGCATATTGAAGCCGGTAAACTGGTCACCAAGCTGGCGCTGGACTGGCAGGAACGAATTCAGTTGGTGTTAGCTGAGGACGGTTCGGTAAAACGGTTGAAATTCTCCGATACGCTACGCGAACAAAACGACGATATCGATCGGGAAGATTTTGCTCAGCGGTTTGATGCCGATTTCATTTTGATGACCAGCGAACTGGCTGCGTTGATTGCGAATCTGATTGAAGCATTGGGCGGAGAAGCCCAACGTTAATGCAGTTTGCCCGCCAATATTCGGCGGGCAATACCTCTTTAGGGCCTGATCCCGTTAGACTCGGAATGCTCCAACCACGGCATTCAGTTCTTCAGCCTGTGATTGCAATGCACCCGATGCAGCAGCAGATTCCTGCACCAATGCGGCGTTTTGTTGCACCATAGAATCCAACTGCGCGACCGCTTTGTTGATCTCGTTGATGCCACGCATTTGCTCATCCGCTGCATGCGTAATTTCAGACATCACCGAACTCACCGTAGAGACGCCGCCGACAATTTCATTCATCGTGTCGCTGGCCTGACGAACCTGCACAGAGCCAGAGGTCACGCTGGAGACCGTCGATTCAATCAGCTCTTTAATTTCTTTTGCGGCCTGTGCACTGCGCTGTGCCAGGCTGCGAACTTCACCGGCAACCACGGCGAAACCACGGCCCTGTTCACCCGCACGCGCCGCTTCTACCGCAGCGTTAAGCGCCAGAATGTTAGTCTGGAATGCTATGCCATCGATCACGCCGATGATATCGCCGATTTTGCCAGACGCGACCACGATCTCTTCCATCGTGACAATCACATCGGAGACCACTTTTCCGCCCATACCGGCATCTTTCGACAGCAGCAGCGCTTTCGCGTTAACCTGCTGCGCAGAACCTGCCGACTGCGTGACCGCTGCAGAAATTTCTTCCAGCGAGGCTGCGGTTTGCTGAATGCTTGATGCCGCAGATTCAGTACGCGCAGAGAGATCGTTGTTCCCCGCCGAGATTTCATCCGCCGCCACCTGAAGCGATGCGCTGATATCGCGAATCTGCATCATGACCTGGCTGATCTTGTCGACAAAGATATTAAACGAGCGGGCAATTTGCGCCACTTCATCATGCCCTTCGTCCGGCAGACGCTGCGTCAGATCGTTATTACCGTTGCTGATGTCATCCATTGCATCGCGAATTTGCAGCAGACGCTTGAGCGCAGACGCAATGATGAAACCAATCACCAGCGTACCCAGCAGCGCGATAACGACTAGCGTGACGACAGAGGTAGACAGCAGAGAACGCATGCCCGCTGTCGCTTCAGCTTTATCCAACGCCACCAGCATGAACCAGTTCGTGCCAGCAATCGGTTTTGCCACCACGAGCTTTGTCACGCCAGAAAAGTCCACATCACGGGCGCTATCGGCTGAAAGAATGTCGTTCAGATCAATCCCAGGGGCAATGTCGGTGATATTTTTCAGCGTCAGTTTTTCATCCGGATGAGCAATGATCAGACCGCTACGCTCGATAAGAACACCGAAGCTATCTTTGGCTGGGTTAATCGCTTTGACGTTTTCAATCACGCTTTTCATCGTGACGTCACTACCAACCACCCCTCTGACCGTACTTCCTTCCAATACCGGTGCAACGAAAGAAACAACCAATGTATTCGTCACCGCATCAACGTAAGGCGCGGTCACGAGTGGTTTACCTTCTCTCACCGCCTGCTGATACCAAGGTCTGATTGTTGGGTTGTAATCAGCGGGAATGCCACCAGGATCGGCGAATTTGGCGGTGCCATTGGCATAGCCCATATAGACATTCAGAAGCCCGCCAGATGCTGTAATTTGTTTAAATAGCGGAATCGGATCCTCATCGGAAACAACTCGGTTGTGCAACGCAGAGATCATCAGCGTTTTCGAAGCAACCCAGTCACTAATCGCTATACTATGGCTAGTCGCGACCGCGTTCAGCGTGTTTTGGATTGACGCCTTATTCGCGTTATTGGCGATGGTGTAATTAAGAAAGGTATTGATAACAAGTGAAAGCACAACAATGGTCGAACAGGCCGCAAGGATGCGGGAGCGGGTTGTTTTCAGCATAAAACACTCTTTGCGTAGAATAGTTATACTATCCATAACGGCAGAGAAAAATAAAACTTGAATTCGATCACATTAAACCGCCGCCATTTATCTTAAAACCCGAAATAATACTTAATACGTTACACTACTCTATGATGTGAAAAAAGACACAAAATAGAGTCAACACTAACAAACAAACACAAAAACCTAAAAAAAACAAAAATAAAAAAATAATCTACTTATCATTCTCCATAAGATAAAATTATTAATTAGCGTAGTAACATATTCCGACTTTAACAATCACGGGATTATTCCTAATAACTCCGTGATTGTTTTATACCGATAATTAATAGGAATGCTTTAATGAAATAGCTTATCTATAGAATTCATGTGTGGCGTTATAAAAAAGAGCGAGAGATTCTTCGGTAGAGCATTATGCTGGAAACCATTTCACTTGGTTTATTTTTATGCGGTGAGATGACTGAACATTTTCAGTATAGACTGAATAATACCAGTGGTATTATAGAACCTATGTTGGCTGGCAAGGATCGAGAAGAATGGAACACGCGCATACTCAATTAATAGAACAGCTTACTCAACGCTTTGCGACAGCAGACAATACACCGCTCTACCTGAAATTTGCCGAAACGGTAAAAAACGCCGTGCGTAGCGGCATGCTGGAGCATGGCAATATTTTGCCAGGTGAACGCGACCTGAGCCAGTTGGCTGGCGTATCGCGCATTACCGTGCGTAAAGCCATGCAGACGCTGGAAGAAGAAGGTGTGGTGACCCGCGTGCGCGGCTACGGCACGCAAATCAATAACATTTTCGAGTATTCGTTGAAAGAAGCACGCGGCTTTTCACAGCAAGTCGTACTACGGGGCAAAAAACCCAATACGCTATGGGTAAACAAACAGGTCGTCAAAAGCAGCAAGGAAGTCGCCGAACAATTGGCGATTGTGCCAGAAACGCCCGTTTTTTTGTTGAAACGTATTCGCTATGTGGATGAGGACGCCGTTTCCATTGAAGAATCGTATGTTCCTGTTGACCTGATCGCAGACGCTGACGATATCGGCGTCTCGCTTTATGACTATTTCCGCAGTCAGAACATCAATCCACAGCGTACACGCAGCCGCGTCAGCGCACGCATGCCCGATGCCGAGTTCCAGTCCCACATTCAGCTTGATAATAAAGTACCGGTTCTGGTCATCAAGCAGGTGGCGCTCGACCAGCAGAACCGGCCCATAGAGTACAGCATCAGTTATTGCCGTAGCGATCTATACGTGTTCGTCTGCGAGGAATAACCGGGCACGAAGTTCAGCCTGCGTGGGTGCGCAGTCTCCGCCACGGTGGCTCACGACATACGCAGCAACCGCATTACCCAACGTGACCGCCTCCGCCAGCGGCCAACCGGCGGCTAATCCCGCTAGCGTCCCTCCTGCGTGGCTGTCTCCCGCGCCGATAGTATCGACCACCGCTGCCGGGAACGGAGGGATAACCCCCTCAGAATCGATATCAAAATACCACGCCCCCGCTTTGTCCTGACGAATAATCACCGGTGCACGGTAGGTCTCCCGCCAGGCTCGCCCCAGCGTTTGCACATCAACCGACACGCCGAGCATTTCCGCTGCAACTTCCGCTTCCTGACGATTAAGGGAAACAACAGGGTGAAGCGCCATAATACGTGCCATCAGTTCGGGAGGAATATCGGCGATACGTGGGCCAAAATCGATAAACGGCGTCACGTCAGGCAAGGTTTCCAACCAGCTAACCAGACGCTCACCGCACGGTGCCGCCAGTTGATAGCCTGAAAGATAGACCAAACTCCCCGATGCAACGGATAACGATGCCAGCCAACTGTCGCTCCACTGGTTCTCAACGCCGCTGAAGGACATAAACGTCCGTTCGCCATCCGGTTCAACCAGCGCCAGACACCAGCCGTTGTCTCCCGAATCAGTTTGTACCACCGTGGTGAGGTTCTGTTTTTCCAGACTGTGACGAATGATATCCGCCCACACGCCCTGCCCGACAGGCAAGGCGTTTTGTGCCTCCATTCCAAGGCGTTTAAGCGCAATGGCAATATTCAAGGCGCAGCCGCCAATATTCACGCTTTGCTGCTTCAGTTCGATATCACATCCGCGATACGGCAATGCGTAAGCATCGGCTATCACATCGATTACTGCGGCTCCGATGATGGTCAGAGGCTGACGCGTTGTTAGCTTATCCAGTTTTGCAGCAAGTTCGCTGGCTTTCATCACGCCTCCCGTGCTGAGCGGTATTGCAGGAGCTGGCTGGCATAGCGGCTAAAATCAAGCTGGTTAATGTCATCCAGCGTCTGCTTCAATCCGGCATCAATCGCCGTGACCCCGTGCAGCGCACCGCATATCGCGGTCGCCATCGCCCCGATCGTATCGGTGTCTCCACCCAGGTTGGCACACAGAATCGCACAGCGGTTTGGATCGGTTTGCGCCAGTTCCACCATCGCGATGGCAGTCGCGACAGATTCAATCGTGCTCGTTCCCGCACCAATCAGTTGATAAAGCTGCTCACTGGCGCTTTCTGTCCCCTTTGCACTACGCACAATGTTCAGTGCTAACTCCAGACGTGCGGCGAGAGAAGCGCTAAACGTAGTGATACGTTTTTCCTGCGCGTGGCGCGCCACGGACGGCAGTGCATCGACGATCGTCTGCCAACTGACACCGTCAACCGCACGGGAAATAGCCCAGGCAATCACAACCGCCCCTGCAATCGCCACGTCGGATTTATGCGTCGGGCTGGATGCCAGCGCCACCTGATCGATAAATTCATCGAGATCGTGCGCAGGCAACAAACAACCTAGTGGAGAAGCGCGCATGGCCGCGCCATTCGTGACGCCATTATTTTCCAGTTCACTCACTGGCGTACCCTGGCGGATAGCCTTCAACGCAATTTTAGACGTTGGGCCGAGTACATTTTTATTAAATGCATCAAACGATTCCGCCCATTTCAGGATGTGGCGTCCGATCGCATCGGCGTTAATTTCCCCATCACATTCAATGATAGCGTCGGCCAGACTCAGCGCCATCGAGGTATCGTCGGTAAACTCGCCGCGGCCGAAATAGCACGCCGCATTATTTTCCGCCGGGCCGGGCAAAAAGCGATCAATCCAGCCGAAATGCGCTTTTACGCGCGTCCGGGGCCATAGTTCCGATGGCATACCCATCGCATCCCCTAAAGCCTGGCCATATAAGGCACCGAGAATACGTTCCTGTTTCATTTGTTTTCCTCTGTACTGAAATGCTTATTTTTTGAACCATCTACATCAATGGTCGAGATCGCCTTATCCGATTCACGGAAAAACAGGATAAAGATCAGCGCAATAATTGCGATCATCACCGCGCCAAAAAGCCACATGCCGGTCCAGTTAAAGGTCAGGCCATTCACCGGCTCGCCGTGAGCGAAAAGTTTCTCCATCATCACGCCGCCCAAACGGTATCCCAACAGGCTGCCGAAACCCTGACAGCAGAGCGTAATCAGCCCCTGTGCTGCCGTGCGCATGTGCACTGGCGCTTTTTTATCAACGTAGATATAGGCGGTAACATAGTAGAAATCGTAACTCACGCCATGCAGCAGAATGCCGAGGAACAGCAATGCGTACGTGAAGTAGTGATATGCGTCGCCGTAGACAAAGAAGACATAGCGGATAGCCGCCGTAATCAGCCCCAGCAACAATACCTTTTTAATACCAAAGCGCTTGGTGAAAAACGGCAGCGCCAGCATAAAGAAAATTTCCGAGAACTGACCCAGCGTCATCCAGCCTGTCGCATTTTTCATGCCGACTTCAGTGAGGAAGCCCGTGGCAAAAATGTAATAAAACGCCAGTGGCATTGCGAACAAGAAGGAGCAGACAAAAAACACCAGAAAGTTTTTGTCTTTCAGCAATACAATCGCGTCCAGCCCCAGCATGACTTTAACATCCAGCTTGCCCGTGCTTTTCGGTGGCGTATTGGGCAGGAAAAAAGCAAAGAGACCAAGCAACGCAGAGCTGCCAGCAGTAATCAATAACGGAATATTAGTGGGGGAAATGTCGCTAAATCCAAGCCATGTCGGCAGAAAACCGCAGACGATACCCGAGGCGATCCAGCCAATCGTACCCAAAACACGAATGCGCGGGAAATCCCGCTCTACATCGGCAACATGTGAGAAGGCGATGCTGTTAGTCAGTGCAATAGTCGGCATATAAGTTAACGAATACGCCAGTAACAGCGGGAAGAAATACATGAATTCCGTTTGCTGTGCCGCCAGATACATCAGTATCGCTCCGGCGAACATCAGTACAGCCAGCACCTTTTGCGCGGCAAAGAAACGGTCGGTGAGTGACCCCACCAGAATCGGCGATAAGATAGCGGCAATCGCGGTACAGGCATACGACCAGCCGATTTCGCCCGCCGTGAACCCGCTTTTGCTCAGATACAGCCAGAGTGGAACAAACCAGGCTCCCCAGATAAACCATTCAACGAACATCATGAACGACAGCTTTGCTGTAGTTTTCATATTTACATCCTTCATGACAGAGTAAGGTACACCTTTAAAATACCAATTAATAATACCTTTTAAATACCTTTGCGTTCATTATTTGAACCACTTAACATTTTTGCAGCATTATTTATTCTCATTGAGAAAAGAATGACAGAAAGGCACACACGCGCGCAGAGCGGGATGAAAAGTAGGAATGACGCAGAATCAGCATAAAAAAACGCCGCGTTATGTCACACACAACGCGACGATGAGGAGATAGATTATAAAAATAAAATAGTTATTACAGGTACTTACACAAATAAGAGGTCGGTTCGACTACCTGCAAATTGAACTCACTTTTTCCCGGAACGAAAAACGTTTCTCCCGGAGTGAAAACCTGCCAATCCGGCGCGCCTGGCAACAGCACCTTCAATGCTCCGGTAATGACCGTCATTTCTTCCGGCTGCCCGGTTCCAAATGTGTATTCACCCACATCCATGACGCCGACACTCGCGCGGCCAATGCCATCACCTTCAAAACCGATTGATTTTACCTTCCCTGCAAAATACTCATTTACATTCAGCATAGCGCGGCACCTATCGTCGAAAAATTCAGAAAATTCATCTTAAAAGGAGAGTCGCGCCACTGTCACGATCTATTCATTGAAAGTTAGTGTTCGGTAACACTGACTGGTGATTATTTTGCCAGTGTCCGGTCACCTTCTATGCAGCTGACAAACGCAACGCCTTCAATACGCTTGCCACAATCGCTTCCGGCGCCTGAGACGCATCGATAACATGGTGCGCGACACCGCGATACAACGCCTCGCGCGCAGCCAGCACATCGGCCATCTCCTCCGCGATAGGACGACCAGTCAAGGTGGGGCGCTGGTTATCCTGTGGATTTTCCTCCAGCCGCTGAGCCAACAACTCCGCATCCGCATGCAGGTAAATCACAGTGCCTTTATCATGCATAAAGCGTCGGTTGGCTTCCGCAAGCACCATACCGCCACCCGTCGCGACGATACAGCGGTTAGATGTCACCTGCTGGAGCGCCAGACTTTCACGCTGGCGGAATCCATGCCATCCTTCCTGCGCGACCACATCAGCCACCGTCATATTGGTGGTCTGCTGCATAAACAGGTCGGTGTCGACAAAGTCATATCCCAACGCCTGCGCCAGTTGATGCCCGACGGTGGTCTTCCCACAGCCTCTGGCACCAACCATAAAAATGGGGTGTGTCATGTAATGACGTATCCTTCTTTTTTACTCATCTGCCCTGTCATACCTCAAGCTGCACGCACGTCGGCTGTCCCGCAATTCGAGCGCTTTCGGGAATCAAAGATAAATGGGGTGATTACCTGCTTTGTCGTGGGCTAAATCATACCGATAAAATCCATAGAGAGGGAAGTGACTTCTCTGTGGGAATGAAAAGTTGAATAACGAAAAGTCAAAATGGGATGACAGGAAATATGCCCTAAATAATTCGAGTTGCAGGACAAAACGTTAGCGTTTTGAACAACGCAAAGCGTTGACCCGCTAGGGCGAGGCTCATTTATGAGTCTCGTAATGCGGCGAGCGAGGGCATCCCGATGAGCTTACTCAAGTAAGTGATTCGGGTGACAAATCTGCTGGGAGCAGATTTGAACGCTGCTTGCAGCGGCCCTTCAGGGCGAGGCCCACGACGGGCCGAGTATTTGAACGACGCCAACGCACATGCAGCTTGAAGTATAACGGGTATAAAAAGCCCCGCGTTTAAAGGCGGGGCTACCACACGAAAAACCGCTCAGGTGATTAATACGTGTGGAAATAATCCTGAATCACCGCTGGGTTCGTCGTTTTCGTCAGCGCCAGCATCAACAGGATGCGTGATTTAGCTGGGCTTAGAGAATCGGAAACCAGACCAGGCTGGCCAGCATCCGGTGGGACGATACCGCTGCCAGTACGGGTGGAACGCACAACAACAATGCCTTTGCTTTCCGCTTTACGGATGCCTGCGTCACTGCGCTTAGATACGCTACCTGCGCCCATACCCGCATACACAATGCCTTTTACGCCATGTTTGATGGCAGCGTCATACATGTATTCTGGATCGTCCTGATAGCCATAAATAATGTCGACAGCCGGCAGCTTATCTACGTTGGTCACGTCAAATACAGAACGCGTGGTGTGGATTTTGTCCAGACGAGTCTGGTAGTAAACTTTGTCACCAATAATCACGCCCAGATAGCCTTCTTCTGGCGCTTTAAAGGTATCCAGCGTAGAGGCGTTGGTTTTGCTGATGAAACGAGCGGAACCGATACGGTCATTCAGCACCACCATTACCCCACGGCCACGGGAGTTTTTATCCGCTGCGACTTTTACCGCACCGTACAGGTTCATTGGACCGTCGGCGCTGATTGCCGTTGCAGGACGCATCGCCGCAGCAAAGACCACCGGTTTGTCACTCTTCACCGTCAGGTTCAGGAAGTAAGGCGATTCGTCGAGCGTATCTGTACCGTGTGTAATCACCACGCCATCAACATCGCTGCGTGCCAGCAATTCGTTCACGCGCTTGCTCAGCTTCAGCAAGACATCGCTGGTCATATTTTCGCTGCCAATGTTGGAAATCTGCTCGCCAGTAATATTGGCAAGCGTTTTCAGCTCTGGCACCGCTTGAATCAGCGTATCTACGCCCAACGCACCCGCTTTATACCCCGTGGTTTGCGTGTTGGCCGCTGCGGAACCCGCAATCGTACCGCCCGTTGCCAGAATGACAATGTTAGGGAGATTTTCTGCCGCAATTGCCAGAGACGAAAAACAAACAAAAACAACAACGAATAATGCGTTAAACATCCTTTTCATAACATATACCAACTTATTGAGTTAAGTGGCAGACCAGATACGTCAGGTGCCTGATCTGTAAGTAAAAAAAACATTCTGTTAGCAATGTGCCAACATTGGCGCTTATTCTGCCCCAGAATTCAACGAATTAATATATGCCTGTCAGACTTCATGTTAACGGTGTGTGATCCCTCACAGCGCAGTATTCCGCCACGCTGATTTACGCTATCGACTAATCTGTGCCACGGCATCTTGCGAGGCCTGTTCACGCGCGGCCCCCGTCAGCTCAGACAGCGTTCCCTGATGCATTTCAAGCAGGCGATCGGCATGTTCAAAGTAGTGATCATCATGGCTGATCGCCACAATTGTTTTCCCCAATGCACGTAATTGCGGTAACAGATCAAGATAGAACACGCGGCGGAATTGCGGATCCTGATCGGCCGCCCATTCGTCCAGCAGCAGGATATCTCGCTGTTCGGCAACGGCCAGCAGCAGCGCAACACGTTTACGCTGCCCCTGAGAAAGCTGTAAGTTCATCACTTGATGATTCTCCAGCGTCAGCTTATGCCGCATGTTCAGGCGATCCAGCCAGTTGTCGACCAGCGCTGTATCCGGCGCCGTTCCCTGTGGGCCCATCATCTGCCCGAATAGGTGGAAATCGGTAAAAATGGCGGAGAATAGCTTTTGGTAATCCTCGCGCGTTTCTGCCGTAACGGGGCAGTTATCCAGCAGCAACGCGCCAGAAACTGGGGTATAAAGCCCAGTCAGCAGCATTGCCAGCGTCGATTTTCCGCTTCCGTTACCGCCAATCAGAAACACCAGTTCGCCACGTTTTATCACCAGATTGATCGGTCCGACTTCAAACCCAGACTCGTCATAGCGAAACACCACATCACGCAATTCCAACGTGTGCCAGTCCGCAGGGGCAATCGCCGCGGGAAACGATTCCTGATAATCCGCCAAATCAAAACGTTTCAGCTTATTAAACGCAACTTGCGCACTCAGCAGCGTCGGCAGTGCGCCAACAGCCTGTAGCATCGGCGTGCGTAAAAAAAGCAGCGTCAGTGAGTATGTCGCGGCAACGTTGGTATCCGCCCAGCCGAGATTGTTTGCCATGAAAAAGACTGCGCCAATCACACCCAGCATCATAATATTCGACCAGTTCACCGCACTGAGGTGAAAGGTGTCGGCACGAATCACGTTCTGTCGGTAATCCTGCGCATTGGCCTGATAAATGTCTTCATACAGCTTCTGCGCCCGCTCACGATTGAGCGTGAGTTCTTTACGCCCGTTAATCACGGTTTCGTAATCTTTCTGAAGACGATCTTCCGCTTCCCGCACCTTAGTGAGATGGCTGTACACACGGGAAACCAGCATAAAACCGCCCCAGAGCGTTATCACAATCCAAACGGACGTCACCACCAGCATTCTCGGGGAGAGCCAGGCAAGATAAACCGCTGAACCAATGGTGAGCACTATGCCCTGAATCAACTCCGGCAGACGCACAAATGCTATCGTGATATTGCGGATATCGCTGGACAGGCTGGCAAGCAGTTGCGCACTGCCGATCTGTTCGATACGGGCAATGTTAGTGTCCAGAATACGCTTGATAAATTGCCCACGCAGGCGATAAACGAAGTGGTGCCCCAGCGTGGTCAGCGCCAATTGCGACACCAGCGTGACGCTCATCAAGAGCAGCAGCAAGCCCAAAAATTGCGGCAATACGCTCAACGACTGATTGACCGTTTCAATCAATTGCAGATTGATAAAGGCAATAAGCCCAATGCCCAGCGCGGCACTCAGCAAACTTAACAGGATAACGGCCAGAAATGGCCAACGGTACTGCTGGTAAACAATGCGGAGCAACTCCATAACAACCTAGTCTCTCTGATGAAAACAATCGCCCGCAGTGTAATAGGGATAAGCGTGATATCAAGAATAATTCTCATATCCAGCCCAACACAAAGTCGCCATTGCCCTCGTCACCCAGAGCCGTCAACACTAAACGAGAGAAACAAAACACCAGAGATGAATCAGATAGCTAACCACCTCTGTGATCTTAGATAGATTGCCATGTTTTTTGTTTTCAAAACATTTCAGAAAAGTTGGATTTTTGGTTAAGACGCACCTATAAATATAAAGAATTGGATGAATATGATCCCGATAATCTAGTATCCATACGTCTCCTGTTGCGGCTTCGATCCGCCGTGAGAGGTATTCAGACAATAGTTGCAGATAAGCTAGAGGCTATTTCATGTCAGATATGATGTTATTGCGGGAAATGCCAATATGCTATCGCGTCATAGTGATCAGTTCATCAATGCCGCAGCGACTAGCTGCGTCACAACCGATATCGCCTCACCAGGGCAAACCGTCACTGCGGCACTCAATGGCGTGACGTACGCAGGGATGTCGATGCAGCAGGTAATTGGACGCGTTCTCAGCCAGTGAATGTCCTACAAAATTTACCGAATGGCACCACATTTCTGCAGGCTAGCGACAGTGGCACACTCAGAAATCGCAGTATTCTCACCAGAAACATGCCCCTCACACGCGCCGCACGGTTTCCCGCGCGGCGCGGTTATGACAGAACGATTTTTTAATCGCGTTACTTCTTAACGGTGACGTTCTTGATTTGCCAGGTACTGTCGCTCGTCAATGTGACGTTCTTCATCGTCACTTCGATCGGCTTTTTCGCGTTCTCGCCGTTCAGCACCACCACACCTTTGGTTTGGGACGTAATATCTTTAAATGTAATGTCGCTCCACTCAGGCACATTACTTCCCTCTTTTTTCTCATATACCGTATCAATCACAATCGGTTTCGCCACATTCTTCATGACGACATTGCTATACCGAACGCCATTGACCACCCCAGCGGCCGACTTATCACTCTTAATGCGCAAACCATTCGTGGTGCCATTCATATTCAGGTCATCAACGGTTACGTTGTAAACCCCCATCGTTTCGCTGCCGATCGACATCCCGTGGCCGGTTCCGAATTCGTTATGCAAAATGGAAATATTGCGCGTCTCGGCACGGCCTTTATAGGCTTTGATCGCCACGTTATCGTCGCCCGTCGAAATATTGCTGTAAGCAATGGTGATGTTTTTTGATGACATCGGATCGATACCGTCGGTGTTTCTCGCCGTGGACGGCGTTTTGATCGTGGTTTTCCACGCAGTAAAACCATCACCATCGCTGAACACGACGTGGAAATTCGGGGAGTTAATGAGGGAAATGTTATACAGCGTGAAATTCTTGCTCTTGTTAATCTGAATCAGACGAGGAGTATTCTGTTTCAGCTTTTTCACTTTGGCATCGGCGGCCAGATCCCACCAGCTTACCTTTTTATCTTGAAGCTTCACGCCCCCTTGCCCATCAATGGTGCCCGGCCCATAGATTCCGCTATTCGTCGTACTCGTGGCGGTAATAAATGCATTACAACCTTTACCGTTGTTATCCACTACGCCACAGGATGACGCCGCATTCTCAAAAGATTTGGCGTTATTCACGGCACGCAGCGTCACCCCTTTGTCGATTAACAAGCTGACGCCCGAAGGCAGAGAAAGCGGGCCGCTCAGAAAGACGGACGTGCTCCCCGCGCTCAACCTGACCGCTTTGCCTTGTCCGCAGCTATTCAGCGCTTTTTGAATGGTGCTGGTGGCCGTACTGCTGTCCGCTTTAAGCACCGTACAGGAGGACGGCGCTTTTGGCTCACTCACCGTTCGTGAGTCAGAAGCCCATGCCGATGCGCTGAACAGGCCGATAAGCCCTAGTGATAGAGATAAAACTCGCTTGCCTGATTGGTATTCCATGTCAAACCTTCCCTTATAGATATCCGCAATTTTGTTGTGACTAAAAAATAAATTTCATTTTCTTTTTTATTAAGAAGAAAAATAAAACCTTTTATAGACACTAAAAATTGTCGCACATGAATATGTCGGCTAATAAAACTCCATTTACATAAAAAATCTCAATGCTTATTGAGAGAAGCATTCAGCTTTACGCATGATTAAATTATCACCAGAAAAGTAAATAGCACATCAACGAAACGTAGAAATCAACCGAATCCAGTCATGTCTGCCCGTGAGCAGGTGGTAAGATTTTTATCTCTTCAAGCCATTCACTTTTCTTATTTATTTAATAAGAATCTTCCGAAGATTAATTAGTTCACAAGAAATAATTAAATAAAACATAATTAACAACAAATAAAATTAAATATAAAATAATCACAGGGTAAATTAAATAATCTGATTAAGCTCAATATTTTCCCCGAATTATTATTCATTTCACACTCTCTGCTATATAATCCTTTTCGATGCGCAAGGACTCCCTCTTTATTTGGAATAAATAAAGAGAAAAAATATCCGTTTAATTTACAAGGAAAAACACATGTTTAAGTATTTAACACCGATATTTTTATGTACGGCTGCTTTTTCTTTTCAGGCTCAAGCTAATGACACCATGTTGATGCTGCTGAAAAAAGACAACGCCACCTATTTAAGCTGGTCTACCGATGCAGGCAACGTTGTTCGCCAGGATGTGTATCGCAGTACCAGTAATAATCAGGCTGGCAGCGAAAAAATCGCAGAGCTCAATTCTACCGACAGGACTTTTACCGATTTAAGCGCCAATCCACAGTCAGACTATTGGTATTGGGTGGATACCGTTAGCGGTAATAATAGCGTTCTGAAATCGAATGCCGCCTCAACGGCACCTGCGCCATTGCGTGCAGCGCCGCTTAAGGCAGCCAGTTCAGAATGTAAAGCAGGTGCGGTAATTAAAGATAAAACCGTAGACTGCGGTGGTATTACTCTGGGTTTGAGCTGTTCAGGCGACAGTGATAAGCAGCCTCCGGTTATCACGCTGGAAAATGCCACCATTAAGAACCTGCGCATCTCCGAAAAAGGCGGTTCTGACGGTATCCACTGTAAATCAGGCAACTGCCGTATTGAAAACGTGATCTGGGAAGACATCTGTGAAGATGCCGCAACCAATAACGGCAAAACGCTGACCATCGTCGGCGGTGTCGCACATAACACCACCAATGGCCCTGGTGGAAAACCGGACAAAGTGCTGCAACAGAATGCCAAAAACAGCCACACGATCGTACAGGGCAACTTCACCCTGACCGGTCAACACGGCAAACTGTGGCGCTCTTGCGGTGACTGCACCAACAACGGTGGCCCGCGTAACCTGACCATCATCAGCGCAACCGTTAATGGCACCATCGACAGCATCGCTGGCGTAAACCGTAACTTTGGCGATGTGGCTGAAATCCGCGATTTGCGTATTAAAAACTATAAAGAAGGAAAACCACCGGTATGTGAAGAGTTTACCGGCGTAGAAAAAGGCAAAGGTAACTCTCCTAAACACGGTGAATACTGGGATACCAAGAACTGTAAAGTCAGCCGCTCAAACGTTAAAGCCCTGTAATTCTGCTGGCAGAGTTCACTCGTAATTAACTTCCTCTGGGGTCCTGACGCATCAGTCATCTACAGACCGTGCTACTAAGCACGGTCTGTTTCATTTCATCATCCTTGCTGCAATTCGGTAAACAGCGTGCGCTTCAGCGCCAGCTCGACGCCACGCAGTTCCGCCAGCCCTTTCAGACGACCGATTGCCGAGTAGCCGGGATTGGTTTTCTTTTTCAGATCGTCCAGCATCTGATGCCCGTGATCTGGCCGCATCGGGATCGGACGGCGATCGCCCGCCCTCTGGCGCCGCAGCTCTTCCGCCAGAATGGCGTTGATAATCGCCACCATATCTACATCCCCCTGCAAATGCGCCCCTTCGTGGAAGGAATTGGGGTTATCTTCGCGACAGGTGGCACGCAGATGGGTGAAATGCACGCGATCGGCAAACGTTTCCAGCATCGTCACCAAATCATTATCGGCCCGTACGCCGTAAGAACCTGTACAGAAGGTAAAGCCGTTATGCAGGCTATCAACCGTCTGTTTCAACCAGCGCATGTCGTCAATCGTGGACATCACGCGCGGCAACCCAAGAATCGGGCGCGGCGGATCATCGGGGTGAATGGCTAGGCGAATACCGACAGCTTCCGCAACAGGCACAATCTCACGCAGGAAATGCCCAAGGTGCTCACGCAGTGTCGCATGGTCAATACCGTCATATTCCGCCAAACGTCCGCGGAATTGCTCAAGCGTATAGCCTTCTTCGGAGCCCGGCAGGCCCGCGATAATATTCCCCGTCAGACGCGCAATCTCTTCTTCACTCATCGCACGGAAATAGTCGGCAGCCTGTGCCTGTTCATCCGCCGTGTAATCTTTTTCAGCACCGTGACGCTGTAGGATATGCAGTTCAAAGGCCGCAAAGGCAATATGATCGAAACGCAACGCTTTTGAACCATCTGGCAGGACATACTCCAGATCGGTTCGCGTCCAGTCCAACACGGGCATGAAGTTATAGCACACCGTATCAATCCCACACTGCGCCAAATTACGCAGCGATTGCTGGTAATTAGCAATATGCTGCTGATAATTCCCCGTCTGGGTTTTGATCTCTTCATGCACCGGCACGCTTTCTACCACCGACCAGACCAGCCCTTTC
Source organism: Pectobacterium sp. CFBP8739 (assembly GCF_013449375.1). GTDB lineage: Bacteria > Pseudomonadota > Gammaproteobacteria > Enterobacterales > Enterobacteriaceae > Pectobacterium. Next base: position 62,264 of record NZ_JACDRR010000010.1, on the reverse strand, counting down.
GCCTTCAATTCGGCTTTGCGTTTTTCAATCTCTTCAATCGACCAGATTTCACCATTGGGAATGTGGTGTAATGCCGTCACCACGCCAGTCGCGCCCGCCTGCCGAACATCATCCAGTGAGACAGGATCGTTCGGACCGTACCAACGCCAAGTTTGTTCCATACCGAGTTACCTTTTTTCGCCAAGTGAGAAAGTTGTTTTGTCACTTTTTTCATCAATAAATAAGGAAAAGACTACCTGACCGAGGCAGGCTGTCAAACGAAATGCACAAATTGATTGACCAATTACACAAAAAATTCGTTTTTTGGCCTAACATCATGCCAATAATACTGAAAAAATGAAGGAGAAAATCAAAGAAAGGTTATTTGGTCTGATATCTTTTCTCTCCGCACACCGATGCGATGCCGGAGAGAAAATCCAGACGGGAAAGAGAATGCAAAGCGCAATCAGGATTCCAGACGCGAAGGAACAGACTCGAACAGATAGCCGTCGAACGCTGGATCGTCCACGTTCGAGATTTCCAGTAGTTTAATTTTTACGTTTTCCAGATGCTGCCACATTGCCTGACGCGCCATGTTCACATCACGACGAGACACGGCACGCAGGATCTGTTCATGATCGTCCAGCCACTGGCGCTGATAGCTGAAATCCTCGGTATGGGAGTGAATGCCCTGCCACATTGGGCTGCGTTTACGCGCCTGCCACACTTCATACACCATATTGGCTAAGACGCTGTTTTGGGTAGACTGCGCCAGTAGGCAATGGAATTGCTCATCGGCACTTTCATCCACACTGCCGTTTTCAAGCGATGTCCTTTCTTGTTCAATGGCCTGCCGCATTTTCACAATGTCACTTTTGGTCGCCTGCATCGCGGCAAAAGCGGCCACTTCACCTTCCAGCAGTTGACGCGCCTGCATCAGCTCAAAGGGACCATAGCCGCTGTCCACTACGCCCTCTTTCCACTGTGTGGTCGGCAGTTGCATGACATAAACGCCAGAGCCTTTACGCACCTCGATCAGCTTTTCCAGCTCCAGCATGATCAGCGCTTCACGCACCACGCTACGGCTGACATTGTAGGTTTCAGCAATATCACGTTCGGGAGGCAAGCGATCGCCAATCTGATAGTTGCCCTTCAGAATTTCCTCGCGGAGATTGTCACCAATCTGCTGATATAAACGCATACCACCATCCCTTTATTCAACATCGGCCATCGCAATATTGGCCTGACCAAAAGACAGAAAAATGCCCAATTTGTCTGAAGTATAACATGAAGCCCTATTACGCCGCACATTGAGCAATCTGCACGCGAAATAATTTCGGATATAGTGTTGTCGAAACGCCATTATCCCGTTAACGATCGGGTTGATATTGCCAACAGGCAAGGAGCATAAATGACAATAAACGTATTCCGGTTCGTTTCGTGGGCAATCGGGAAGCGGGTAATGGCCGGTTTATTCGCCCTTATCGGCGTCCTTTTCATCATGGGGTGTACAAGCACGCCGCGCGATATCACGCCATTAGGGCAAACGTCATTCGAGCACTATCAGCAAGACACGGCTCGCTGGGTCGCACAGCACCGCACCTTCCAGACCACGGATAAACAGCTGGAATTACGCTGGAACACGCCCAGTGAAACCCGCCCCATCGGCCAGCCGCATAAGGCTATTTTACTGGTGCACGGACTGGGTGACTCACCCGGCTCATTCACCGATGTGACCCCGCAATTGGTCGAACAAGGGTTTCTGGTCAGAACCGTGTTGCTACCGGGGCATGGCACGCAACCGTCAGATCTATTGCACGTTACCGTCGATGACTGGCGCAAGGTCGTCGCCGAACAGGCCGCCATCCTTAGCAAAGAGGTCGATGAGGTTTATCTGGGTGGCTTCTCCACTGGCGGCAATTTGGTGCTGGAATACGCGTTACAACATCCGGAAATCAAAGGGCTGGTGTTATTTTCCCCCGCAATTAAATCCAACGAAAAATACGACTTCATGACGCCGATGCTGTCTGTCTTTACCGACTGGCTGATGCCGGCACGCCCCGGCTACCCTGAGCAGTTGGCAACCCGCTATATGCGTGTGCCGACCAACGGTTTCGCCCAATATTATTATTCCAGCAGCGGGGTGCGTTCAGAGCTTGCCAAAAAACCTTATGACAAGCCGGTATTAATCGTGCTGGCAGAGCATGATTCCGTCGTTGATACGACTTACATTGTCGACGCGTTCGATAAGCAGTTTACCCACCCGTCCAGCCGTCTGATCTGGTATGGCGATCGCCCTGCTGGCGTACATTTCTCACGCGTTTTGGTGCGAACAGGCTCGCTGCCTGAGTGGCGCATCAGCCAGTTCTCACACATGTCGCTGCTGTTTTCGCCAGAGAATAAGGAATACGGTAAAGCCGGTGCAATCGTCATTTGCGCCAATGGACAAACCAATAGTGACCTAGCGGCCTGTGCGGATCGCAGCACGCTGTGGTATTCCGATTGGGGATACGAGGAAAACGGCAAAACCCACGTGCGTCTGACCTTTAACCCCTATTTCGACTGGCAAAATCAAATCATGGCTAACGTACTGGACGCACAATAGCCTTACCGAAAACGGGGGCTGTCATCATTTGGTCATCAAGGGCGGGTATTTTGCCTTAAAGACAAATCTGCCCAAAGATTAACCATGATCGCCATGCCCGTTCGATCCGCCCAACCGCACCTCCGAGATATACCGGTGGCGCGCGATCTTTGCATTCCCTTGCCGGATGTTTCCCCTGACACCGACAACGCCACCGTATTGCAGTTATTTAGTAAAAATAAAGAGTGGGTCAGCCTGCCTGTCGTTGAGGATGGACGCCCTTTCGGCTTAATCAACCGCCACATTTTTCTCTCGCAGATGGCACGGCCCTTTTATCGCGAACTGTACGATAAAAAGAGCTGCATCGCGTTTATGGATAAAAACCCGCTGATTGTTGATGCGTTGTCGTCGTTAAACGACGTGGCCGATCAAACGGTGATCACGGGAGATAAATCGCTGACGGATGGCTTTATGATCACCGAGAGCGGGCGTTATATCGGTATCGGGCTGGGCATCGATCTGATTAAGGCCGTCTCCGATATGCACCTGCGCCAGCATCAGCAGATTATGCAGAGTATAGAATATGCCAGCGTGATTCAGGCCGCGATGCTGACGACGTCAACGCAGGCGATGTCCCGCACGCTTGCGGACTGGTGTTTGGCTTGGGAACCGCGAGACTGTGTCGGCGGTGACTGCTATGCCTTTAAAACCTATCAGAATGGCTGGCTTGCTGCCGTCGCAGACTGCACTGGACACGGCGTACCCGGTGCATTTATGACACTGATTTTCTCTTCCGCACTGGAACAGGCGCTGACCCAGCACGGTCCGATGCTGCCTGCGCAGCTATTACAAACGATCAACCGCCATATTAAAGATACGCTGGGGCAGCGTGACGAGACGCGCCAGCTTTCGGCTTCTAACGACGGTTGCGATGCCATGCTGATGTTTTGCGACATGACGCGCAACACGCTGACATTTTCCGGCGCGAGGATGCCTGCTTTCATGCTGCAACGCCATACTGGGCAACTGACACCACTTCAGTGCGATCGTATGGGGATCGGCTATACCGAAACACCTTATGACTACCAGTGGTCGAGCTACGAATTGCCGCTTCATGATGACGATATGTTTTTTACCACCACGGATGGATTGACGGATCAAATCGGCGGAGAACGCCGGATTATGTTTGGAAAACGTCGGCTACAGGAGCATCTCCAGCACTATCAACACCAGCCGATGCGTGAGCTGGCTAACCAGCTCCTGTCGGCACACAAGATCTACCAGGGCGATCAGACCCGACGAGATGATTTAACATTTTGGGGCTTCCGACATTGTTCGACTTTTGTTTAATCAGGCAGGCAGAATGATGCCAAATATCAAATACACTGAATTTTTCACGCCCTCACACCAGCATGACATCACGCTATATTACGTGGGCTATTTTTCACAAAACATCATCAGTTCACTGGCTGAAACCATGCGACTACAGCTGGAGAAAAAACAGCTTCCTGCCGGTATCCGTCGCAGACTGTTCTCTACCTTCGTCGAAATGGTGCAGAACATTACTCGCTATTCCGCCGCCCCGCTAACGGCGCTCGATCAGCCCGCCGAAGTCCGTCATGGCTCCGTCTGTCTGGGTTACGAAAATGGGAAATACTTCCTGCTATGTGCTAACCCAGTACACCCCGACGATGTCGAGGCGCTGCGGGGACGCCTTGAGCCACTGCGCGGTATGACGCTTGATGAAATCCGCCTCGCCTATAAGGCCTCCCTGCGCGATGAAACCCCGTCATCAAGCAAAGGCGCGGATATGGGGCTGTTGACCGTCGCGCGTGATGCCAGTGAGCCACTCCAGTTTACGTTTCGGGCCGACGCATCAACGGGGCTATCTACGTTTTATCTGAAGGCAATCATTTGACATGAAAAATATAACGACCATAAGCAATCTCCATATTTCGGGGACATCCTGTACCCCAACTGTTGACTTTCACTTTGACACACACCGTCTTTATCTTTCTGGCGAGTCTTATCCTGAGAATGCCGCGGCGTTTTACCGCCCACTGCTTACGGAGATTGAGGCGTATCTGCACACGCTGACGACCTACGCGGAAACGATACCGCCGGATGAGGCGCTACCGAATATCGAGATTCACGTCTCCCTAATTTACTTCAACAGTTCCAGTACCAAGATGCTGTTCAGTTTATTCAACCTGCTTAATCAGGCGGCGGAACAGTCGTTACCGATTGCCCTGTATTGGTATTACGACAAAGACGACGACATTGCGGAAGAATTTGGTGAAGAGCTTCACATTGACTTCCCTGCCCTGACCTTTCACAGCACGATTTTGAGTGAGAACCATGAGCACAATTGAATTGTTTACACCGGAATACGATATTCTGCTCGCCGCGCGTAACATTGCTAACCAGCAGGAAAGACCTGCTGAAGTCTATCGCGACACGCTGCTGGCGTTAACCGACCATTACCAGCGGCTGGTACGAGAATCGCACCGCCTGATTTCACGCAGCGATCGGGCGGAGAAAGAGCTGAACCGTTTGAATGCCCAGCTCAATCAACTGGCAGTCGAACTGGAATACAAGGCCAGCCACGATCCGCTGACCAGCGTGTATAACCGTGGCGCGATCATTGAACGCATCAACCACGCGTTGGAACGCAATCAGGCAGCGCTCATCGTGCTGGATATCGATCACTTCAAACTGGTGAACGATGCCTACGGTCATCCTACCGGCGATGCCGTGATCTGCGATCTCGTATCACGCGTGCAACACGTGCTGAATACCACAAGCAGCATTGGCCGCGTTGGTGGTGAGGAGTTCACCATTCTGCTGGAAGGCCATACGCTGATGCAGGCTGTCTCGCTCGCCAGCCGCATTCATCAGGATCTCAACAGAATGCCGCTTAGCGTCCTGCCGCAACAGCGTGTTACCGCCAGCTTTGGCGTCAGTTGGGCAGCGCAGAACACCCGTTTCGATGCGCTCTATGGCGCAGCGGATGCCGCGCTCTATCAGGCCAAGGAAAAAGGCAGAAATAGAGTGGAATTTCAGTAAGTCGCGTGCTGGGCGGTTGCCGTCACCCTGACTCACGAACATAATAGTGGGTATCGGCTTCTCCGAGACAGATTCCCGCTATGCGATTCGATTTAACCGATCTCCGGCTGTTTCTCAATATTCAGAAAGCAGGCAGCATTACCGGTGGCGCAGGAGCGTCCAGCCTGACCGTTCAGGCCGCCAGCGAACGTATCCGCGGTATGGAAGAGGAACTTGGCGTACCGCTGCTGCTGCGGTCAAAGGCGGGCGTCTCACTCACCGACGCGGGATTTTCTCTTGCGCACCATGCCCACATCATCCTGCGTCAGGTCGATCACATGCGCAGCGAATTACATCAATACAGCAAGGGGTTGCGCGGCCATATTCCGCTGTTGTGCAACTCTGCGGCACTGAATGAATATTTACCCGCTCTGCTGGGTCACTATCTGGTGGTCTGCCCACAGATATCCGTATCGGTGAATGAAAAACTCAGCCGCGACATCGTTAATGCTCTCCGCAATCAAACCGCCGATCTCGGCATTGTGGCCGATTCCGTACCACTCGATGGACTGGAAACGCGCCCGTTCCGTCAGGACGAACTGGTGGTCGTGCTGCCGCAAAACAGCACAGGGTTCGGCGAACAACAACTCAGCCTGGCTGACATCGCCGATGCCGAATTTATCGGGCTTAGCGAAGGCGCGGCGTTACAGGAGCACATCGACGAGCACGCCAGAAGGCTGGGGAAACGCCTGAATTACCGCGTGCGTCTTGCCAGCTTTGATGCCGTTACGCAGGTGATTCACAGCGGTATCGGCATTGGCATTCTTCCACGTCATGCCGCACAGCGTATGATGGAGCGTCTGGCTATCCGCACAGTCCCACTGTCAGACGACTGGGCGAGACGTAATCTGGTTGTCTGCGCCCGCCAGTTTTCCACACTGCCCGGTTACGTTCAGGACTTCGTCACGTTTATTACGACAGAGAACGCCGCTTAAATCAGGCCGCGCACGGCCATATATCCGCCCAGCAGCACCAGTCCGAGGAAGAAGCAGCGCCGGAAAACCTGCTCGCTAATCGCGCGGCGCAGGCGTTGCCCCATCATCATGCCCAGTAGCGCGGGGATCAGCGCCAGCATCGATTGCCAGAGATCGATGCCCTGTAGCCCGATCCCCTGCATTAGCTGTAACGCCAGCCCCAACGTGGAAACGGTAAACATCAGCCCCAGCGCCTGTATCAGATCGTTTTTATTGAGTCGCAGGCATTGCAGGTAAGGTACGGCGGGGATCACGAAGACCCCCGTCGTCGCCGTGATAGCGCCAGTGATGTAACCCACCAGCGGCGACAGCCAGATTTCATGGCGGCCAGGCTGCGGCAAAGTCGTCGCGATGATTCCCCACAGGCCATAAACCACCAAAATGCCGCCGAGCGCCGCACTCGTCCATGACGATGACGAGGTTAGCGTCGGCAGGCCGTTCCAGAGTGTCCCAATAATAATCCCGGCAAACAGCGTCCAGAACCGCTGAATCAGGCTCATAAAGGCGGGGCCGCAGGCAAGCTGCCAGATGTTGGTCACCAGTGACGGAACAATCAACAGCCCCGCCGCGCTGGCAGCGGGCATCACCAGCGTTAACAGCCCCATCGCGATTGTCGGTAATCCCAGACCAATCACGCCTTTCACCACGCCAGCCAGCAGGAACACCACCATCATCGTTGTCATTCATCGCCTCGGTTTACAACGCCATAGGAAACCCCTATGCAGGAATAGTCCAATGATGCTGCAAAGCTGTCGATGCGGATTGTATTGAGGGTGATTCAGGGAAAATTTGAGGCAAAGGGAGGATTAGGAAGAGTGAGATTCTCGACAGTCCTTTGAGTCACATTTTTATGCAGGCTCAGAGGCCGTTTCGTGCGCCACAATAACGTTATTCTCATGCTACTTCGTCGCACGCGCCCGACTCGGGACGGCTCAAACGCCGCTCGCCCCGAGACCCCAGGCTTTTGGCGGGAATTATGCCGCTAAAGCGGTGCCATCGGTGTTCATGACCGCTAATCGAGCCACCAGTGACGCGTTCCCGACGCGGCACTGGCTTTCGCGGCATCCGTGCCGCTCACTCGGCGGCCACGCCCACCGATGCATAATTTTTTACGCCCGATAACAGTCAATCCTGCTGGCATCCCACACCGTGTATAAGAAACAGCCCTGAGATTGGAGTCAGCCGTTATTAGCAAGCCACAAAATAATAGCCCTGACCCTAGCGAGCGCGGCCTACGGCCTCACCCAATTGCCATACGGCCATCGCGTAGTGCGTGCTGTGGTTGTAGCGCGTGATGGTGTAGAAATTCGGTAATCCATACCAGTATTGATAGCCCGTACCGATATCCAACCGTAGCAGGCTGGCTTCACTGTATCCCGCCAGCGAATGCTGTGGCGTTAAACCCGCGGCCTGGAGTTCAGTAAGCGAGTAGCGGGTATTAAAACCATTCGCCAGCAGTGGTGCCTGACCGTTTGCCTGCACCGCCACAGGGGCACCCTTCACCCACCCGTGCGCTTTGAAATAGTTGGCCACGCTGCCAATCGCGTCCACCGGATCCCACAGGTTAGTGTGTCCGTTGCCGTCGAAATCCACCGCGTAGTCCTTGAAGGAGGAAGGCATAAACTGTCCGTAGCCCATCGCCCCCGCGTAAGAGCCACGCAGGCTGAGCGGATCGTTGCCTTCTTTACGCGCCATCAGCAAGAAGGTTTCCAACTCACCCGCAAAGTAATCGGCACGTCGCGGGTAATCAAACGCTAACGTGGCCAGAGCATCAATGATGCGCGTTTTCCCCATCACTCGGCCCCAACGGGTTTCAACACCAATAATACCAACGATAATCTCAGGCGGAACGCCATAGATGTTCTGGGCGCGCTGTAGCGCATCCTGATATTGATTCCAGAACGCCACACCATTCTGCACGTTATCCGGCGTAATAAACTGGTTGCGGTAGCGGTTCCAAGCCCCGTTTGGCCCAGAAGGCCCGCGTGATGCCGGAGCCTGTTTATCCATCAGGCGAATAACCCAATCCAGGCTTTTCGCCTGAACCAGCACATCATGCAGTTGCTGGCGATTAAAGCCGTGTTCCAGCACCATTTTGTCGACAAACCGCGCTGTAGCTGGGTTAGTCGCAAAATCGCCGCCTAACGGATGGACACTGTGTGCAGGTTCAAGCAGGAAACCGCCTTTAAAAGGATTACCTGAAGGCGCGTCTGCGGGGGGAGGAGCCGGCTGACTGCTACAAGCCGAGAGCAAAACAAGCAGAGGGAGAAAACGAACCAAATGACGCATCAGATATCCGTATAGCCAGGTAAGAAATCAATACCCGCTATGGTAAAGGATTGTCTGATGTGAAAAAACCAGCCAGAAGTGAAAAAGTGCCGCGCGCCGACCAGATGGCAGACCGGCGCACGCCATCACACCCGAATCAGTTTTTCTTCACAAACTCAGATTTCAGTTTCATCGGACCGAAACCGTCGATTTTACAATCAATATTGTGGTCGCCTTCCACCAGACGAATGCCCTTTACGCGGGTGCCGATTTTCAGCGGGGTCGAACTGCCTTTAACTTTTAGGTCTTTAATGACCGTGACCGTATCGCCATCTGCCAGAAGATTACCGTTGGCATCTTTTACCACTAAAACATCATCCTGCGCGGGTGCATCGCCTGCCGCCGACCACTCATTTCCGCATTCTGGGCAGTTAAGCATTTCACCCTCTTGCCAGGTATATTCAGAACTGCATTTTGGACAATGAGGTAACTGTTGCATGATAAACTCCTAAAAAAATCACAATAAAAAAGCAATAAATATCATTAGGTAACTACCATAATTTCGATATTTTACCCTTTTATGCCTATTTTTGATAGTGAAGCCGAGTTTATCGTGACTTTACTGTCCTTCCAGTACCATTTCACTTCTTGCCGCCAGAAACGCAAGCAAGTCTTCTTGCGTTAGCGCTTTGGAATACAACCAGCCCTGCGCATAAGCAACGCCCAGGTTTTTCAGATAGGCCTCCTGAGCAGGGGTTTCAATCCCCTCAGCCACGATATGCAGATTAAGACAGTGCGCCATGCTGACAATATGGGACAGTACAATATCAGTTGGCGAATGGTCATTAATATTTCCAACAAAGGACTTGTCGATTTTAAGCTTATTGGCTTTTACCCGCTCAAGATACGACAGCCCAGAATACCCAGTGCCAAAATCATCAATGGCGACATCAACGCCTTGTTGTTGATATAATTCCACCATTGGTGCTGCTTTTTGCGGTTCGACCATAGAGGATTCGGTTAATTCGACATTAACATTCTTCCCCTCGATATCGTATTTTTCTATGTTTTCCACGAGATAATTGAAAACGGACATATCTTCAAATTCAGCCGCTTCAAGATTGATAGAAACAAACAGATCAGGATAACTTTTCTTCAGCACGCTAGCCGTCTGTAACGCTTCATTAATAATGAAAAAAGTGAGATCTTTCATTAAACCCATTTGTCTAACCATCGGAATAAAGGAATCCGGCGTAATCAGATGTCCATCAGAATGACGCCAGCGCACTAATGCTTCACACCCAACAACGTCGGCGGCATCTAATTTAATGATCGGTTGGTAATGAAGTTCAAACTCTTTTTTTACTATCGCTTGATTAATAATATAAGCAGGGCTTTGAATTTCACGAGTTTTTCTGGATATGATGGAAGAAATAACCAGAGCCATTAAAAAAGCAATCGGGAACGAAGAGAAAAAAGCCTTAATATAAAATGAAACATCAACAGGATTATCTGCACTCACGACTAATGAAACTTCACTTTCGGGTAAGACCGTGTGGACATAATATTTATTATCCATATAAAACCTATCATTGTCTTCACCATCAGTGAGAATATGAGAATAGATATTTCCATTTATAACATTCGATAAAATAACCTGACCATTTTTATGACTTTCTTCTAAAAAAGCATACTGGATATTATAACTATAAGAAGGAACATCCCAAAATGAACGGGGGTTCAACACAACAAGATGACGTGCTGAACCAACATAAATCATTGGTCTGTTTTTATTGAGAAAACCATCTATCTTATACCAAACATCATAAGTATTTTTATAGCGAAAATCAGGTGGTGGGAGATATACCGTTTTCATTTCACCCAGCATCGCAGAACAACGAGGTCGATTCCCATCAATATAGACGGTATCCTGAATATAATCATTGTCATAGGCGACCTTACGCAGTGAATTCAGATGCAAGTCATCACAATACGGTGGGTAATTTTTTTCTAATTCATCGAGAGCAGATGTCGCCTGCAACATTATCTTTTCAGCATGCGCCACAGTAACAGAAGAAAAGTTATCTACATCATCTTCAAACTGCTTGAGTGTGAATGACACATAAACGACAAACACCAATGCAAAGAGAGAAATCAGGATAAAAAACAAAAAGAAAGACAATAAGAAAAAATTTTTCTTAAGAGAAATGACGGAAAAATACGCTAGTAGGCTTTTTTTCATAGGAGCGACGCATCATTACCATGATAAATCCAACATAGCACACAACCCTTCTCCACAATGTATCGATATCTCAAATAATTCAGATTTTAAGACCTCGGTAATCATCAGGTTCCACAGCGCCTATCAGGCAAAGATCCATGCCGACTCCGTCTCTAGCCACTCGATGCCCGTGGTGCGGCGATCGCTGACCATGTTTTTGTCCATCATTCATGGCCGTCATTCATAGTCATTATTACCTCATAAAAATATTTATACCCCCTCAAAAATAGCCTTGTTAGCCGCAAACCACCGGAACCGCTACTCTGCTGATATGACATGGAACCCACATAAGCGGAGGGAACCACATCATGACGACTCGCATTCTTCATCAGAATTTAAGGAAAAATAATATGGGATTAACATTACACCATCTTAATGATTCACGGTCTGTTCGTATCCTCTGGCTGCTTGAGGAAGCGGGAATACCTTATGAACTCGTCAGATATCAACGGGATGAAAAAACGCACTTAGCACCGGACTCATTAAAAGCAATACATCCTTTGGGTAAATCGCCGTTGATTGAGGAAGGGGGAAAGATCATCGCGGAATCTGGCGCTATCGTTGAATACTTGATCAATCGCTATGCTAAACACCTGGCTCCAGATGTAAGTGAGGCCGAATACATTGACTATCTTCAGTGGATACACTTTGCAGAAAGCTCAGCCATGCTGCCAGTGTTATTAAAGATCTTTGGCGAATTTGAAAAGAATACCGGCACCACGCTGAATTTCCTTGAGAACTACGCCGACAACGAATTCGAGAAAGTCTTTTCATTTTTAGACGACATGCTGTCTGCAAGAGAATTTATCGTGGGCGATAAGCTGAGTGGCGCGGATATTATGCTGGGCTTCGTGATTAATACCGTCGTAGAACGGCTCGTGCCCAGAGAACGATTCCCGAATATTCAATGCTATTCACAGCGTCTGAAAAATTTGCCTAGCTGGCAGAAAGTTCAGGACATTGAATCGCGCGTAGAATAAAGCCTCAGCGCGAGGCATCACTTATTTAACAGGCAAGTTTGCGAACCGCCTCGCGCACTTAAGCGCCAGTGGAAAATCGGATGCGCGTCCTTATCCCAGTCATCTGCTACATTACAAAGAACTGGCCTTATGCTTGATAACGTGGTGGGAAGTATCCAACGTGGGGATGACCTCATATTTTGCCTAAAGCGTCGGCATCCCTATCAAAACAAATAATATGTTATTTTTCAATGCCATGATTCATAACCCCACTGCGACTCATGCATATTAATACGTATAAAAAGCAAGACATGCCGCCACACACTCCAAATGCCATTGTATTTGTTTTGCTCTACCGAGTAGGATGATATGACAGAGCCACCCAATGTATGGCAATAATTTCCAGGGAGAATCCAGTGGGTTATAAAGAGAAAGCACTTTGTAAAATACGGACTGTGACAGCATTTCTATCATTAAGCCACGATAAAGAGAGTTGGCAGACAGAAATTAATAAAGCCTCAACATTTTTATCAGATTTAACGGCAGAGTTTCAACGTCACCACTACACGGTACAGTCCATTCGCATTGTTACCAATCCATTTGGGGAATATCTCAACCTAAGCAGTATAGAGAGTGCCCGAGCTGATTTACACTATATTAGCAAATTACTGGCTCACAATAATCAGTCAGGAATAAGGGTAAGATTTGCTATTGGTGAAGCAAAAACCGCAAGAGAAATTGAGATGCTGCCTGATCTCATTAATGAGTTTGGCGATTTGTGCAATGCCTGTGTAAATATCCCCTTGGACGATTATGGTATTGTCGACAATGAGCTTATTAAGACTGCCGCGTCATGTGTGAAAAAAATTAGTGTAATAACCCCACGAGGTGAGGGAAATTTTAACTTTACCGTCAACTTCAATTGTAAACCACTAATACCTTATTTTCCGGCCGGATATCATAAAAAAGAATTAGGGGATTGCTTTGTTATTGGTCTTGAAACCCCCGACCTGCTGGTTAATACCTTAAAAAACTTCAATAAACAGAAAGGCACAAAAAACCATAATCAGCTGTTCAGTAATTATTACACCGTCCTGAGCACAGCCATTCAGTATCATATCTCAGCAATTCAACATATTATTAACCATGCAAAAATGGATTTTCCCTTTACGTTTTCAGGCTTCGATAGTTCGGCAGCACCCTCTAAAAATTGCGCTAGTATGGCCGAAGTCTATGAACAAATGGGGGTCGAATATTTTGGAGCATCAGGCACTGTCGAAGTATCAGGATTATTAACTAAGGTATTTAAATCAGTAAAAGATACAGAGTTGGTGGGGTTTTCTGGGTTAATGCTTGCATTAACTGAAGATCAAGGTTTAGCTGATGGATCTGTAAAATCAAATTTTGATATTCGCTCGTTGCTGACTTACAGCGCTGTTTGTGGAATTGGGCTGGATACCGTTCCTGTTCCCGGTGATGTCTCTATTGATAAACTTTCAGCCCTAATGAGAGACACAGGGACGATGGCTTTTCGCTTAAATAAACCGCTTACTGTTCGAGTCTTCCCTGTTCCTGATATGAAGGCGGGTGACATCACCAACTTTGAAAGTGATGACTTATGTAATTGTGCGGTGTTGGCTGTACCATAACGTTAAAAAGATAATCTATTTGGCGGGATTTAATACCGTCAAATAGACTCATTAATTTAGCAGAAGCGATCTAATGCTAAAATCAGCAACATTGATTTTCATAAATTAATTATTATTGACCTGATACCTCTTCATGGCAAACTTGCGAGCCGCCTCGCGCGTTCGAGCAAATCGGATACGCATCCCTGATTCAGTCTGGTAACGTCGTCTGACGCCAAATAACGGCCACCAGTGGTAAGATAGCGCATTCGCGGGTGATGTTTTTCATCTGCCAGCCAGTATACTTCTGGCATTCCATTTCAAGGCTCAGGTGACGCGCCATCAGCACGGTTGACCATCAAACCCTGCACCATCACCTGAACGAACAAAAGCGTTAAAACTGAGTAAAATCAATATGAAAGATTCTACCGACAAGGATTTCACTGCCCACACCCCCATGATGCAGCAGTACTTTAGACTAAAGGCTGAACATCCGGAAATCCTGCTGTTTTACCGCATGGGTGATTTTTACGAACTGTTCTATGACGATGCCAAACGGGCTTCCCAACTGCTGGACATTTCACTGACGAAGCGCGGTGCCTCCGCAGGGGAACCGATACCGATGGCAGGCGTCCCTCATCATGCCGTTGAAAACTACCTTGCCAGACTGGTGCAAATGGGCGAATCCGTTGCTATCTGCGAACAGATCGGCGATCCCGCCACCAGCAAAGGCCCGGTAGAACGTAAAGTCGTGCGTATCGTCACCCCCGGCACCATCAGCGACGAAGCGCTATTGCAGGAAAAGCAGGATAACCTGCTGGCCGCAATCTGGCAGGATAGTCGGGGATTTGGCTACGCCACTCTGGATATCAGCTCAGGGCGTTTTCGTGTCAGTGAACCTGCTGATCGGGAAACCATGGCGGCCGAATTACAGCGCACCAACCCGGCAGAATTACTCTACCCTGAATCCTTCGAATCCATGGATTTGATCGAAAACCGTCATGGGCTACGCCGTCGTCCGCTGTGGGAGTTTGAACCGGATACCGCACGCCAGCAGCTTAACCTGCAATTTGGCACCCGCGATCTGACGGGTTTTGGTGTAGAGCAGGCCAAGCTCGCGCTGCGTGCCGCCGGATGCCTGCTGCAATACGTAAAAGACACACAGCGCACCTCGCTGCCGCATATCCGTGGGATTACCATGGAGCGCCAGCAGGACGGCATCATCATGGATGCGGCCACCCGACGTAACCTTGAACTGACGCAGAATCTGTCCGGTGGCGTGGAAAATACGCTGGCTGCCGTCTTGGACTGCACCGTAACAGCAATGGGCAGCCGAATGCTGAAGCGCTGGATTCATATGCCCAGCCGCGATATTGATGCACTAAAACAGCGCCAGCAGGCCATTAGCGCGTTGCAGGACATCACGCCCGATCTGCAACCCTATCTGCGACAGGTCGGCGATCTGGAACGTATTCTGGCGCGACTCGCATTGCGCACGGCACGCCCGCGCGATCTGGCACGTATGCGCCACGCTTTCCAGCAATTTCCCGATATTCGTGAGCAGCTTGCACCGCTGGATATTGACTCCGTTCGCCGTTTAGTCAACCTGATTGGGCAATTTGATGAACTACGAGACCTGCTGGAACACGCGGTTGTCGAAGCGCCGCCCGTGCTGGTTCGTGACGGTGGCGTCATCGCGCCAGGCTACAACGCGGAACTGGATGAGTGGCGCGCGCTGGCTGACGGTGCCAGCGATTATCTGGATCGTCTGGAAATTCGCGAGCGCGAAAAACTGGGGCTCGATACGCTAAAAGTCGGCTTCAACGGCGTACACGGCTATTACATTCAGGTCAGCCGTGGCCAAAGCCATCTGGTGCCGATCCACTATGTACGCCGCCAGACGCTAAAAAATGCCGAACGCTATATCATCCCCGAGCTGAAAGAGTACGAAGACAAGGTTCTGACCTCGAAGGGCAAGGCACTGGCGCTGGAAAAAGCGCTCTATGATGAGCTTTTCGATCTGCTGTTGCCTCATCTGGCCGAGCTTCAGCAAAGCGCCGCCGCGTTGGCAGAATTGGACGTTCTGACGAATCTGGCCGAACGTGCCGATACGCTGAATTACGTCTGCCCGACGCTGAGCGATAAGCCCGGCATCAAAATCACAAGCGGTCGTCACCCCGTCGTTGAGCAGGTGCTTCGTGAGCCGTTTATTTCGAACCCCCTATCGCTAGCACCACAGCGTCGTATGCTGATTATCACCGGCCCCAACATGGGCGGGAAAAGTACCTATATGCGTCAGGCTGCACTGATTGTGCTGATGGCGCATATCGGCTGCTTTGTGCCTGCGGATCAGGCGGTCATTGGCCCCGTCGATCGTATTTTCACTCGTGTGGGTGCCGCCGACGATCTGGCTTCTGGCCGCTCTACCTTCATGGTGGAAATGACAGAAACGGCAAATATTCTGCACAATGCCACGGAAAACAGCCTAGTATTGATGGACGAAATCGGCCGTGGAACCTCAACCTACGACGGCCTATCGCTGGCCTGGGCCTGTGCCGAAAATCTGGCGAACCGCATCAAAGCGATGACGCTGTTTGCCACGCACTACTTTGAACTGACCACTCTGCCGGAAAAAATGGAAGGCGTGGTGAACGTGCATTTAGATGCGCGCGAACACGGTGATACCATTGCCTTTATGCACAGCGTACAGGATGGCGCAGCCAGCAAGAGTTATGGTCTTGCCGTCGCCGCTCTAGCTGGCGTACCGAAAGAAGTGATTAAACGCGCACGCCAGAAACTGAAGGAGCTGGAAACGTTATCGAATAATGCGTCATCCAGCCATATCGATGGGGCACAGTTGGCGCTGCTGAGCAATGATGAGCCGTCTCCGGCAATCGAAGCGCTGGAAGCCATCGATCCTGATGCGCTCACGCCACGTCAGGCGCTGGACTGGCTTTATCAGCTCAAGAAAATGCTCTAACGCATAACCGATACCAAAAAGGCACTGAAATCAGTGCCTTTTATTTTTAAAGCTGCATTAATCTATCTGTGTATCGCAGTTTGCCCGTGCTCGCATACGAGCGTTATCACTGCTGTTGGGAACCACCGCTTTCACCATCTGCCCTTCTTCCATCGATGGAATCACGGCAAAATGCGCGGTAAAGGAAACCAGCACCGGTTCACCCGCCGACACCGTCGTACGGAGGTACATCCTTTGCAGCACAGCATTGCTTGCCACCACAAACGTTTTACCCGTGGCGCAATCAGAGAACGTCGCAGCATCGGCCAGATAGCGGTATATGCCCTTCATCGACATCGGCGTATCCGGCAATGCCTGCTCGGTTGTCGTCAGTTGACGAGGAAGAGAGGAGTTGATGGGAAGCCCTTGCTGATCCAGCATTTCCAGCCCCTTATCAATCGGGCGGAAGTAACGTTTTTCTCCTGCACTATCCGTCAATACCAGCTTATCAGCGGTACGTCGCCATTGCCCATAGGAAGCAAACGTGTTGTTACCTGCTCGCGTTGTCTGATACTGCTCTCGCAACACAAAAGTCCCGTCTTTTTCCAAAAACAGCGACGTATCAATCCCTCCGCAGTCCGCGCAGGGTAAAACGCCACGATAACTCTGTGCCATTGGTTTAAGGGGTTCTTCCTGAACTTGTGAGCGAGTATGGCACCCGATCAACCCAGAAACCCCTGCAATCAACAGCACACCGATAGCCAGTTTTTTCATCATTATTGTCCTGCCGTCTCTGCCCTGTTTTTATCGTTCTGACTCAATGCCCTGGAATGTATCCAGCCTGTTATCATCCCTGAGTCTGAGGAATTTTCCACTCAGAAAATGCGATTTCCAGACTATTCTTATCGTCAGACAACCAGATCGTGCCTTCCTGTATCGTTGCCTGCAACGCCATCGTGCGTGCGGCCAGTCCGGCAAGCTGAGCCAACTGGCTATCATCTAAAAAACGGATAGCCAAATTCTTGTACCCAGAAACCTTACTTGATATTGCACTCCACCAAACCTGCGCCGCACGCTCGCTGTACGCGTATAGCACCACGGCGCGCGACTGGTTGCAGGCTTTCTTAAGCCGCTTTTCATCCGGCAGGCCCAGCTCAATCCACAACTCCAGTTCCATCGTATCGTTGCGCCGCCAGATTTCCGGTTCGTCATCGGCACTGAGCCCTTTGGTAAAGCGCAGGTTTTCATCAGCATGACAAATCCACGCTAAAAGCCGCAGCATCATGCGCTGTTCCGTTTCTGACGGATGCTGCGCTATCGTCAGGTTCGCGTCGTGAAAAAAATTCCGATCCATATCAGCAATATTGATCGCTGCTTTGTAAACCGTTGCTTTTAATGCCATCAGTAACCTCGTCGTTAATCCCTTTAGTTTACTTGAGTTAGCGCCATCCTCACAGTAAAGGTGATATCTGCGACGTAACTGGTAGATTAGGCCTCTAAGGACTACTGATATCCTGTTAGTGCCTATGCTATAGTCGGTTTGATAAATAGAGTTTATCTTCGTAGGCTTACAACATCGCGCACCGCAACAGGTGATGATGCATGAATATCTACCGAGCTAAGCTTTCAAGGGAGGATATAGTGCAAGAATACTGTGAATTAGTACGTCGCTTATACGCAGAGATCGCCAGCGGCGATCTGGGCTATATACCCGATTCGCTGGGTTGTGTTTTGAAAACCCTGGATGGCATTGCCGCAAATGATGCGCTGCCATCCTCCGTCAGGGAACAGGCCGCTTTTGCCGCCGCTAACTTATTGGTGAGTGACTATGTCAATGAGTAATGAATATCAACCCATCAACTGTGATGATTACGACAGCCTGGAAGCCACTTGTCAGCAGAATCTAACGCTGACGCTGGAACTACGCAATGGTGAAGTTGTAACCGGTAAAGCCAGTGACATGATCTCCCGTAAGCAGGTCGAATATCTGGTGATCGAAGCCTCCGGTGCAACGCGCGAACTGCGCCTCGACCACATCGTCAGTTTCAGTCACCCTGAAATCGGGAAGATTGTCGTCAGCGAATCCTGACTGGCTTCTCCTTTCATTCAGCAGCAAATGCTGAAAAAACGCTTCCAAAACGGACAACGCTGGTTGTCCGTTTTTATTTCAGCGCTAGCCTCTGGCTTTTCCCTCAGCTTTTTTCCCAAACCTTATTTTTCCCAAACAATGTGCCACACGGGCTGATGTTCTCTTACCTGCCCTTCCCACGTGACAAATCGTCCCACGGCCGTAATTAGCTGTTCGTTGTAGAATACCAACGGCGTCCGGTCGCGCCACCAGGGCGGAACACCCAATTCCTGCCAAAGTTTCTTGATTTGCCGCCCGTGGATTCTGCCGACAATATGCACGGTTCCACGGGTCGAAAAGCGGATACTCACCGCTTCACCGTTTTCCGGCGCGCGAATCGCCATCCCACTATCGGCCAACAGCAGCGTGCCAAGATTGTCAGGGAGCGACAGCGGACGTGACGTCGGCTGCCACGGCAAAATGCAGTCTTGTAACGACGTCATCAGCGGCAGCAGATAGAGATGCTGACGGAAACGGCGGATCTGCTGCTGATTCAGTTGCAATACAGGCTCCGCATCCTGGCGGCTCGTCGCCACCTCATCCCAGAGTCGTTGTAGCTGCTCACGCGCCGGCATGGCCGCCCCCTGCTGCGCCAGCCAGCGACGCAGTAGCGCAAAACGACGCACCGAGCTTAGCGGCACCAGACCGTCAATACTCAGCGCCCCATCCGGCTGACATAACGCCTGCAATGATTCTTCCAACAACTCATCCAGCAGTTGTTCCTGCTCGGCGCACAGCTCGGCGCTACGCGCTACGGCGGAAGAGAAATGCGGCCAGCGCTGCGTCAATCGCGGTAAAATCTGGCGGCGTAGAAAATTGCGATCGAAACGCTCATCCTGATTGCTGTCATCTTCAATCCACTGCAGCTGATGCCGCTGCGCATACGCTTCCAACTGCAAACGAGAAAAACCCAGCAGCGGACGAATGAGACGATGATGACCCAGCGTACTGTGTGCCGCCATGGCCGACAATCCGGCAGGCCCGCTGCCGCGTTTAAGCGCCAGTAAAAAAGTTTCACTCTGGTCATCAAGATGCTGCGCCGTCAGCAGGGTTTCCCCCTCTTGCAGATGCGCTTGCAGCGCCTGATAACGCGCCGTTCTGGCCGCCGCTTCAATACCACCGTTCTGCGTCTCAACCGTCACCGACAGCGAGGCAAATGGCACCTGCCAGCGTTCACACTGTTGACGACAATGTTCAGCCCAGCTATCTGCCCGCGGATTTAAGCCGTGATGGATGTAAGCCGCGCGAATAGCCAGCCCAGAACGCTGGCGAACCGCCACCAGCAGATGTAACAATACGCTAGAATCCAGACCGCCGCTGTAAGCCAGCAGGATCGACCTGCATCCGATCGTTTGCGCCGTGATCGTCTGGAGCAATCTATCGTCAAGTAATCCATCATCAGATTCAGTGGTGTTCACGGTAGACCTCATGGTTCAACGTAAACCCCAGTACATCACAATAAAATGCCTTACTGTGTTCATAGTCAGAGGCAATCACCGCAATGTGATGGACATCAAGCAGCTTCAGCATGCTTCACCCCCTTATAGCAAAAAATCCGCTGTCATTTCTGACAACGGATTTTCAGAGTAACGCCAGAATTGCCTGATTGATAATACTGCAATCAATCAGACAATCTCCTTATCAGCAGTAGCCACTGTACTTAACAGTAACCATAGTTCATCAAACGCTGGTAACGGCGGTTCAGCAGTTCTTCTTCCGTCAGGCCGTCGAGGTCGAGCAGATCAGCTAGCAACTGCGCTTTCAGCGACTCAGCCATCGCTGGGACGTTACGGTGCGCCGAACCCAGCGGTTCCGGTATCACGGTATCGATCAGCTTTAGCTCTTTCAGACGCGGCGCGATAATGCCCATGGCTTCCGCCGCCAGCGGTGCCTTATCCGCACTCTTCCACAGGATAGATGCACAGCCTTCCGGTGAAATAACCGAGTAGGTGCTGTACTGCAACATGTTGACCTTGTCGCCCACGCCGATAGCCAACGCACCACCGGAGCCACCTTCACCGATAACGGTACAGATGATTGGCACACGCAGCGTCGACATTTCACGCAGGTTGCGCGCAATCGCTTCAGACTGACCGCGCTCTTCCGCGCCAACGCCCGGATAGGCGCCCGGCGTATCGATAAAGGTAATGATCGGCATCTTGAAGCGCTCGGCCATTTCCATCAGGCGCAGCGCTTTGCGATAGCCTTCCGGTGCCGGCATGCCGAAGTTACGACGAATTTTTTCTTTGGTTTCACGTCCTTTCTGATGACCAATGATCATCACCGGACGCCCATCCAAACGGGCAATCCCACCGACGATGGCTTTGTCATCGGCATAGGCGCGATCGCCAGCCAATTCATCAAAGTCAGTAAAGATGTGCTTAATATAATCAAGCGTATAAGGACGTTGCGGATGGCGCGCTAATTGCGCAACCTGCCAGGCGCCCAAATCAGCGAAGATTTTACGCGTCAATTCAACGCTCTTCTCACGCAGGCGCTGGACTTCTTCGTCCAGATTAATATCCAATTTTTCGTCTTGACGGCTGACTGCGGTCAGCGAGTCAATTTTCGCTTCCAACTCTGCAATCGGCTGCTCAAAATCAAGAAAATTCAGACTCATAGTATTCCTATATTAGTCAAATTCCAGTTCCACCTGCTCATTACCCACTAATGTGCGCAGCGCGTTCAGTAGCGCATCGGCAGGCGTTACACGCCATGCTGCGCCGAAACGTAGTCGGGCGCGCGCATCTTCACGCTGGTAATAGAGATGCACTGGGATCGTCCCCGATCGATGGGGTTCCAACGATTGACGGAGACGGTTTAATAGCTGGTCATCAATTTGCCTGTCAGTCAGCGAGATAGCAAGCCCGCGCGCGTATTTTTCCCGCGCTTCACTGATATCCATTAACTCTCGGACGGTCATTTTAAGCCCGCCGCTGAAGTCATCAAAGCTGACCTGTCCACTGGCGATAAGGATACGGTCTTTCTCAAGTAAATGCTGATATTTTTCCAATGCATCGGTAAACAGCATGATCTCAAGCCGACCGGAACGATCGTCCAGCGTACAGACACCAATGCGGTTACCCCGCTTGGTTACCATGACGCGAGCTGCCAACACCAGCCCTACGGCAGTGGTCATTTTACCCCGATCCGTCGGGTGCATATCTTTCAAACGCACGCCACCGGCATAACGTTCGATTTCCTTAATATATTGTGTGATCGGGTGGCCGGTCAGGTACAGCCCCAGCGTTTCCCGCTCCCCATCCAACACCACCTGCTCCGGCCACGGCGGCACGGTGCTGTAAGATTGCTCAACCTGCTCAGGCGCCTCTGCCAGCACACCGAACATATCCACCTGACCAATGGCTTCCGCTTTCGCATGCTGATCGGCAGCTTTAAGCGCATCAGCCAATGAATTCATTAGCGCAGCACGATGCGGCCCAAGGCGGTCAAATGCTCCGGACATAATCAGCTTTTCCAGCACGCGTCGGTTCAGCTTTTTAATGTCGGTACGCGCACAGAGGTCAAACAACTCTCTAAAATAACCGCCTTGATTGCGTGCCTCAATGATGGCCTCAATTGGGCCTTCACCCACGCCTTTAATTGCGCCGATGCCGTAAACAATCTCGCCATCGTCATTCACATGGAAGTGATACAGCCCACTGTTGATGTCAGGAGGCAGGATTTTTAACCCCATCCGCCAGCATTCATCAACCAGCCCGACGATTTTATCCGTATTGTCCATATCAGCTGTCATGACCGCCGCCATGAATTCAGCCGGATAGTGCGCTTTCAGCCACAGCGTCTGGTAAGACACTAGTGCATAAGCGGCAGAGTGAGATTTATTAAAGCCGTAACCAGCAAATTTTTCCACCAGATCGAAGATTTTCATCGACAGTTCACCGTCGACGCCCATCCGCTCCGCCCCGTCTTTAAAGACGGACCGCTGTTTGGCCATCTCTTCCGGTTTTTTCTTACCCATCGCACGGCGTAGCATATCTGCGCCGCCTAGCGTATAGCCAGACAGGACCTGAGCGATCTGCATAACCTGTTCCTGATACAGGATAATGCCGTAGGTCGGTTCCAACACGGGCTTGAGTGATTCGTGCTGCCATTCGATGTCAGGATAGGAGATCGCTTCACGACCATGTTTACGGTCAATAAAGTTATCCACCATGCCAGATTGCAGTGGACCCGGACGGAACAGCGCCACCAGCGCGATCATATCTTCAAAGCAGTCGGGCTTCAGCCGCTTGATCAGATCTTTCATGCCGCGTGATTCAAGCTGGAATACCGCGGTGGTTTCCGAGCGTTGCAGCATATCGAAACTTTTCTTGTCATCAAGCGGGATCGCCGCGATGTCAATCGGTTCCTGCCCCTGCTTCGCGCGGCGGGCGTTAATCATCCCCAGCGCCCAGTCGATGATGGTCAGCGTACGCAGACCTAGGAAGTCAAACTTCACCAGCCCGGCATATTCCACGTCGTTCTTATCGAACTGGGTAACCGGATGATTCCCTTCAGCATCACAGTACAGCGGCGCGAAATCGGTAATCTTGGTGGGGGATATCACCACCCCACCTGCATGTTTACCGGCGTTACGCGTTACCCCTTCGAGTTTGCGCGCCATATCAATGAGAGCCTTAACTTCCTCATCGGCTTCATAAATTTCCGGCAATTGCGGTTCAGCGGCAAAGGCTTTTTCCAGCGTCATGCCCGGGTCGGGCGGCACCAGTTTTGAAATACGATCGACAAATCCATAAGGGTGCCCAAGCACGCGCCCGACGTCACGAATCACCGCTTTCGCCGCCATCGTACCGAAGGTGATAATCTGCGATACCGCATCACGCCCGTACATTTCCGCGACGTGATCGATGACCTTGTCGCGTTTTTCCATACAAAAATCAACGTCAAAGTCGGGCATGGAAACACGTTCAGGATTGAGGAAGCGTTCGAACAGCAGGTCGAATTCCAATGGATCCAGATCGGTGATTTTCAACGCATAGGCCACCAGCGACCCAGCACCGGAACCACGCCCCGGCCCAACAGGCACGTCGTTATCCTTCGACCACTGAATAAACTCCATTACGATCAGGAAGTAGCCGGGGAATCCCATCTGGTTGATAACGCCCAGCTCAATATCCAGACGCTCATCATACTCTGGTCGCCGCGCAGCCCGCTCTTCTGGGTCAGGGAACAGGAATTCGAGGCGTTCCTCCAACCCCTTTTTCGAACACTCAACCAGAAAATCTTCGGTACTCATGTCGCCCGTCGGAAATTTAGGCAGGAAATATTCCCCCAGACGAATCGTTACGTTACAGCGTTTGGCAATTTCAACGCTGTTCGCCAGCGCTTCGGGGATATCCGCAAAGAGCTCGCACATTTCCTCTTCGGTACGCATGTACTGCTGTGGGCTGTAATTACGCGGGCGTTTGGGGTCATCAAGCGTGTAGCCATCGTGGATAGCCACGCGGATTTCGTGAGCGTCAAAATCATCAGTGCTGATAAAACACACTTCATTGGTCGCGACCACAGGCAACCCGTGCTTTGTCGCCAGCTCGACGGCTGCATGCAAATAGCTTTCTTCGTCGGGGCGTGACGTGCGGGTCAGTTCTAGGTAATAACGTTGAGGAAAGTGTTCCTGATAAAACGCCAGACACTGCTCGGCCTGCGTCTGGTTGCCACGTAGCAAGAATCGGCCAACATCACCCCGGCGACCGCCAGACAGTAAAATAAGCCCTTCTTGGTATTCAACAAGCCAATCTCGATCAATGGTTGGCCCCGCCGCGCCATAACCTCGCTGGTAAGCATGGGAAATCAGCAGAGTAAGGTTCTGGTAGCCCGTATTGTTCATCGCCAGAACCGTAAGGGCGGCGAGTTCATCCCCTAATTCGTCGCTTTCGACAGAAAAGTCTGCGCCGATAATCGGCTTGATGCCCGCACCATGCGCGCCGCCATAGAACTTAACCAGCCCGCATAGGTTGGTAAAATCGGTAATCGCCAGCGCTGGCATGCCGAGTGCCGCCGCTTTTTTTACCAGCGGACCGACTTTGGCCAGCCCATCGATCATGGAATAGTCACTATGAACACGCAGGTGAACAAAACGTGGTTCGGCCATATCCAGATCCCAGAACTTATCGATTAGTCAGCATGGCAGGCACGACTACGTGCGCACGCCACACCGAGAGTGAATGATGATGTTTTACGCCAGCCCTAATGCGCGTTTGACTGGCGCGAAGCTCCGACGGTGAAACTCAGTGGCACCCAGTGCGGCCAGTTTCTCCAGATGAAAAGCCGTTGGATAGCCTTTGTGTTGGGCAAAACCATAAGCGGGGAAGCGTTGATCCAACTCGACCATCTCACGATCACGCGTCACTTTCGCCATAATCGAAGCCGCGCTGATTTCTGCCACGCGGCTATCCCCTTTAACCACCGCCTGAGCGGGCATCGGCAGCGCCGGACAACGGTTGCCGTCAATCAGAACAAAATCAGGCACGACTGCCAACCCAGCCACCGCACGTTGCATGGCCAACATGGTTGCATGCAGGATATTCAGTTGATCAATCTCTTCTGGCTCTGCTCGACCAAGGCTCCACGCCAACGCTTTCTCTTTGATTTCATCATAGAGCGCCAACCGACGTTTTTCACTCAGTTGTTTGGAATCCGCCAGCCCGACAATTGGCCGAGTCGGGTCAAGAATCACCGCGGCCGTCACCACTGCGCCAACCAGAGGGCCGCGCCCCACTTCATCAACGCCAGCGATACAGGTCGCCTGCGGATAGATAAATAACTCACTCATGGCTTTATTAACATGGTCTTACGAATAGGGGTTTATGAATGCGGCTTGACTAATTCCAGTACCGCCTGAGCCGCTTGCTCATCAGCGTTACAGCGAATCTGCTGATGCAAATCCACAAATGTCGTACGCAGCGCAGCCGTTTTATCCGAATCTGCGAACAGCGGCAATAGCGCGGCGGCCAGCTTGTCAGGTGAACAGTCGGTCTGAAGCAGTTCCGTTACCAGTTCGCGCCCAGCCAGCAAATTCGGCAACGACACCCACTGTGTTTTGACCAGACGCTGTGCCAACCAGAAGGTAAAGGGTTTCATGCGATAACCCACCACCATCGGGCATTTTGCCAACATGCATTCCAGCGCTGCCGTACCGGATGCCAATAGCGCCGCATCACTGGCAATCATGGCTTCTCGCGCCTGACCATCCAGCAGATGTACGCGTAAATCGGGAGCCACAGTGCTTTTGATCTGCTCAAACTGTTCACGCCGTTTGCTGTTCACCAGCGGAACGACAATTTCCAGATCGGGAAAATGTTGGCGCAGCAGCACAGCGGTCTTGAGGAAATCCGCGCTAAGCATTTCCACCTCTGCGCCGCGGCTACCCGGCAGCAGCGCCAGACAGTGCGCTTCTGGCGCAATACCCAATGTTGCACGCGCCGCCAGCTTATCGGGGTGCAATGGCATTGCATCAGCCATCGTGTGGCCGATAAAGCGACAAGGTACATTGAAACGATCGTAAAACGCTTTTTCAAAAGGCAAAAAGGCCAGCACCAAATTGGTCGCTTTACCTATTTTGAAAACGCGCTTTTGACGCCATGCCCACACGGACGGACTGACGTAGTGAATGGTATTGATGCCGAGCTGCTTGAGGTTACCCTCCAGCGTGATATTGAAATCAGGTGCATCAATCCCCACGAAGACATCGGGCTGAAGTTCGCTGAAACGTTGGGTCAAATCCCGCCGAATTTTCAGCAGGCGAGGAAGCCGCCCAAGCACTTCAACAATGCCCATGACGGCCAGCTCTTCCATCTCGTACCAGGCTTCACAACCTTCAGCCTGCATACGCGGCCCGGCAACGCCAACAAACCGTGCATCAGGCATCTTTTCTTTTAGCGCTCGGATCAGGCCCGCGCCAAGGATGTCGCCGGAAGTTTCCCCGGCGACCAGCCCGATAGTCAAAGGACGCGATGACATGGATTAACGAATGATGCCGCGAGTAGAACGGGCAAAGAAATCGGTAAACGCCTGTACAGCAGGGTATTCCGCTGCCAGTGCTTCAATTTCCGGTTTCACTTCGTCCAGCGTTTTACCGCTGCGGTAGAGCAGTTTGTACGCGTTACGGATCGCGTGCAGGGTCTCTTTCTCGAAACCACGACGCTTCAGGCCTTCAATATTCAGGCCAAACGGCGTGGCATGGTTACCTTGCGCGATAACATACGGCGGCACGTCTTGCGCCACGCCGGAGCATCCACCCACCATGACGTGAGCACCAATAATGCAGAACTGATGTACCGCCGTCATCCCGCCGATAATCGCAAAATCATCGACAGAAACGTGGCCGCCCAACGTTGCATTATTCGCCAGAATACAGCGATTGCCCACCACGCAGTCGTGCGCGATATGCGTATTGATCATCAACAGATTATCGCTACCGACTTTAGTCAACCCACCGCCCTGCGTTGTGCCGCGATGAATCGTGACGCTTTCACGGATGCGGTTACGATCGCCAATCTCAACGCAGGTTGGTTCCCCTGCATATTTGAGATCCTGATTCACTTCACCAATTGACGTGAACTGATAGATTTCGTTATCGCGACCAATTTTAGTGACGCCATTGACGACGACATGTGATTTCAGCACCGTACCCGCACCGATCTCAACCTGAGAACCGATATAGCAGAACGGGCCAATATGAACGCCAGCGCCAATAATGGCACCGTCTTCAACAATCGAACTTGGGTGAATAAAGGCGGTTTGATCAATCACGTTATCAGGACTCCCGACGGCGAGCACACATCATTGACGCTTCGCAGGCCACTTCGCCATCAACTTTGGCAACACCTTTAAAGCGTGCAACGCCACGACGCTCTTTGATGAATTCAACTTCAAGGATCATTTGATCGCCTGGCTGTACAGGGCGCTTAAAGCGCGCTTCGTCAACAGCGGCGAAATAGTACAGCTCACCCGGCTCCAGCTTACCCACGCTTTTAAACGCCAGAATACCCGTAGCCTGAGCCATCGCTTCCAGAATCAGCACGCCGGGGAAAATTGGCTTGCCCGGGAAATGGCCCTGGAAGAAGGGTTCGTTGAAAGAGACGTTTTTCACCGCCCGCAGAAACTTCCCTTCTTCAAAATCCAGTACCCGATCAACCAGTAAAAATGGGAAACGGTGCGGTAATAGTTCTAAAATCTCTTCAATATGCAGAGTATGAGTGTCAGTAGTCAAAATACTCTTCCTGTCCATAAAAACTGATGCCATCAACAACACGGCCTGCACAGACCCTAAATTAGGTGTCTTCAGGCAGGCCGCAAATAAAAACGCGAGTGATTAAACGTTATCGACTTTTCGTTCAACGGCTTTCAACCGTTTGCTTATCTCATCAATATTCATCACCAGCGCTGCGGTTTTACGCCATACTTTGTTGGGTTGCAAAGGAATGCCCGAAGAGTATACCCCAGGTTCTGTGATTGGTCGCATGACCATCCCCATTCCCGTTACCGTCACTTTATCGCAGATTTCCATGTGCCCGTTAATGACGCTGGCACCACCGATCATGCAATAACGACCAATTTTTAAGCTCCCCGCCATAATGACGCCACCCGCTACCGCGGTATTGTCGCCAATCACGACGTTGTGCGCAATCTGACATTGGTTATCAATGATAACACCATTGCCAATGACCGTATCATCCAACGCGCCACGATCGATGGTCGTGCTTGCGCCGATCTCAACTCGGTCGCCAATTCTGACCGTTCCTAACTGCGGGATCTTCACCCAGTTACCGCGATCGTTGGCATAGCCAAAACCGTCTGAGCCGATAACCGTTCCCGACTGAATCAGGCAATGCTCACCCAGCTCAACGCGGTGATAAATCGTGACATTTGCCCACAAACGGGTACCCGCGCCAATACGGGCATCTTTACCGATAAAGCAGCCGGGACCAATAACAACACCATCGCCCAGCTGTGCACCAGATTCAATGACGGCATTTGCACCAACGGACACCTGCTGACCCAGCGTCGCGTCTGGCGCAATAACCGCGCTCGGCGCAATGTCAGTGGCCGGTTGCGGCGTGGTATCCAGCAGTTGCGCCATGCGCGCATAGGTAAGGTAGGGATTCTTCACTACCAGCGCAGTAACCTGACAGTAAGGTAAATCCGCTTCCGTCAGCACGACTGCTGACGCTTGCGTCCCAGCCAGTTGCTCACGGTAACGACTGTCGGAAAGAAACGTAATTTGCCCAGTTTTTGCCGAATGCATAGAAGCAACACCGGTGATGACGATATCGCCATCACCGTGTAATTGTGCATCCAACTGTTGAGCTAACGCATCCAGTCGAATTGAATACATGGTTTATTTAACCTGTTTCAGCACATCGGCAGTAATGTCTTTCGCATTGGCGACATACGCAACAGCGTTAGCGTCAATCACAACATCATAGCCTTCTTTGGTTGCAACCGCTTTCACGGCATCCTGAATACGGCTCAGGATTTTGTTGCGTTCTTCCATCTGACGACGGCGGTTGTCCTGGTCAAAAGCCTGCGCTTTGGTAGAGAACTGCTCACGCTGTGCCATGACATCCTTCTCCATTTTGCTGCGATCGCTCGCTTTCATGGTAGAACCATCACGCTGCAACTTCTGCATCTTGGCCTGTAAATCGTTTTCCATAGATTGCAGTTCAGAAGCACGGCCTTTGAACTCGTTTTCCAGCTGTTTGCCAACGGTTTCACGCTGCGGCAGCTGTTGGAAAATGCTGGAGACGTTAACAACGGCAATTTTATCAGCAGCCTGAACGCTGGCTGAAGCAGCCAATGCTAAACCGAGGCCTGCGGCACATAACCACTTTTTCACTATAAACTCCTCAACCTAACCTATTTGTGTCTTAACACTTTAATTATGGGCATCGCGCCATGACATGAACGGTTTATGTCCAACCATTCATGTCCATGAACAACGATGCGACATTCCCTGCATACAACCTATTGACGTCACACTACCAGGTTTTGCCAATGTTAAACTGGAATTGTTCCGACTTGTCTCCATCGTACTTTTTAACCGGCTGGGCATAGGAGAAGACCAATGGCCCAAGCGGAGACATCCATTGCAATGCGATACCGCTGGAAACACGGAAGTTGCTCGCTTTGCTGTAATCCGGCACGCCTGCGTTCAGTGTTTCAGCCGTATTCTCCCAGTTGGTATCCCACACCGTACCACCATCGACAAAGAAGGAAGTACGCACGGAGCTCGCGTATTTGTCGCTGATAAACGGCGTCGGCACGATCAGTTCCGCGCTCAGCACCGCCATCGCATTACCGCCCACCGCGTCATCCAGATTACTTGAATCAATCGGGCAAGAAGAATAAGAACCTGAGCCAGAACCTACAAGACTCGCAGGGCACTTATAATACGCGGCTTTAGGACCAATGGTGTTTGACTGGAAGCCACGCACCGTGCTGGAACCACCCGCATAGAAGTTGTCGTAGAACGGCACTTCTTTACTACCGATGCCATCTGCAAAGCCCGCACGCGTACGACCCATCACGACCCATTTTCCACTCTCGGTCAATGGATAGTAGCTCGCCGAATCAAACGTCAGCTTGTAATATTCATTATCCGAGCCTGGCACAGCGATCTTGGCATTCGCGGACGCACGTGTCCCTTTCGTCGGGAAGTAACCGCGATCCAGATTGTTATACGACCACCCGGTATTCAGGAAGAAATCGTTCGCTTTGAAGTCAGCGCTAGATTTATTACCTTCTTCAACCACAGATGGATTAACTCCGACGGAATCCAGATAACGCCACATCGCCACCTGCGGTCTCATATCCGACAGATCGTTATGGACATAATCCAGACCGACACGCAGTGAGTTATTCTCGTTAATCGGGAAGCCTAGGGTACTGCCAACGCCGTAGCTCACGTTGGTATAGTCGGACAAATCGGCGTCAGAGGCCTCAAATTTGTTATAGAAGATGCGGCCACCGAGACTAACGCCATCGACGGTAAAGTACGGGTCGGTCAGTGACAATTCGACATACGTCTGGTAGTCGTTTTTCGTCCCGCTGATACCCACGGAGTTACCCGTTCCCAGCCAGTTGTCCTGCTGAACCCCAGCCTGGAAGCTCACGCCACTTTCTGTACCGAAACCGACACCAAAGTTGAATGTCCCTGTATTACGCTCTTTGACTTTATACGTGACATCAACCTGATCGGCGACGCCGGGAACGCGCTGCGTTTCCACATCAACGCTTTCAAAGAAGCCCAGTCGGTTTAGACGCTCTTTGCCCTGTTCAACCAGATCGTTGCCTAACCAGGCACCTTCCATCTGACGCATTTCGCGACGCAGAACGGCGTCTTTCGACGTGTCGTTGCCGTCAAAGCGGATATGACGCACATAGAAACGGTTACCAGCATCAACGTTGATGTTTAATCTCACCGTCTTGTCTGCATCATTAATTTCCGGCTGCGTTACCACGCGCGGATAGGCATAGCCATAACGACCCAGCAGTTTCTTGATGTCCTCTTCCATCCGGGTCACTTTCGTCCCGTTGTAGAGTTCACCCGGTTCAATCTTCGTCAGTCCTTCGATTTCCGCAGAGTGGCCAGCCAGATTGCCTTTCACCGTCACGCCGGACAGCTTGTACTGCTCGCCTTCCGTCATATTGATGGTGATGTAGATACCTTTTTTATCTGGCGTCAGGCTCACCTGAGTAGAATCGATGTTGAAACGCGCATAGCCGCGATCCAGATAGAAACTCCGAAGGGTTTCCAGGTCGCCAGACAGTTTTTGTTTCTGGTATTTACGATCGCCGACCACGTTCCACCACGGCACTTCATCACGCAGTTGGAAACGGGAGATCAATTCGTCGGAGCTGAACGCTTTGTTACCGACAATATTAATCTGTTGGATCTTGGCGGAAACGCCCTCCGTGAAGACCAGTTTCAGGTCTACACGGTTACGTGGAAGTGGCGTGACAACGGCTTTAACCGATGCACTGTACTTACCCACGCTGTAGTAGAAATCTTCCAGTCCTTTTTCGATGCTGGTGAGCGCAGTGCGGTCCAACGCTTCACCGACGCGCACGCCGGAGGCCTCAAGGTTCTCTTTCAGCATATCGTCTTTAACAGACTTATTGCCGGAAAACGTGACGCTGGCGATGGTTGGACGTTCTTTCACCTGCACAATCAGCGTTTCGCCATCGCGCAGGACGCGAACATCTTCAAAATTTCCGGTCGCAAACAAGGCACGGATGGTGTTACCGATATCATCGTCACCGATGGTATCACCAACGCGGACTGGCATACTAAGTAATGCCGCCCCGACGGCAACCCTTTGCAGGCCCTCGAAATGAATGTCCTTCACTACGAACCCGTCTGCACCGTATACGGTTGCGCTGCTGAACAGCAGCGACGCTATGAGCAACTTTTTGATCGCCATCGTTGTTATGCGTTTTTCCTAACCTAATCCCGCGCCTAGAGACGAGAGAAATCATTGAAAAGTGCGAGTCCCATTAACAACATCAGCAACACTGTACCAATGCGATAGCTAACGTCCTGCACACGCTCAGAAACCGGCCTACCCTTCAGCTTTTCAACTGCAAGAAAGAGCAGGTGTCCACCATCCAATACCGGCAGAGGGAACAGATTGATGATCCCCAAATTGACGCTAATTAAGGCCAAAAACATCAGGTAATAAATCAATCCATAATCTGCTGACATTCCTGCACCCTGAGCAATCGAAATGGGACCACTCAGGTTGTTCAGCTTAACATCACCCATAACCAGTTTCCCTAACATACTGACGGTCAATTTCATCAGTTGCCAGGTTTTATCTGTTGCCTGGTAGATTGCGCTAAACGGCCCATACTGGCGCACAGTTCTGTATTCTTCAGGCAGTGGCGTCACACTTGGCATAACGCCCGCCAGCCCTTCAACTCTGCCACTCCCCACAGATTTGCTGTCTGGCGTTAACGTCAACGGTACTGTTGCACCGTTCCGCTCCACCTCCAGCGCAATAGATTGCCCAGGGTTGTCACGCACGGCGATAACAAAATCACGCCATTGCGCTAGCACCTGCCCGTCGACTTTAACGATCCTATCTCCGACTTGCAAACCTGCTTTTTCCGCCGCCGACCCAGCCTGCACCTGATGCAGTACCGGCTCAATTTGCGGACCACGCGGAATAATCCCGAGCGAGGCGGCGGGATCTTGCTTATCAGGCTCAAACTGCCACTCGCGCAAATCCAGCGTTTTCTGGACAACACGGTCAGAGCCTAACGGTGCGGTTCCGATCACCACCTCGCTACCGCCGATTTTACCGATCAGCGCCAGACGCGCAGTATCCCAATCAGGCGTTTCGATACCGTCAACGGACTTTAGTTCCATTCCTGCCGACATTTCCGCCTGCGCCGCAATGGAGTTGGGCAGTATTTCACCCACTACCGGACGCACTCCCGGTACGCCGAGAATAAACACCAGCCAGTACGCCACAATGGCAAACAGGAAATTGGCAATCGGACCCGCGCTAACAATAGCCGCACGCTGCCAGACCGTTTTACTGTTAAATGACTGGTGACGGAATTCTGGCGCGACCGTATCGACACGCTCATCCAGCATCTTCACGTAGCCGCCAAGCGGGATCAGCGCAATCACGAATTCTGTACCGGTGCGATCGCGACGACGCCATAGCGCGCGTCCGAAACCGACGGAGAAGCGTTCGACCTTCACACCACAGCGGCGCGCTACCCAGAAATGCCCAAATTCATGGACAGTGACCAGCACACCCAGTGCGATGATAAACGCGGCAAGATTCCAGAGAAAACTCAGCATAAATAGCTCTACCGCTTTATTCTAAGCCACTTTAAACAGCAGCAGCATCAGGCAAGAGAACACAGGAACCGCAGCAGTCAGGCTGTCGATACGATCGAGCACGCCACCGTGCCCCGGAATCAAATGGCTACTGTCTTTGATGCCCGCCTCGCGTTTGAACATACTTTCCGTCAAATCACCCAGCACCGAGGCCAACGCAGCGGCGATAGAACAAATCAACAACGTCGATGGCGCTATCGTTAAGGGCGCATACAGGCTAAACAGCACGGAAATGAGCGCGGAGGTTGCCAGGCCACCGAGAAAGCCTTCCCAGGTTTTGCCCGGTGAGACTTTTGGCGCGAGCTTACGCTTACCAAACAGTTTACCGAACATGTAGGCACCGCTGTCCGCGCCCCACACCAGCAGCATGACGTACAGCAGCCACCAAGCGCCTGCAAATGGGTTAATCGCGTAATTGTAATGGCGAAGCGCGACCATGCCCCAGAAAAACGGCACGATCGTCATGATACCGAATACCAGTCGCAATGTACGCGAATGACGCCAGAATGAGGCGGAAGCCGGATAGAACAGCACCAACAGCAGCGCGACACCCCACCACACCAGTGATGACCAGAGCGCGATACTGATTTGTGGAATATGGACGGAATAATGGTAGGCCGGGAGTGATAACAGCATCAGCGCCAGCAAGAAACCACACAGGATCGCGAGCCACAGGCGTTGACCATAAGAGGCAAACCCTGCCAACTGACCCCATTCCCATGCAGCCAGCATACAGACAGCCAGCGTAACAAGCGTGAATCCCAGAGGAGGCAGCAAGAAAAGCGCTGCAATAACAATCGGGATCAAAATAAAAGCAGTAATCAGGCGATACTTCAGCAAAAGTTCCCCCTAGGATGCATCAGCATCGATAGGTGTTGTTCCCCCGAAGCGGCGCTCGCGTTGTGCAAAAGCATTCAGCGCACCTTCAAAGACTTGTTCATCGAAATCAGGCCAGAGGACATCAGTAAAGTAAAGTTCAGCATAAGCAATTTGCCACAGAAGAAAATTACTGATGCGGTGTTCTCCACCGGTTCTGATCACCAAATCAACCGGAGCCAGATCATGCAGACAGATGTACTGACATAATGATGCTTCATCAATACTATCAGGACGCAGAATGCCTTCCTGCACCTGTTCTGCAAGTTGCCGTACTCCCTGAATAATATCCCAACGGCCGCCATAATTCGCGGCAATATTCAGTGTGAGCCCCTGATTCTTTTCCGTCAGTGCTTCTGAACGGCGGATTCGCTCTTGTAAACGCGGACTGAAGCGGCCGATATCGCCAATGACCCGCAAGCGAACATTGTGCTTGTGCAGGCTTTTCACTTCGCTGTCCAGCGCTCTAACAAACAGTTCCATGAGTGCGGAAACTTCCTGCGCCGGACGGTTCCAGTTTTCACTGCTAAATGCGTAAAGTGTCAGTGCGTCCAGCCCTTGGCTTACTGCAAAACTGACCGAACGCCGCACAGCTTTTACACCAGCCTGATGGCCAAAAATCCGCATTTTCCCTCGGCTTTTTGCCCAGCGACCATTGCCATCCATGATAATGGCAACATGCCGCGGCCCGGCGGGTGGCAGATCGTTAGTATTTTTTTGATTATCGGACGGCATAACGCGTACTTATTTCCTCAAGCAAGAAATACAACAGTCCTTCCGTAACATCAGACCCCGTTAGCGCAAAAAAAGCCGTGAACGATCACGGCTTAGCTTCACGGTCGATTAAACAACTTTCGCATAATCAACCATTGAGTGGCGCAGACTATACCACCTCCACCGCACATGAACAAATTGTGCCACGGCGCTATCTAGCTATCGCGCGTGCGTTATCCAGCTATCGCGCATAATGTGTCAGGGTCTGTGTTGCGACCTGTCTGGCCCAGCGGTCGATAAACAGAACATCATCAACGCTGGTGGGTTCTGGTAATGTAAGTTGTTCAATAACATGACGATTTACCGACGCAATATCCGTAAAACGGATCTGCGACTGCAAAAATGCCGCTACCGCAATTTCATTTGCGGCGTTTAATGCCGTGGTGGCCGACTGACCATGATTACAGGCATCAATAGCGAGCTGTAAACAAGGATAGCGCGCATAGTCCGGTGCCAAAAATGTCAGCGCGCCAATCTGGCAGAAATCTAACGCTTTTACACCCGATGCCACACGTTCGGGATAAGCCATTGCATGGGCAATCGGCGTACGCATGTCAGGCGATCCCAACTGCGCCAGAACGCTGCCATCACGGTAACGCACCATCGAGTGAATCACGGACTGCGGATGAATAATGACTTCCATCTGTTCGGCAGAAGCATTAAACAACCAGCGCGCTTCGATATACTCCAGCCCTTTGTTCATCATCGTGGCTGAATCAACCGAAATTTTGCGCCCCATTGACCAGTTTGGATGCGCACACGCCTGATCTGGCGTCATGCCCGCCAGCGCCGACACCGGAGTTTCACGAAACGGCCCACCGGAACCGGTCAGAACAATACGTTCGACCCCATGCTGCGACAATGAAGCGTAGCCTAATTGACGCTGAATTTGCTCAGGTAAACTCTGAAAAATCGCATTATGTTCGCTATCAATCGGTAAAAGCTGTGCGCCACTTTGCGCCACGGCGTCCATAAACAGACGTCCGCAGGTCACCAGCGATTCTTTGTTCGCCAACAACACCTGTTTTCCAGCATGAATGGCCGCGAGTGTTGGCAATAGCCCTGCGGCTCCCACAATCGCGGCCATGACCTGATCGACGCCATCCAATGCAGCAAGGTCACACGCGGCTTGCTCGCCAGCCAGCACTTCCGTTTTACAACCATATTCCGCCAACTGCTGGCGCAGAGCAGTTGCTGAGGCTTCATCAGCCATTGAGGCATAGGCGGGTTGGAAAGTGAGGCACTGCTCCAGCATCAACTTGACGTTGTACCCGGCGGATAACGCGCGTACGGCAAATTTATCGGGATTGGCTTTAATGACTGCCAGCGAACTGACGCCAATAGAGCCAGTGGAACCAAGAATTGTCAGTTGCTTCATTAAAAATGCTCTGAATAACCGGATTTGATGACAGGAAGGTACACGAGTCTGAGGCGATTACCATGATATATCTCTGCTATCGATCACAGTCACGACAGTCGCAGGCATATACACAGCAAAAAAATTGTTTACTACCCAGAGGGGCTAGCCTTCACCCATTCCTTGTATAACCATAAAATAAAGCGCCGCCGGAAAAAGAGGGCAAGCCCACAGATTCCCTGCGACGCACTATTTAACAGGCTGATTAGAACTCCATCAGCTCCGCTTCTTTCTCTGCCAGAGCGACGTCCACTTTCTTAATGAAGTTGTCAGTCAGTTTCTGCACGTCGTCCTGAGCGCGACGTTCTTCATCTTCGCTGATCGCTTTATCTTTCAGCAGCGCTTTCAGTTTGTCGTTAGCATCACGGCGCACGTTACGTACGGAGATACGACCCTGCTCAGCTTCGCCACGAACCACTTTGATCAGGTCTTTACGGCGCTCTTCCGTCAGCGGTGGCAACGGAACACGGATTACGGTGCCAGCAGAAGACGGATTCAGGCCGAGGTCGGAAGCCATGATCGCTTTCTCAACGGCCGGGCCAAGTGAACGATCGAATACCGAAATCGCCAGCGTGCGGGAATCTTCTACGACAACGTTCGCAACCTGACGCAGTGGCGTTGCGCTGCCATAGTATTCAACCTGGATGCCATCGAGAATGCTAGGCGATGCACGGCCGGTACGGATTTTGCTGATCTGATTTTTAAACGCTTCAACACATTTGTCCATGCGCGTTTCAGCATCTTTTCTGATTTCATTAGTCACGTTGTGAACCCTTGAAAACTGGTTGCCTGGCAGGCCATGTCAGTACATGACCCGGTGAATAATTAATGCCAGCGCGCGGCTGGCGTATGGCGCAATACTGGGGGGTATAGTACCCCATAATTGGCGTGAGCCGTTATTACTGACTAATCAACGTCCCTTCTTTTTCACCCATGACAACGCGACGCAGTGCGCCTGGCTTGTTCATGTTGAAAACACGGATTGGTAAATTATGGTCGCGTGCCAGCGTGAACGCGGCAAGATCCATGACTTTCAGCTCACGTTCTAACACGTCTTGATAGGTTAGCGTTTCATACATCGTCGCTGAAGGATCTTTGACGGGATCGGCAGAATAGACGCCATCGACTTTTGTCGCTTTCAATACGACATCCGCTTCAATTTCAATGCCGCGCAGACAAGCCGCAGAATCCGTGGTGAAGAAAGGGTTGCCTGTTCCGGCTGAGAAGATCACTACGCGGTTATTACGCAGCAGGCTAATCGCCTCTGCCCAGCTGTAGTTGTCACAGACGCCATTCAGCGGAATAGCAGACATCAGGCGAGCGTTCACATAGGCACGGTGCAACGCATCACGCATTGCCAGACCATTCATGACGGTCGCCAGCATTCCCATGTGGTCGCCCACAACGCGGTTCATACCCGCTTTAGCCAGACCCGCGCCACGAAACAGGTTACCACCGCCGATAACCACACCGACCTGAATGCCTAACTCAACCAGTTCTTTCACTTCCTGAGCCATGCGATCCAGAATGCTCGCATCGATACCAAAACCTTCAGTTCCCTGTAAAGCTTCGCCACTGAGCTTCAGCAGGATTCGTTGATAGACGGGTTTTGCATTGGTTGCCATGGTGTTCTTATCCTACAGGCTGTCGTCGTATTGGGGGGTTGTAAAAATCAAAACTGTTCCACTCGGCTCCTATCTGAATGCAGGAAACCAAGCGAACTAAAACTCTTTGGGCTGGATAAAAAGGAACCGCCAACTGGCGGCTCTTTTTTTTGCTATTAAGACTGCTTACTCATTGCTGCAACTTCAGCAGCAAAGTCAGTCTCAACTTTCTCAATACCTTCACCCACTTCGAAACGGATGAAGTTAGTCACGTCAGCGTTGTGCTCTTTCAGCAGTTGACCAACAGACTTAGCTGGATCCATAACGAAAGGCTGACCCGTCAGAGAAACTTCACCGGTGAATTTCTTCATACGGCCTTCAACCATTTTCTCTGCGATTTCTTTCGGCTTGCCAGACTGCATCGCGATTTCCAACTGAACCTGGTACTCTTTCTCTACCACTTCAGCAGACACGTCTTCTGGCTTAACGAATTCTGGTTTGCTTGCTGCAACGTGCATAGCCAGGTGTTTAACCAGCTCTTCGTCAGCGCCTTTAGCGGCAACCAGAACACCGATGCGCGCACCGTGTTGGTAGTTACCCAGAACTTCGCCTTCCAGAGCGGAAACGCGACGGATGTTGATGTTCTCACCGATTTTCGCAACCAGTGCAACACGCTCTTCTTCGAACTGTGCTTTCAACACGTCAACGTCAGTGATTTTGCCTGCAACCGCAGCGTCCAGCACTTTGTCAGCAAATGCCTGGAAACCAGCGTCTTTAGCAACGAAGTCGGTCTGGCAGTTAACTTCCAGGATCACAGCGTAGTTACCGTCGATCTTAGTCTTGATCACGCCATCAGCAGCAACGTTACCTGCTTTCTTCGCAGCTTTAATTGCGCCAGATTTACGCATGTTTTCGATTGCCAGCTCGATGTCGCCGTTAGCTTCAACCAGCGCTTTCTTACATTCCATCATGCCCGCAGCGGTACGCTCACGCAGCTCTTTTACCAGGGATGCGGTAATTTCAGCCATTCTAAAATCCTCGGAAGATTTGTTCTGCCTGGTCGTCACAACCAAACAGCTTTAAAAGTGAAAAAGGGGCCATAAAAAGGCCCCTAACCAAACTAGTACTACCTGGTTAATAAGGGCTCAACGAGCCAGACTTATTATTCAGCTTCTACTAAGCCTTCTTCTGCCTGCACAGCCAGATCTTGAGAACGGCCTTCGCGGACAGCAGTAGCAACAGCGCTCAGGTACAGGCTAACTGCACGGATTGCGTCATCGTTACCAGGGATGATGTAGTCAACGCCATCTGGATCGGAGTTGGTATCAACCACTGCGAATACCGGAATACCCAGGTTGTTAGCTTCTTTGATTGCGATGTGCTCGTGATCGGCGTCGATAACGAACAGCGCGTCTGGCAGACCGCCCATATCTTTGATACCGCCCAGGCTGTTTTCCAGCTTGTCCAGTTCACGAGTGCGCATCAGCGCCTCTTTTTTGGTCAGCTTGTCGAACGTGCCGTCTTGAGATTGGGTTTCCAGATCTTTCAAACGTTTGATGGACTGACGAACGGTTTTCCAGTTAGTCAGCATACCGCCCAACCAACGATGGTTCACGAAGAACTGATCGCAGTTGTTGGCTGCATCTTTTACCGCTTCGCTTGCTGCGCGCTTAGTACCAACGAACAGAATTTTTCCTTTGCGAGAAGCAATTTTGCTCAGTTCAGCCAGAGCGTCGTTGAACATTGGTACAGTTTTTTCAAGGTTGATGATGTGAACTTTGTTACGTGCACCGAAGATGAATGGCTTCATTTTCGGGTTCCAGTAACGGGTCTGGTGACCAAAGTGTACGCCAGCCTTGAGCATATCGCGCATGGAAACAGTTGCCATGATTACCTCTATTAATTAAGTATGGGGTTATGCCTCCACATGTCCCATTGCGCCGACCCCATCCGGTGAAACACCTCAGGAGCACCCCGGCGAACGTGCCGACATGTGTGTGTTATTTACACAAAGTGAGTTTAGTCGATGTGGTTGAATACCGTATAACCGATATCCAGCCGGATCATCGGCGCGCTTTATACCATAAATCCCCCAGCGACACCAACATTTGTTATTCAATCGTCCACAAATCAGAATGATAGTTTGGCAAGCCAGCGGCATGGCTGGTAACATAAGTTATTAGTTATCGCTCTTAATTTTTGTGCTTAACAGGCACCTGCGGACAATCATCAATGGCAATTTCAATTAAAACTCCTGAAGACATCGAAAAAATGCGCGTAGCTGGCCGTCTGGCTGCCGAGGTTCTCGAAATCATCGAACCCTATGTGGTGCCAGGCGTGAGTACCGCCGAGTTGGACAGAATCTGTCACGATCACATCACCAACAAGCAGCAGGCCATTTCTGCTTGTCTGGGCTATCACGGCTTCCCGAAATCCGTCTGCATCTCCATCAACGAAGTGGTGTGCCACGGCATTCCTAGCGACGACAAAATCCTTAAAGATGGTGATATCGTCAATATCGACGTCACCGTCATCAAAGACGGCTTCCACGGCGATACCTCAAAAATGTTCATCGCAGGCAAGCCAACCATTCTGGGCGAGCGCCTCTGTCGCATCACGCAGGAAAGCCTCTATCTGGCGCTGAAAATGGTGAAACCCGGCATTCGCTTGCGTACGTTGGGTAAAGCTATCCAGCAGTTTGCGGAAGGGAATAACTTCTCCGTCGTGCGTGAATATTGTGGCCACGGTATCGGTAAAGGCTTCCATGAAGAGCCGCAGGTTCTGCACTATGATGCCGATGACGGCGGTGTGGTGTTGCAGGCGGGTATGGCCTTTACGATCGAGCCCATGCTCAATGCCGGTGATTTCCGTATTCGCACGATGAAAGACGGCTGGACGGTAAAAACCAAAGATCGCAGCTTGTCGGCACAGTACGAGCATACTATTGTGGTAACTGATAACGGCTGCGAAATAATGACGTTGCGAAAGGATGACACCCTCCCCAACATCATCACGCATGAAGAGTAAACACTAAGCCGGCAGATGCCGGCTTTTTTTGGGCTGCGCTATGACAGATAACCGCTTTTCGCCAGACAGTACGCCACCCGCTGCGTCCTCACCAGACAGCCCAGCAGACGCCACTGCCCCCGTACAGCTCCCCGCGTCACCGCTGACTTACTCAGATGACATGCTGGATTGTCAGACATTGAAACAGCAATTAGAACTGTTTCAGCTGTGGCTCGGTGCAGAATTCCGCGCCGGCGTCAGCGCAGAAAAGCTGATAGATGCCAGAACCCTGTTTATCGATCGCCTGTTGCAGCGGCTGTGGTACTTCTACGGCTTTGAAACCATCGCCCAAACTTCGCTGGTCGCCGTGGGCGGATACGGCCGCGGTGAACTGCACCCCCTCTCCGACATCGACGTACTGGTCTTAAGCCAGACGGCGCTAAGTGAGGAACATTCCCAGCGTGTCGGCCAATTCATCACCCTGCTGTGGGATCTGAAACTGGAAGTCGGCCATAGCGTCAGAACGTTGGAAGAGTGCCTACAGGAAGGGCGCGCCGATATCTCCGTCGCAACCAATCTGATCGAATCGCGCATGATATGCGGCGACGTCGCCCTGTTTCTCACGCTGCAAAAACACGTATTCAGTGACGAATTTTGGCCGTCATCCACGTTTTTTCCAGCAAAAATCGCCGAACAGCAGGAACGCCATCAACGCTATCACAGCACCAGCTACAATCTGGAACCCGACATCAAGAGCAGTCCGGGCGGGCTGCGCGATATTCACACGTTGCTGTGGGTCGCGAGACGCCACTTCGGCGCCACCTCGCTGAATGAGATGGTGGGGTTCGGCTTCCTGACAGAGGCCGAACGTAAAGAGCTGAACGAGTGCCAAAGCTTTTTGTGGCGCATCCGCTTTGCCCTGCATCTGCTCCTGCCGCGTTACGACAACCGGCTGCTGTTCGACAGACAGCTTAACGTCGCACAGCTGTTGCAATATCGGGGTGAAGGCAACACGCCAGTAGAGCGCATGATGAAGGATTTCTACCGCATGACGCGCCGCGTCAGCGAGTTGAATCAGATGCTGTTGCAGCTCTTTGACGAAGCTATTCTGGCACTGGATGCGAGTGAGAAACCTCGTCCGATTGACGATGAATTCCAGCTACGCGGTAATCTGGTGGACCTGCGCGATGAAAACCTGTTTATCAAAAAGCCGGAAGCCATCATGCGCATGTTTTACCTGATGGTGCGCAACCGCGACATCAACGGCATCTACTCCACCACGTTGCGCCAACTGCGCCATGCACGTCGTCACCTCGCCAGCCCGCTCTGCACCATTCCGGAAGCGCGCCAGCTATTCATGAATATTCTGCGCCACCCACATGCGGTGAGTCGTGCGCTGCTACCAATGCATCGCCACAGCGTGCTGTGGGCGTACATGCCACTGTGGGGAAATATTGTCGGCCAAATGCAATTCGATCTGTTCCATGCTTATACCGTGGATGAACACACGATTCGCGTCCTGCTCAAGTTGGAAAGCTTCGCCGACGAGGAGACGCGGCCACAGCATCCACTGTGCGTAGAACTTCACCCTCGCCTGCCTCAGCCCGAATTATTGCTGCTGGCCGCCCTGTTCCACGATATTGCGAAAGGCCGCGGCGGCGATCACTCTGAACTGGGTGCGCAGGACGTGCTGGAATTTGCCGCGCTGCACGGGCTGAATTCACGCGAAGCTCAACTGGTTTCCTGGCTGGTGCGCTGCCATCTACTGATGTCCGTCACCGCACAGCGTCGCGACATTCAGGATCCCACTGTCATTCAGCAATTTGCTACCGAAGTGCAGAGCGAAACCCGCTTGCGCTATCTGGTCAGCCTGACAGTAGCGGATATCTGCGCCACCAATGAAACGCTGTGGAACAGTTGGAAGCAAAGCCTGTTGCGCGAACTCTATTTTGCGACAGAGAAACAGCTGCGCCGCGGCATGCAAAATACGCCGGATTTACGCGAACGCGTCCGCCATCATCGCTTGCA
This sequence comes from Pectobacterium sp. CFBP8739, assembly GCF_013449375.1. Classification (GTDB taxonomy): domain Bacteria; phylum Pseudomonadota; class Gammaproteobacteria; order Enterobacterales; family Enterobacteriaceae; genus Pectobacterium. The sequence continues at coordinate 18,816 of NZ_JACDRR010000010.1, read as the reverse complement.
GGCGCTGGCGCTGCTGCGAATGGATAACATCGATGAAGAAGCGTTGCACAGCATCTGGAGCCGCTGTCGGGCCGATTATTTCCTGCGCCACTCACCAAACCAGTTGGCTTGGCACGCGCGCCACCTGTTGGAGCATGATGTCAACAAACCGCTGGTGCTGATAAGCCATCAGGCCAGCCGTGGCGGTACAGAGATTTTTATCTGGAGCCCAGACAGGCCTTATCTTTTCGCTGCGGTCGCCGGTGAGTTAGATCGACGCAACCTCAGCGTGCACGACGCGCAAATCTTTACCAGCCGCGACGGTATGGCGATGGATACGTTCATCGTGCTGGAACCTGATGGCAGCCCGCTGGCGCAGGATCGGCATGAAATGATACGTCACTCGCTGGAGCAAGCGCTGACACAACGGCATTATCAACACCCGCGCGTACGGCGACCGTCACCTAAGCTGCGCCACTTCAGCGTGCCAACGGGAGTCAACTTCCTGCCGACACATACGGACAGACGTAGCTATATGGAGCTGAGCGCGCTTGACCAACCAGGGCTGTTGGCACGTATCGGTGAGATTTTTGCCGATCTCAACCTGTCGCTGCACGGCGCACGCATTTCCACGATCGGCGAGCGGGTAGAGGATCTTTTCATCCTAGCAGACAGCGACAGACGGGCATTAAAGCCGGATTTACGCCTTAAATTGCAAGAACGGTTGACAGAAGCCCTTAACCCAAACGATAAAGTACCATTGAGTTAATTTTCACAATCAGGAAAGAGAAATCAGGATGCACCAACAACTACAGAACATCATTGAGACGGCTTTCGAGCGCCGCGCTGAAATCACTCCGGCAAACGCAGACACCGTCACGCGTGAAGCCGTCAATCAGGCTATCAGCCTGCTGGATAGCGGCGCCCTGCGCGTTGCAGAGAAAATCGACGGCCAGTGGGTTACCCACCAATGGCTGAAGAAAGCCGTGCTGCTCTCTTTCCGTATTAACGATAATCAGGTAATGGAAGGCGCGGAAACGCGTTATTACGACAAAGTGCCGATGAAGTTTGCCGACTATGATGAAGCCCGCTTCCAGCGTGAAGGGTTCCGTGTCGTGCCACCAGCAAGCGTGCGTCAAGGTGCGTTTATTGCACGTAATACCGTACTGATGCCGTCTTACGTCAACATCGGCGCTTACGTTGATGAAGGCACCATGGTGGATACGTGGGCAACCGTCGGTTCTTGTGCTCAGATCGGTAAAAACGTTCACCTGTCCGGCGGCGTCGGCATCGGCGGTGTTCTGGAGCCGCTGCAGGCTAACCCGACTATCATCGAAGACAACTGCTTCATCGGCGCGCGTTCTGAAGTGGTAGAAGGCGTGATCGTAGAAGAAGGTTCCGTCATCTCCATGGGCGTGTTCATCGGCCAAAGCACCCGTATTTACGATCGTGAAACTGGCGAAGTCCACTATGGCCGCGTACCGGCTGGCTCCGTTGTGGTTTCCGGCAACCTGCCGTCCAAAGATGGCAGCTACAGCCTGTACTGTGCCGTTATTGTGAAGAAAGTGGATGCGAAAACCCGTGGAAAAGTGGGTATCAATGAGTTATTACGCACCATCGACTAAACGAGAAGCGGCGGGTTAATCACCCGCCGTTTTTTTATGTACGAACGATAAGTTATTTATATGTTCCCTAAATACTTCGGTATGGCGGGTATAAACAGTGTAGGTTCTCGCTGGCATGATAATCAGGACTATCTAAAAACCGAGAAGGTGACGCTATGTATGACAATCTAAAAAGCCTGGGCATTACCAATCCCGATGATATCGATCGCTATAGCCTGCGTCAGGAAGCGAACAACGACATCCTGAAGATCTATTTTCGTAAAGATAAGGGCGAGTTTTTCGCCAAAAGCGTGAAATTCAAATATCCACGCCAGCGTAAGACCATCGTGGCCGACAACACTGGACAGGGCTATAAAGAGATCAATGAGATCAGCCCAAATCTGCGCTATGTAATTGATGAATTAGACAAGATCTGCCAGCAGGAACAGGTTGAAGTCGATCTGAAACGCAAAATCCTTGACGATCTGCGTCATCTGGAAAGCGTCGTTTCCAACAAAATTACCGAAATCGAAGCGGATTTAGAGAAGCTGACCAAGAATCGCTAAGGCGATGATCTCCACAGGCCGCAACGAAAACGGGAGCACGACAGGCTCCCGTTTCTCATTTCAGCACAGCATCACTGTGCATCAACCAAATCAGACCATCCTTCAACCCACGGGCATGACATCACTTCCGGTTCTGGATGTTCGACGGCATCAATTTCCAACACGTCGCCCAGACGCTTAGCACCGATGTCCTGCAACAGCGCATCAAAAAGATGGCCGCCCGCGCAGAAATTCGGATAGCTGCTATCGCCCAGCGCAATCACACCATAACGCAGCGCGGGCTGGTAACCACCTTTTTCACGCAGTGCAGCGTAAAGCGGAATAATAGAATCAGGCAGTTGGCCTTGTCCCGTCGTCGACGTGACCACTAAAACCGTCTGCTCGCGGTAGCCCAGCCAGGATTCCAGCGTCGCATCTTCAAAGACCTTAACCTCATGGCCACGATCTCTGAGAATATTTTCGGCTTCTTCGGCCACCAGCAATGCATTCCCGTAGACCGTACCAACAAAAATACCAATCTGCGCCATGCGTCTGACTCCCTTTTGAATTCGATGTGTTTGATATAAAAGCTATACAAAAGTAATACGGCAGATATTACCCGATGAAATGCTCGCTATCCTGACCCTAGTCGGCAGGAAACTCAACCCCTTCAAACTCAGGGAGAATCCCCTGCCAGCCAAACTGAGTCATCACCCCCTGCCACGGCGCATCCCAGCGGGCCTGTAACGTCAATAGCTGCCCGCTCACTGGATGATTCAGTTGCAGCTCGCTGGCATGCAGCATGAGTCTACCGCAGGAAAAATGTGTCTCCATGCCACGATTGTGTCGCAGGTCACCGTGCGCGGTATCGCCGATGATCGGATGACGAAGGTGTGACATATGGCGGCGGAGTTGATGCTTGCGCCCAGTCTGCGGCTTCAGCTCCATCAGACTGTAGCGTGCCGTTGGGTAACGGCCGATGGCAACCGGCATCTCGACCTGCGCCAAGGAACGGTAATGCGTAACAGCAGGCTGCGGTGCCTTATCAGGATTAGTAAACTTGTCGGCGATCTTGTCCAGCTCTTCGGTGAGCGCATAGTCGAGCACGCCGTCATCCAGCACATAGCCCCGCACAACGGCATGATACATTTTTTGCATCTGGTGTGATTCAAACTGCTGGGATAACGAACGTGCCACCTCGCTGGACAATGCGAGCAGCAACACGCCGGATGTCGGCCTGTCGAGACGATGAACGGTATACACGTGCTGGCCGATCTGATCGCGCACGGTCTGCATCACCACGACCTTTTCTTTGCGATCCAGCCAGCTACGGTGGACTAGCCAGCCGCTAGGTTTATTGACAGCGACCAGATGCTCATCCTGATAAATAATCTCAAGCATCGTGTGCTGCGCCATCCTGAGCATCTGAGCGGAATAGCTCATCGAGCAGCCCGATACGCAACAGGATCGCCGCCGTCTCTTCTGGCGTGCCTTCCAACGCTTCTTCAAAATAAGGAAGCAAAGCCAGCTCAGCGGGCAACGCTAATTCGCTGTCCAGTAAAGCATGCATGCGCGGTAAAAAGACCCACTGCAACCACTCTTCGGGTTTCATGGTATCGAGGCTAAAGGGCTCCGTGCTGTTAAACGCCTCATCTTCTGGCGGAACAACTTGCCAGAAAGGACTTTCTCTCAATGCGCGCTCAATATCGAATAATGACTGACGAACCTGATTCTCTCTACTCATGCGGTTTCTCGCCCTTGAAGCCAACAGTAATGGCGGCAAAGCATAGCATTGATATCAGCCTGACCCAATCGCCGCATGTTGACCACAGGCTATCGGCGACAGCCTGAGTTCACCATGCTACAGGCAAAAAAGTGGGGGTACTGATTGCTCAGTACCCCCGGTTCGTTTTATAGCTATCCCGCTACACATTTGCATCCCTGCTCATCCATGAAAACTTTTCCTTTTTGGTCTCCCTGACCCACAATCCTTGCAGGCGTCCTACTTTCTTCCTGACGTTTCCATCCTGTATCTTCCGTGACTCAATCCCTTTAGGCTCCTGCCCCACCGATATTCCTAATCGGCTCTCGGTCTCCTTCCTGGAGGTGTCCCTGATTTCATCCTGAAACCGTGTTCCTTCCTGAAACGAGTGTTTCGTCCTAAAACAATGTTTATTCCTAAAACAATGTTTATTCCTAAAACAATGTTTATTCCTAAAATAATGTTTCTTCTTAAAACAATCTTTATCCCTAAAAAAGTGTTTCATCCTGAGACGTTGTCTCTTCCTGAAACAACGTTTCGTCCTGAAAACATTCGGAGCGCAGCAACACTATTTTGTTACCAATAGTCACCATTACACACACTGTAACCGGTTACTAACTTAAGTAATAAGATGTATTAATTGTCAGCTTTCAGCAAGGGGTAAGTGACAATGTTTCTCAATACCCCTTCAGCGATACGGTAATTTTTTATTGTAATTTGCTAATTAATAATGGAAAAATAAAAATGAAACCTATTTTCAACATTAAAGATAAGATATTTCTTACAGCAAATGTAAGAGATCTCTTACAAAGCCGAAAGTGAAATTCGATTAACCATTAGACCGCTAACGGGTTCAGGTTAGAAAGAAACGCTGTCAGCGTCGGCGCTAAAATTTGACGATTTTTCGTGCCGAACTCTTCCAGGATGATTTCACCAGAAATATTACACAACGACACCATTGTCATCTCTGAATCGGTCGTTGCTAAAAACAGCGTTGGCGTCAGCTTAAGGCGTTTCTGCGTTAATAAATGGCCAATCAGATTCTCCTGCATACGGGTGAAATCTTCCTCACTCCATACCTGCAACAGGTGACAGGAGAGCGAATCAAACTGCGCCGTCATATCTCCGGCATACTGCGCAGTGTAAAAAGCATGAATATCAGGATGCAGGCTGATGTCCAGCGCACGTTCTACGCCGTCCAATGCGGCTGAAGGAGCAAAAGGTTGGGGCGACCAGTAAACCGTACCCTCATGATTTTCGATAATGCACGGGGAAGGTATGCCGTAAAGGGCTTCACTGGCGGGAAAATGCCCCTTCTGCTGCTGCCAGTAATCAACATAGCGCTGGGTAAACGCCGACAGTGCCGAAACAACCTCATGCTCCATAATTTTTCTCATCACTCTTTTAGTCAGGTTACACTATTCGCTATCACGTTTATCACATCAAGGTAACAGCATGTCCGTTTATGACAAACATCAGGCCCTGAGCGGGCTGACTCTGGGCAAACCCACCCCCTATCACGACCGCTATGATGCCGCACTTCTGCAACCGGTACCACGTAGCCTGAACCGCGATCCACTGGGTATTCATCCTGATAGTCTGCCTTTTCATGGTGCAGATATCTGGACGCTCTACGAGCTTTCCTGGCTGAACACCCGCGGCGTGCCTCAGGTGGCCGTCGGTGAAATGCATCTCAATGCGGAAAGCCTGAATCTGATTGAATCAAAAAGTTTCAAGCTGTACCTGAACAGCTTTAATCAGACGACATTCGACAGTTGGGAAAGCGTACGTGCTACGTTAGCCAAGGATCTGGCGCACTGCGCTCAGGGGGACGTCAGCATCACGCTTTTCAAACTCTGCGAGCTTGAAGGCCAGCCGATAGCAGGATTCACAGGCGAGTGCATCGACGATCAAGACATTCAGATCGACAGCTACGATTTCAACGCCGACTATCTGGCGACAAACGAACAGGACGCGCCTGTCGTTGAGGAAACGCTGGTCAGCCACCTGCTGAAATCCAACTGTTTGATTACCCATCAGCCCGACTGGGGCTCGGTACAGATCCACTATCGCGGTACACGCATTAACCGTGAAGCGCTGCTGCGCTACATTGTCTCCTTTCGTCATCATAACGAATTTCATGAACAGTGTGTGGAACGAATTTTTAACGACATTATGCGCTACTACCAGCCGGAAAAACTCAGCGTTTATGCCCGCTATACCCGACGCGGCGGGCTGGACATCAACCCGTGGCGCAGTAACACCCCGTTTAACGCGCCAAATGGACGTCTGCCACGCCAGTAACCGACCGATAAATCACAGCTCCGCACGATAAGATGCGTAGCGTCACGCAAGTTAGGCAGCAGACTGCTGCCAACATTGGAAAAAATGATGGCAGCGCGTTAAGGTGGTGTGCCAGACAACAAAAGATCCATAACGTCTGAACGGTGCTCAAGTAGGTTTCATTTAGGCTCGCGGTATTTTACGTATGACGTTCCGCCTCGTGCCTTAAATGGATGACATTCGTGCCATGTTGCTGAAGCGTCGAGCGTGTAATAACGGAACGTGCTCTCGGCAGCCAGCATGGCATCGCGAATTATATTGCGTTTCAAGGAGCAAAATTGATTACACATATCAGCCCATTGGGATCGATGGATTTGTTATCGCAGTTGGAAGTGGACATGCTGAAAAGCACAGCCAGCAGCGATCTCTACCGTTTGTTTCGCAACTGTTCTCTCGCCGTACTGAATTCCGGTAGCCAGACCGATAACAGCAAAGAGCTGCTGTCTCGCTATGAAGATTTTGATATCAACGTGCTGCGCCGTGAGCGCGGTGTCAAACTGGAATTGGTGAACCCGCCGGAAGATGCTTTCGTTGACGGCAACATTATTCGCGCCTTGCAAGCTAACCTGTTCGCCGTATTGCGCGACATTCTTTTCGTCAACGGCCAAATCGCCAGCGCGGGGCGCTATCAGAACCTGAATCTGGAAAATTCGGCTCATATCACCAATCTGGTGTTTTCTATCCTGCGTAATGCCAAGGCGCTCCACGTCGGGGAAGAGCCGAACATGGTAGTTTGCTGGGGCGGCCATTCGATTAATGAAATCGAATACCAGTATGCCCGCAAGGTGGGCAGCCAGCTCGGCCTGCGTGAACTGAATATCTGTACGGGCTGCGGCCCAGGTGCCATGGAAGCACCAATGAAAGGTGCCGCCGTCGGCCACGCACAGCAGCGCTATAAAGAAGGGCGATTCATCGGTATGACCGAACCGTCCATCATTGCGGCCGAACCGCCGAATCCGCTGGTCAATGAACTGATCATCATGCCGGACATCGAAAAGCGTCTGGAAGCGTTTGTCCGTATCGGACACGGCATCATCATTTTCCCCGGCGGGGTCGGAACGGCGGAAGAGTTCCTCTATCTGCTAGGCATCATGATGAACCCAGAAAACAGCGAGCAGGTGTTGCCAATTATCCTGACTGGGCCGGAAGAAAGCGCCGACTATTTCCGCGTACTGGACGAATTCATCGTTGGCACGCTGGGCCGTCAGGCGCGTCGTTACTACTCGATCATCATTAATGATGCCGCAGAAGTCGCTCGTCAGATGAAAAAAGCCATGCCGTTGGTGAAAGAGAGCCGTCGCCATACTGGCGATGCGTACAGCTTTAACTGGTCACTACGCATTGCGCCCGATCTGCAACTGCCTTTCGAGCCGACACATGAAAATATGGCCGATCTCAACCTGCACCCTAATCAGCCCGCTGAAGAGCTGGCTGCCGCGCTGCGCCGGGCGTTCTCCGGCATTGTGGCTGGTAATGTGAAGGAAGTCGGCATTCAAGCGATTGAGCAACGTGGGCCGTACAAAATTCACGGCGACCCGCAGATGATGAAAAGCATGGATACGCTGCTACAAGGCTTTGTCGCACAGCAGCGCATGAAGCTGCCCGGCAGTGCCTATATCCCCTGCTACGAAATCTGCTCCTAACGGTTTACCGCTCAGTCGTACCTCTGTGGGGAAGCACAGCTTCCCCCTCTTATCACATCAGGAATTACGCGATGCCCGTCCATTTGCTGATTGTCGACGCGCTCAATCTGATACGTCGCATTCATGCGGTACAAGGTTCGCCTTGTATCACGGCATGCCAACATGCGCTGCATCAACTCATACAACACAGTCAGCCTACGCATGCTGTCGCCGTCTTTGATGATGAAGATCGCGATACCAGCTGGCGTCACCAGCTCCTGCCGGACTACAAAGCAGGACGCACGCCAATGCCGGAGAATCTGAAGCAGGAACTCCCGCAGATTAAAGCAGCATTTGCCGCAGCAGGCGTAGCAAGCTGGCATAGTCTCGGCAATGAGGCCGACGATCTGGCGGCGACGCTAGCCACCAAGCTTTCATCAGCGGGTCATCAGGCAACGATTGTGTCGACCGATAAAGGATACTGCCAGCTATTAGCGCCACACATTCAGATCAGGGACTACTTCCAGAAGCGCTGGTTGGATCTGCCGTTTGTTGAACAGGAGTTTGGTGTGTCGCCGCAGCAGCTTACGGACTATTGGGGGCTTGCGGGCATTAGCAGCAGCAAAATACCGGGCGTCGCAGGTATCGGCCCTAAAAGCGCCGCACAACTGTTGCAGCAGGCAGGGAGTCTGGAAGCGCTCTATCAACAATTAGATAGCGTGCCAGAAAAGTGGCGTAAGAAGCTGGAACAGCATAAAGAAATGGCGCTAGTCAGCCGTCAGATTGCCACACTGCGTACCGATTTAACGCTCAATGGCAATCTGCAACAGTTGAGGCTACCATATTAAGAGACGGACGATGTGCCCCTATTGATACCTGCCTCTTAGTCACATTTTTTATGCAGACTAGGAGAGGGTCTCGTGCGCAATAATACCGTCATTTTTCATGCTACCCCAGTAGCATGCGCCCGACATGGGGCGGCTCACACGCCGCTCGCCCCATGACCTCAGGCTTCTGGCTAAATTATGCCGCTATGCGGTACCTTCGTCGGTATCTGGCTTAACGGACCGCTTGCGACATGCTCCCAGCCTGGCGCAAGCTTTCGCCGCATCCGTGCGGCTCATCCTAAGCCGACTATCTCCTCAGCATAATTTTTTACGCCGGATAACAGCAAAATCCACAATATCTCTTATTTTACCGCTCGTCGCGACGGCCAGGCACTGCGCTCCAGAAACGACGAACGTGTACGGTGATTTCCTCGCGGTCATGGTACAAATGCCTGGCATGCACTTCAGCATTAATCCCATTTTCGCTCAGGCGTTCACGCAGCACGGCCAGATTCTGCGACACCTCTTCATAGCGTTTCTTCATCGGCAATTTCAGGTTGAAAATGGCCTCGCGACACCAACCCTTGATCAGCCAATCACTCATCAGGCTGGTAACTTTCGCGGGCTTCTCTACCATATCGCACACCAGCCAGTACACATTATTACGCGGCGGTTCAAAGCGGAAGCCGTCCGCCTGATGGTGCATCACCTGCCCAGTCTCCATCAGGCTCGGTGCCATTGGGCCGTTGTCTACCGCATAAACCATCATGCTGCGTTTCACCAGTTGGTAAGTCCAACCGCCGGGACACGCGCCTAGATCCACCGCATACATTCCGCTGCCCAAGCGTTCATCCCATTCATCCGCAGGAATAAAGACGTGGAACGCTTCTTCCAGTTTTAACGTCGAACGGCTTGGCGCATCAGAAGGGAATTTAAGCCGTGGGATACCCATGTAAAACGGTGAATTGTTGTTGCTATAGGAATAGCCGACATAGCAGCAGCCTGGCGCAATGAACAGCACATGTAGTACCGGCCGATCCGCTTTTTCATAGCCCAACAGAATTTTATGTTCGCGCAATGCCGCACGCAGCGGCACGGTGAATTTGCGGCAGAATTTCATCAGTTCTTTGCTTTCGTTGGTGTCAGGAACTTCAACGCGCAGCTCTCCCGCCCGTTCAATAGCCCCCGACAACATACCGACAATTGGCGTGATACGATCTTCTGGCGGCAAATCGCGCAGTAGTTCACCACTTACGAACATCTGACGGGCAAAAATCAGCTCATGAAACGGCAGTGTTTTCACCAAACGCTCAGCATCTTCATGCTGATAGCACTCAAACACCACGTAACCGCTGTTTTCTTTTACCCGCGCAAAGCCGAACGCATTATGCTGCGTAGCTTTTTCCGTTATTTCCGCCGCACACTCTTTCTCAAACCCAGGACGGCAATACAAAACGACTTTATTCATGGCGTTCAGCCTTTCTCTTCAGACGCAGTGCGCCAATCAATAATAATATCCATCCCACCAGAAAACAGGTTCCGCCAATCGGCGTCACATAAACCCACAGTTTCAGGTGAGAAAGCGCCAGACAGTACAAACTTCCACTGAAGAGTACCGTTCCCAACGCCAGAAAAACGCTGCTCCAGTAAAACCACAGATTGGTTCGCTGTTGCATCGCAACCGCCAGCGCCAGAATCGCTAGCGTATGAAATGCCTGATATTCAAGGCCGGTTTTCAACCAGCCCAGTTCTGTTGCACCCAGCGTCTTGCTAAGAACATGGGAACCAAACGCGCCCAGCGCGACAAAAGTGAAGCCGCTGATAGCAGCAAACACCAGCATGAAACGACTATTCATCGTAGTTACCTATAATCGTTGTTATCTATCATCGTAGCTATCTGCATAAATTATCTACGTGAGTTATTCGGTCACTCAACCTTCGACAGCCACACGGCCTCAGCGCGTGCCGTTGTCATAGCGAAAACGAAATTTTTCTTGCTCGCTGGCTGCCCGCGCCAGAATCCAATGACGAAAGGCGGCTATTTTACCCAGTTCTGCCTGACTGTCATGACATACCAGATAAAAAGCGTTCCGGCTGACCAGCACATCGTTAAACGGGCATACCAAACGCCCGGCTTCGATTTCCGTCTGTGCCATCACATTATTTGCCAGCGCGACGCCCTGCCCGTGAATCGCCGCCTGCAACACCATCGCGCTGTGGCTGAAAATCGGCCCTTGCTGTACGTTAATCTGCACACCAAGCTGGCGCGTATAGGACAGCCAGTCACGACGCGACGCATCGTGCAACAGTGTGTGTGCGACCAAATCATCCGGCGTTTTTAACGGGTGATTCCCCGTCAGCAACGCTGGCGAACAAACTGGCAAAAGATACTCAGCGTACAGTTTTTCTACCCGCAACCCCGGCCAGTTTCCGCGACCGTAGAAAATCGCGACATCCACGTCATCCGCCAGCCGATCTTCATCGCGATCCACCGCCTGAATACGCACATCAATTCCCGGATAGTCGGAGTTAAAACTCGACAGACGCGGCACCAGCCAATGAATGGCAAAGCTGGGCAACAGGCTGACCGTTAACGCGCCTTTGGCACTGCGGGATTGCAGCTTACGGGTCGCGTCATTCAAAGAGGAGAAGATCTCTTTGATATCAAGATAGTAACTTTGTCCCTCTTCCGTCAGTAGCAGGGAGCGATTACGACGGCGGAATAATTTAAGCCCCAGAAAATCTTCCAGTGACTTAATCTGGTGACTGACGGCAGCCTGCGTAACAAACAGTTCTTCTGCCGCTTTGGTAAAGCTTAAATGGCGAGCCGCCGCATCAAAAACGCGCAATGCGTTGAGCGGTGGGAGACGTTTTGACATGAATGAAATCTTTTGGTTTACGCTAAATCAGCGATTTATCAGGTACATTCGTACCCATTAAATCTTAAGATGCAGAAAGGCAACAAAGGGCAAGATCGCCTGCCAATTAGCTGGCTAAGCGATTAATGCCAGTGGCAATAGCCGGATTCTCTGCAACGAAAAGATGACGGGTACATCTATTAGTTTTTATAATCCGAGACATTATAATTTGTCCGTTGAGGATGTACCAGCAAATACCTATATTAGCGCAACTTCCTGGGCCGGAACGAAAAGTGCGGAGGGGTGACCTGAGGTGCTTTTGGCTTGTGGTTGTGATGTTGTGTTTGCTATTTGTTTGTCTGCCCTTTGCAGATGTGGTAGCGAGTCTACCCTATTCACTTCCTGTACATTTACCCTGTCTGTCCAAAGTGATTTTTTGTGTAGCACCGCAAATTGCGGTGCTTTTTTTTGCCTGCGTTTCACACCTGAATGCCATGTCACACCTATCTGAGTCTGACAAGGCTTAACGGGCAACGTGCAGTGGTAAGCAAGCAGCACTACTTCTCTTTTGCCATTTCTTTCACATTATCACGGTTAATTTGCTGCTGCTGACCGTAGGCATCGGTATAGCTGATCATCCCCGTCTCATCATCAACCTTCGGTTTCCCCTCTGCAACGATGGTGCGCCCGTCATTGGTATGCATGACGTAATTACTGGAACAGGCTGCCAGAGAAAACGCCATCACGATAGCGGCAAAAATAGAAATTTTATTCTTCATAGTTAACCCTCAATGAATTTAAATATTTTCTAATTAACCATATTCATCAGGAAATCCTGAAAATTAACACTTTAAAGCGTAGCAATAGTTGCTTTTTTTTCCATAAAATCGCATTAGGCATAGTCCTAAACTTGTCTCTCTCAACAAAATGGGACAGGATCTGCCCTCCAAAAGAGGATGCTCATGACACCGTTTAACCCCGCCACCTTTCGCCAACCGTTCCCCGCCCTCCAGCATTCAACGGTCTATCTTGATAGCGCCGCGACCGCGCTGAAACTACAGCCCGTTATTGATGCGGTACAAGCATTCTATTGCAGCGAGAGTGGCACGGTGCATCGCAGCCAGCATCGCGGTGCGCAGGCGTTGACCCAGCGCTTTGAAGGCGCTCGAGAGCAAGTCGCTACCTTACTCCACGCGGACGATCCGCGTTCCATTGTCTGGACCAGAGGCACAACGGAAGCGATCAATCTGGTCGCGCAGAGCTATGCTCGCCCTCGCCTTCAACCGGGTGATGAGATTGTTGTAAGTGAGGCGGAGCATCACGCTAACCTCATTCCATGGCTAATGGTGGCACAGCAAACCGGCGCAAAAGTGGTGAAGTTACCGATAGGCACAGACTTCTTACCGGATGTTGAGCAGCTCGCCACGTTAATCACCCCCAAAACTCGTCTGCTGGCGCTGGGGCAAATGTCAAACGTGACAGGCGGTCAGCCCGATCTGGCGCGCGCCATTGCGCTGGCTCACCGCTATGGCGCGGTAGTGATGGTTGACGGCGCGCAGGGCATAGTTCACTGCCCGCCAGATGTACAAGCGCTGGATATTGATTTCTATGCGTTTTCTGGGCACAAACTGTATGCCCCAACGGGGATCGGCGTGTTGTACGGCAAAACCGCCTTGCTGGAAAGCATGATGCCGTGGCAAGGCGGTGGAAAAATGATGACGCAGGTGTCCTTTGATGGCTTTAAACCGCAGGCGATTCCACAGCGGTTTGAAGCGGGAACGCCACACATTGCCGGCGTGCTTGGCCTGTCTGCGGCGTTAGACTGGCTCAGCGAGCAGGAGTGGCACGCGGCGGAACAGCACAGCCAGCATTTAGCGCAGCTTGCCGAAACCCATCTGGCGCAGTTCCCCGGCTTTCGCAGCTTCCGTAGCCCGCAGTCCAGCGTACTGTCCTTTGATATTGCCGATGTGCATCACAGCGATCTGGTGACGCTGTTAGCAGAAAGTGGCATCGCACTGCGTGCTGGGCATCACTGTGCGCAGCCGCTGATGGACGTACTCGGCGTCAGCGGCACGCTTCGCGCCTCATTTGCTCCGTACAATAACCAACAGGATGTTGCCGCGCTGATCGCCGCGGTAGGCAACGCCCTTGAATTACTGATTGACTAAACCATGAACGAGACAACTGACGCTATGTATCCTTTTGAGCACAGGCACCCTTTCGGCCACGCCATCACCGCCACCGAACTGCTGGCGCGCTTCGATACCTGTCGCGCATGGGAAGATCGCTATCGGCAGCTCATTTTGTTGGCAAAAGCGCTGCCAGCACTGCCTGAGGGGCTGAAAACAGACGAGATTTCATTATCCGGCTGTGAAAATCGCGTCTGGCTGGGTTATCAACGTCAGGAAGATGGCAGCTTGCATTTTTACGGTGACAGCGACGGACGCATCGTACGGGGATTACTGGCGGTGTTGCTAACCGCCGTTGAGGGAAAAACGCCAGATACGCTATTGCAGCACGATCCGCTGGCGCTCTTTGACATGCTGGGGTTACGCGCTCAGCTCAGCGCTTCACGTTCAAGCGGGCTGGCTGCGTTGACCGCCAGAATCCGAGACATTGCGGAACACGAAGCAACGGGAAAATAGCAAGATTCGCGCGACTTCTGCACCACAGGCTTTATTTTGTCACAAACACCTGTTACGTCGCAGATGCTCTTTCCCTTTTCGCCATCATCTTCTTCAACGCATGGGATACTGCAACAAACCCGAAGGTTGCGGTGACCATCGTCGCGGCGCCAAAGCCTGACGCACAATCCATACGCATTACGCCATCTGCCGTACTGCGCGAGGCACAAACGGAACCGTCAGGCTGCGGATAAACCAGCGGCTCGCTGGAAAACACGCAGTCGATCCCCAGCTTTCCTTTGCTGTTCTTCACCACGTTAAAATCATGCTTTAACCGCTCGCGCAGCTTGGCCGCCAGCGGATCCTGAATCGTTTTCGCCAGATCGACCACTTCAATCCGAGTCGGATCGATCTGCCCACCTGCACCGCCGGTTGTCACCACTGGAATCTTATAGCGGCGACAGTAAGAGAGCAGCGCCGCCTTCGGGCGTACGCTGTCGATGGCATCAATCACATAGCTGAAGTTTTTATCGAGCAGCTCGGCCACGTTTTCCGCGCTAATGAAATCATCCACGCAGGTGACGCGACATTCCGGGTTGATCGCCAGAATACGTTCCGCCATCACTTCCGTCTTCGACTGCCCAGTGTGCTGACGCAGCGCATGGATCTGGCGGTTGGTATTACTGACGCACACATCATCCATATCGATAAGCGTAATCGCGCCGATGCCGGTACGCGCCAGCGCCTCAGCCGCCCAGGAACCGACGCCACCAATGCCAATCACGCAAACGTGAGCCTGGGAAAACAACGCCAGCGCCTGTTGACCATATAACCGCGCGGTGCCGCCGAAACGTTGCAAATAGGCTTCGGATAATTGCGTACTCATTCAACCAACCTTACGAAAACAAAATCACAGAAGAATAACACAGCGAAAAAAGCGGCTCAGGATAGCGCTAAATCCGCACGACATCTACCAGACAGCTCATGGCATTCGGCCCCTGTGTGAGCGGCGACGTGCCGATATCCAGCGTCAGTACATTCGCATTGCCAGACTGTTCAACCGGATGCCACGTTTTCTGACCAAATCCAGGCTCAAACCAGGCACCGGTGGACATAATCACCACGCCCGGCGTGACGCCGTCAGTAATCTGTACGCCAGCCAGAATACGACCACGCGCATTTCTAACTTCCACCTGCGAACGGTCGGCGATATCCCGCGCAGCAGCATCCTGCGGGTGCATGTAAAGCGTCTCTTTTCCTGCGGTTTTATTCGCGGCAACCTGCGGCGTCGCGGCCAGTTGGCTGTGCAAACGGTCGGACGGCTGAATGGAGATAAAGTGCAGCGGCCATTCTTCCGTGCTTTTGGCTCCCAGCCATTCAACGGGAGGCTGCCACTCTGGGTGCGGTGCAAAATCGGCATAGCCATAGCTGGCAATCGCGGAGCTAAACAGTTCAATTTTACCACTGGGCGTGCTGAGTGCATGCTGCTGCGGATCGCGGCGGAAATCCTCAAAGAACACAAATGGCTTTTCATCCATCGGGATTTCGACATATCCCTGCTGCCAGAAATCCTCGAATGACGGCCAGTTATCAGCAACGCCTCGCTGTCTTGAACGGCACTCGTCATAAAGGTGTTCTAACCACTGCCACTCACTGCGATTTTGCGTGAACGTGTCGCCATAACCCAAGCGTTCCGCCAACTCGTTGAAGATATCCACGTCATTACGCGCCTGATGCTGCGGCGTAATCGCCTGATGCATGGCAAAAATAAAGCGATCGCGGGACGACCCACCGATATCATTACGCTCCAACGTGGTCGTCACGGGCAGTACGATATCCGCCATCTGCGCGGCTGGCGTCCAGACGATATCCTGCACAATCACCGTATCCGGTTTGCGCCAGCCGTCCACCAGACGGTTCAACTGCTGGTGATGATGGAACGGATTACCGCCCGCCCAGTGAATCAGATGAATATCGGGATAAGTATGGGTTTCGCCCTGAAAGGTATAAGGCGTACCGGGATGCAAGAGCATATCGGCAATGCGCGCCACGGGGATCGCTCGCCCCGCATTCGGGCTGGAAGGCGAAGCTGGCGCAGGCGTTGAAATACGCTCGTTGCCCACGCTATTCATCGAACCATGACCGAAGGAGAATCCGCCGCCGGGCAACCCCACTTGCCCCAACATCGAAGACAGCGCAATCATCATCCAGTATGGCTGCTCACCGCGATGCGCGCGCTGCACAGAGTAAGAACAGGTAATAAAGCTGCGCACACCGATCAACTGCTGCGCCAGACGCCGAATACGTTCAGCGGGAATGCCCGTGATGTCGCTGGCCCATTCGGGCGTTTTCACCACGCCATCGCCGCGACCATGCAAGTAGTCACTCAGTTGCTCGTAACCAACACAGTAGCGTTGCAGGAAATCCTTATCGTCAGCGCCCAAACGCTGAATCTCATAGCCCAGCGCCAGCATCAGAGCGACATCAGTATTCGGACGGATTGGAATCCACTCGGCATTCACAAATTCAGGGCAGTCATCGCGCATCGGGCTGATGTTAATGACCGGAATCCCTTTCGCCACCAGCGTTTCCAGCGCGGGCTTCAAGGTGTGGTGCCCAGCACCGCCGGAGGCCACCTGCGCGTTTTTCAGCGCCAGACCACCAAACGCGAGGAAAATATCACAGTGCTCGGCGACGCTGCGCCATTCCGTCACCTTGCCCGTCAGAGGATGGAAGGTGCCAATCACGTACGGCAGGAAGAACTGCGCTGCGCCCCAGCTGTAATTCCCCTGCTGATCGACCGCGCCACCGCCGGAGAAATAGAAACGTCGTACCTGAGAACGCGCATGGTGATAGCGCCCGGCAGATGACCAGCCGTAGGAACCGGCAAACAGGCCATCCGCACCGTAGCGATCGCGAATACGGCGATTCTCCTGCGCAACCAGATCGAGCGCCACATCCCAATCCACTTCAACAAAGTCTTCTCGGCCACGCAGCGTTCTGTCGCTATTCTCACGTTTCTGGAGCCAGGAACGCCGCACCGAAGGCCGACGGATACGTCGGTCGGAATACACCAGCGGCACGATGGAATCGAGCATAGGGGAAGGAGCGGGATCGCCCGCAAAGGGCTCACATCGGATCAGCCTGCCATCTTCCACCACAGCGGTAAACGCGCCCCAATGCGCAAGATGCGGATAACGTTTAATCGCCATGACAACCTCAGAGAAGAATCAGTTTTGTTGATAATTAACCAGCAGTGAAGAACCTGAACCGTTCGCTGGGCTGCTTTGCGCACTCTTCAATACCCAGACCCGCCCATAGTGGTTATAGAAGCCAGCCGAATGCCCTGCATCTGGCCCAATGCCCTGATACATATCGAAGTGCTGGCCTTTAATCGCCCCGCCGACATCCAGTGCAATCATCAGGCGCATTTCATACTTGCCAGTAAATTTACCCACATTATCCAACAGCGGCACTTCCATTAACAAAGCGGTGCCCGCCGGAATCAGTGAACGGTCAGAGGCAACAGAGGCTTTCGCCACCAGCGGCACGGCACTTGCCCCTTTCACAGGCGCGGACATCATGGGTTTAAAGAACACAAAAGAAGGATTCTGCTCAAACAATTCCCGGACTTCATACTCGGAATGCTGCTCCGCCCACTTGCGAATGGCCTGCATAGACATCTCTTCACGCGGGACTTCACCCCGATCGATCAGCACTTTACCAATACTGCGGTAGGCATGGCCGTTTTTACCGGCATAGCCGAAGAACGTCAGCGGGCGTCCATCGCCAAAATCAATATAGGCGCTGCCCTGCACTTCCATCATGAAGTTATCGACCAGCGAGTTAGTCCAGGCGAGAACCAGCCTGTCATCCAGTGCACCAGCATAAATGCCAGCACGATCCGGTAGCCGACTGTTCTTTCTGCCCTTTGATGGCATGGCATATAAAGGATGGCGGAATTCACCCTGACGAGTATGGCGCGCCTGTAGCACTGGCGTGTAGTAACCGGTGAACTGCACGTTGCCGAAGTTATCGACGCCTTCCATCTGCCAGGCGTTCAGGCCAAACTTGCTCAGTTCACGAGTATCAGCCCCAGACATCATCCAGTTTTCAATCGCCTGAAAGGTTGTATTATTGCGCGTATAGAGACTCGGTGACGCCGAGCGGATTTCAGAAACCTGAGTCATGAAATCCCGTGCATTGACGGGTTTACCCTTGGCATTCGGCTCATTCACCAATTCCAGAGGCTGGTTGAGGTGGCCATCTTTATATTGCTGCCCGCGATCGGTTGGCCGAGATTGACACCCTGCCAGAATGGCAATGACCACTGCGGTCAGCACATATTTTCCCCACCGTCCCTTCATCTTTGCGCTCGCTTTTTACATCAAAAAATTTACCGTCGAACGATAACAAACGGCTATCGAGAAAGGAATGGGACAGCACATAAATCCACGGATCGCGCGTATCCCGTTCGGCACGCGCACAGTAAAAGGTGGGGTTTCCTCCCACCGCCACATTGCGGTCACAAAATAGCCTACAAGGCGGTAAATCAATCACCTGACAGCCAAATACCGCGTTTTTTAGAGAAATAGGTTGCATCAATGCTTATGGAGAGTATAGTGCGCATCCACGGACGCGGGGTGGAGCAG
>NZ_JACDRR010000001.1:1867-4946 GCF_013449375.1 Pectobacterium sp. CFBP8739 | reverse complement strand
CAAAACACCTTCGGTGTTGTAAGGTTAAGCCTCTCGGGTCATTAGTACTGGTTAGCTCAACGTATCGCTACGCTTACACACCCAGCCTATCTACGTCGTCGTCTTCAACGGCCCTTCAGGGACATCAAGTGTCCAGGGAAGACTCATCTCGAGGCAAGTTTCCCGCTTAGATGCTTTCAGCGGTTATCTCTTCCGCACTTAGCTACCGGGCAATGCAATTGGCATCACAACCCGTACACCAGTGGTGCGTTCACTCCGGTCCTCTCGTACTAGGAGCAACCCCTCTCAATCTTCCAACGCCCACGGCAGATAGGGACCGAACTGTCTCACGACGTTCTAAACCCAGCTCGCGTACCACTTTAAATGGCGAACAGCCATACCCTTGGGACCTACTTCAGCCCCAGGATGTGATGAGCCGACATCGAGGTGCCAAACACCGCCGTCGATATGAACTCTTGGGCGGTATCAGCCTGTTATCCCCGGAGTACCTTTTATCCGTTGAGCGATGGCCCTTCCATTCAGAACCACCGGATCACTAAGACCTGCTTTCGCACCTGCTCGAGCTGTCACTCTCGCAGTCAAGCTAGCTTATGCCTTTGCACTAACCTCCTGATGTCCGACCAGGATTAGCTAACCTTCGTGCTCCTCCGTTACGCTTTGGGAGGAGACCGCCCCAGTCAAACTACCCACCAGACACTGTCCGCAACCCGGTTTACGGGCCTACGTTAGAACATCAAACATTAAAGGGTGGTATTTCAAGGTCGGCTCCATGCAGACTGGCGTCCACACTTCAAAGCCTCCCACCTATCCTACACATCAAGGCTCAAGGTTCAGTGTCAAGCTATAGTAAAGGTTCACGGGGTCTTTCCGTCTTGCCGCGGGTACACTGCATCTTCACAGCGAGTTCAATTTCACTGAGTCTCGGGTGGAGACAGCCTGGCCATCATTACGCCATTCGTGCAGGTCGGAACTTACCCGACAAGGAATTTCGCTACCTTAGGACCGTTATAGTTACGGCCGCCGTTTACCGGGGCTTCGATCAAGAGCTTCGCCTTGCGGCTGACCCCATCAATTAACCTTCCGGCACCGGGCAGGCGTCACACCGTATACGTCCACTTTCGTGTTTGCACAGTGCTGTGTTTTTATTAAACAGTTGCAGCCAGCTGGTATCTTCGACTGGTCTCAGCTCCATCCGCAAGGGACTTCACCTTACACCAGCGTGCCTTCTCCCGAAGTTACGGCACCATTTTGCCTAGTTCCTTCACCCGAGTTCTCTCAAGCGCCTGAGTATTCTCTACCTGACCACCTGTGTCGGTTTGGGGTACGATTCGGTGTTACCTGGAGCTTAGAGGCTTTTCCTGGAAGCGTAGCATCAGTTACTTCATCACCGTAGTGACTCGTCATCACGCCTCAGTGTTAACGATGACCCGGATTTACCAAAGTCACCCACCTTCACGCTTAAACCGGGACAACCGTCGCCCGGATAACCTAGCTTTCTCCGTCCCCCCTTCGCAGTAACACCCAGTACAGGAATATTAACCTGTTTCCCATCGACTACGCTTTTCAGCCTCGCCTTAGGGGTCGACTCACCCTGCCCCGATTAACGTTGGACAGGAACCCTTGGTCTTCCGGCGTGCGGGTTTTTCACCCGCATTATCGTTACTTATGTCAGCATTCGCACTTCTGATACCTCCAGCAACCCTCACAGGCCACCTTCGCAGGCTTACAGAACGCTCCCCTACCCAACAACACTAAGTGTCGCTGCCGCAGCTTCGGTGCATGGTTTAGCCCCGTTACATCTTCCGCGCAGGCCGACTCGACCAGTGAGCTATTACGCTTTCTTTAAATGATGGCTGCTTCTAAGCCAACATCCTGGCTGTCTATGCCTTCCCACATCGTTTCCCACTTAACCATGACTTTGGGACCTTAGCTGGCGGTCTGGGTTGTTTCCCTCTTCACGACGAACGTTAGCACCCGCCGTGTGTCTCCCGTGATAACATTCTTCGGTATTCGTAGTTTGCATCGGGTTGGTAAGTCGGGATGACCCCCTAGCCGAAACAGTGCTCTACCCCCGAAGATGAATTCACGAGGCGCTACCTAAATAGCTTTCGGGGAGAACCAGCTATCTCCCGGTTTGATTGGCCTTTCACCCCCAGCCACAAGTCATCCGCTAATTTTTCAACATTAGTCGGTTCGGTCCTCCAGTTAGTGTTACCCAACCTTCAACCTGCCCATGGCTAGATCACCGGGTTTCGGGTCTATACCCTGCAACTTAACGCCCAGTTAAGACTCGGTTTCCCTGCGGCTCCCCTAAACGGTTAACCTTGCTACAGAATATAAGTCGCTGACCCATTATACAAAAGGTACGCAGTCACCTAACAAGTAGGCTCCCACTGCTTGTACGTACACGGTTTCAGGTTCTATTTCACTCCCCTCGCCGGGGTTCTTTTCGCCTTTCCCTCACGGTACTGGTTCACTATCGGTCAGTCAGGAGTATTTAGCCTTGGAGGATGGTCCCCCCATATTCAGACAGGATGTCACGTGTCCCGCCCTACTCATCGAACTCACAATCTGTGCATTTTTGTGTACGGGACTATCACCCTTTACTGTGCGACTTTCCAGACGCTTCCACTAACACACAAACTGATTCAGGTTCTGGGCTCTTCCCCGTTCGCTCGCCGCTACTGGGGGAATCTCGGTTGATTTCTTTTCCTCGGGGTACTGAGATGTTTCAGTTCCCCCGGTTCGCCTCATTAACCTATGGATTCAGTTAATGATAGTGTGTCGAAACACACTGGGTTTCCCCATTCGGGTATCGTCGGGTATAACGCTTCATATCAGCTTACCGACGCTTATCGCAGATTAGCACGCCCTTCATCGCCTCTGACTGCCTAGGCATCCACCGTGTACGCTTAGTCGCTTAACCTCACAACCCGAAGATGTCTTGAAGACACATTCGTGCTGCGATTATTTGAGAGACTCATTGACAGACTGATGCACCATTCACACCCGTAGGCATCAATGCATGTTCAGCTGTCATGTTTCAATTTTCAGCTTGTTCCAGATTGTTAAAGAGCAA